>DATMBG010000058.1 GCA_035559535.1 Candidatus Limnocylindrales bacterium
GGTGGCTCACGGTTAAAGTTGGGAGGTGGGGGCCTTGGGAGAAAAGGCCCCCACCAAGCCAGGAGAAGAAGATCCCAGTGACCATAGCGAAGGGGAAACACCCGTTACCATTCCGAACACGGAAGTTAAGCCCTTCAGCGCCGATGGTACTGCAGGGGGGACCCTGTGGGAGAGTAGGTCGTCGCTGGGATCTTTTTTTGACTTTGGCCTTACAAAGGCAGGGATTTTGATCCTTGCCTTTTTTTTCTCTATTCTTTATAGAAAGGAGGTACAGGATCATGGCTATAAAAACAGCCAAAATGTCCAAAATGACAACGGATGCTTCCGGTGATAAAAACCTCTGGCTTTACCTGCAAGAAATCGGGAGGATTCCTACCACTACCCGAGAAGAAGAAAAAGAATTGGCCCAGAGAATCCAGAAAGGGGATCGTGAAGCATTGAACCGCTTAGTAGAAGGAAATCTAAAATTCGTAGTTAAAGTTGCCCAAGGTTTTCAAGGAACTGGTTTGCCTTTGAGCGACTTAATCAATGAGGGAAACCTCGGACTTATTGAAGCGGCCAAGCGATTCGATCCGGCGAAGAATGTTAAATTCATTTCCTATGCAGTCTGGTGGATTCGACAGGCTATTTTACGGGCTTTATCTGAAAAAGGTCGAACCATTCGTCTGCCCTTAAAACAAGAAGGACTTGCAGTAAAACTCGGTAAAATATCCCAAGAACTCTCTCAAGAGGGAAAAGAACTTACTTTGAAAGAAATCGCTGAACGAATGGATATTTCAGAAGAGGAAGTTCGAGACATCCAGGAATTCTCACAAAGACCTTTGTCCTTAGATATGTCAACGACCGATGATGAAAAAGTTACCTTGATGAACCTGATCGCCAATAAAGACGGTCTTTCACCCGATGAGATTTTGATTAAACATACCCTCATTGAAGAACTTCAAAGACTTTTGGAGGAATTAGACCCTAGGGAAGCAACCATTTTACGACTGCGCTATGGAATAGACGAGGAAGGGCCTATGACACTGGAAGAAATCGGAGAAAGGTTACATCTCAGTCGAGAAAGGGTTCGACAACTGGAGAAGCGGGCCAAAGAGAAATTAAAAAAGCGGGCAATTGCCAAAAGCTTAAGCGACTACCTGAATTAAGCAGACTCGGAGGGTCTGCTTCTCCTTCTTTTCTCTTTATTCTATCTTCTTTACCATCTCTCAACTTTCCTTCCTTTGAAAAATCTCCCTTTAAAATTTCCAAAATTGGATAGAACTCGGATTTCGTTTTTACCCCTCCGTTTTTCTTTCTCTTCTTTATCTGGTTCATTTTCTCTCAACCTTAACTCTAAAAGAAATTTTAGAGATAGGCTATTTTGACAGAGAATTTCAGGGTTTTGAAAAAAAAGCGCCATTTTGGCTTTAAGTTTTTTTAAAAAAAGACTTGACTAAAAAATACTCATAGGATATTCAGGTTACCTTATGTGATAGGATCGGTTTTAAAAGATAGGTTGATCCTAAGAATTGGAAAGGAGGTATCCAAAGTAACCCTACCTGGCCTATCCCCATAATTTGAGTTAAGGGTTTAACTCTTTCTCAAATCCCTCTAACAGGTTGTATCAGCAGGATAAGTAAGTTCTTGTTTTGACCCTCAATCTTAAAGCGGAACCCTAAATGGGAAACATCCTGCCTGAATTTTTAATGAAGGAGGTTATGAAGTAAACAGTAAAAATTTAAAAGATTTCTCTTTGAGATATAAAAAGTGAAAGGGGGAAGCGGCAACTTCCCCCTCGGTTATGTCTAGATAAACCCTATCCCTCTAGGCATTGAGGATAAGGCATTTTTATTATCTTCAAGGATACGCGGGATGTCAAGATTTTTTTAATGATGTTAAGTAGATCTTACCCTGTATCAAGAATACGAACTTGCAAAAAACCTAATCTTCTTAAATCCCTGATTTTAATTCTCCTGTTCTCCTATACCCAAATCCATACCATATCTTTAACTCGTGCAGCCACCGGAAAAGTGAGTGTTTATAACTCTAATCCTCATTATCTTCAGGATGCCCATGGGTAATACATTCGTAATTATTGGATTTGATAAGGAGGAACATAATCCTCCCGGAGTACTGGATCAGCTCAAAGGCAAATCACTTATCAACGAGCCTACGCGGCTTCATGGCAGATTAGTGAAGATCCAAATGCTTATCGATGGGGGAGGCTTTGGCCTATGGTAAATGGAAAGGCGGCTATGAACACCTGGAATGAGCGGTACCAGTCTAATCTCCGGGATTATTTGAATGCGGAAAATAATGTCAATGTGAATCTCTCTGCGGCTGGTGATTCGTTTACTTATCAATGGTATGATCCCCGGATGGGTGCTATAGCTGCTTCAGGTCAAGTAAGCAAGTAAGTGGGGGGGGCATTCTGTTGGTGGGTGATTCCGTAGGGTCGCCTGCCCTTTGGGCAATATTTACAGAGAATCGTTATTAAACTCCCATGAAAAATCTATTGACCAGGGGGAATTCCACGGATTAGTATATTTTCATCTTTTTAAAGAATTTCCATGTTAATGGAATATTGAACAGAGTAAAATAAGCTGAATTTTGATGGTAAATAACCCTGGCCTGGTAAGGAGAAAAGTATGAGTTGGAAATTTGAGATAATAGCCGGTCCCATGGAACTCACAGAAGGCCCTGCCTGGGATGGAACCGGGCTTCTATTCAGTAATATTCCTAAAAGTCGGATTATGCGCTATGATCCACAAACCGGACAATGTACGGAGGTCCGAAGCGGTACTAATAACGCCAATGGTCTCATGCTAGATAAAAATGGACGCCTCTATGCATGTGAAGGGGGTAGCGGGGGGCGACGGATTGTCCGTTATGAGCCTGATGGGAGTACTACCGTCATCTGTGATCGATTTGAAGGCAAGCGTTTTAACAGTCCTAACGATTTAGCTATAGATCTTCAAGGTCGGATTTGGTTTACCGACCCTCGTTATGGTGACTTCCGCGCCGATATGGAACTCGATCATGAATCTGTTTTTCGCGCCGATCCACAACTGGACGGAACCTGGAGGGTCAAACGAATGACCTATGATACCACCTGCCCTAATGGACTGCTTCTCTCGCCAGATAATAAGATTCTCTATGTGGCTCAAAGCAAGTATGGTGAAAATGAAAAGCGCGAACTGCGAGCCTATCCCATTAAAGAGGATGATACCCTAGGACCCTATGAGGTATTACATAACTTTTATCCCCATCGAGGAATTGACGGCATGGTCATGGATACGGAAGGCAATATTATTGCCACCGCCGGATGGAAACAGAGTGGTCCCGGTCCTATGATTTATGTGTTTGCACCTAACGGTCGTGTGCTTGAAACCCATCCGGTACCCGTGGATCGACCCACCAACTGTACTTTTGGGGATTCAGACCTACGTACCTTGTATGTAACGACTTTTGAGGGATACTTGTTACGAGCCCGAACAGAACGACAAGGCCTGTTGATTTATCCTCCTCTCCAAAAATCACCCTGAAGATTTCGGAAGCTTTTAGAGTTTGAGGCCTGATCTTTGTTTATCCTTGATCCGTTTCAAAATAGCAGGAAAGAGACACATTACCGGAGGTTGGTGTTTTCCTATTTCTTTGTATTTTGGGAGTAAACTGCAAAATCAGGATTTAGTAGGTTTGAGGTTTAGAGGGATCTTAGCTGTTTTACCTTGTTCGATCTCTCCGACCTGTAGTTCTGCCCGGGTGGTAGAAACCGGTATAGAAAATATCACCTCCCCTTCTTTCGTACCACCTCGAGTTATCAATTCGCGGAAAGATTCCATAGGGGTCAGGGGCCCACTCTGTAGGAGTAAACGAAAGTTATTGGCATCTACAAAAATCCCCCCCGCCGATTTACCCTTATAAGTTACCTGCAGGGCGAGTTTTAGAAAAAGTCTACCTTCTTCGACACGTTCCCCTTGATTATCCAGATCCAGGGATAAAGCCAGGATTTTATACAGCGTATCTTTTACAGTTGCTTCCCCTTTAACCGGTAGGAAGATCGGGTATTGGGCCAGGGAAGTCAGACCATCAAAGGGTAATGTGGTCGGTTCCTTACCCGGCTGGCTTAAGATTAATTTGGCTCCTTTCCAGGAGGCATTTAAAGGTACAGGAAAGATAAGTCGGATCTCCTTGGTAACATGGGGACCGATCACATCTTTCCATTTATTCCCTTCACCGGCTGTTGGATTCATAGGGGGATTTACCTCGTAATAGAGTGTTTTATCCTCAAGTTGGAGCTTTACCAGGTTTTGGGGAATGAATAGATCTTTTGCACTCAAGGGATTATGGACGGATAAATCAATATAAGCATAAGCCTGATCAGATTGATATTTCTGCCCCTGGTTGATAGGGCTTAAAGGCACTTGATTATTGATGATAGCCTTTGTTACGGTAAATTGTAAGTTAGCGTAACGTACCTGACCCGGTAGGGTTCCTTCCAGGGGTCGAGAAAAAGGAGCAATCTTTGATTTAGATATCTCAGCGGGTTGTGGAGAATTATCTGAAACACTCTCTTTCTGGCTACTTCCTAAAATCTCTTTCATATTTATAGTCAGCCACTTCGAACTCAAAGGCGCAGCCAGAAGGAGAGCCACAAGTATGAAAAAACTAAAACTAACTGTAATTTTTAACTCGTCCACCGGAAAGGAATCGTCCCTAAACATACATAAAGATACTGCAGATTTACCGTACCGCCTGCCTTTCTGATTGGATTAGTCTGCGCGTATTGTATGTTCCTGGGAGGTTTTAATGAATATTTAATTATTTAATAAGGAATGACTTTACCTCGCATATCCCTGGGAACTTCCAGACCCATGAGATTTAAGACTGTTGGCGCGATATCCATGATTTGAAGTCCGTCAACCCGTTTTCCTATTCTCTTTTGAGGATCTCGGAGAATAAAGGTTCCATATTTGGCATGATTGGCATCATCGGGACCTGTATCGTTCTCGAAAGTGTGAATGGTCTTGAGTCCGATGCTTCCTACGGATCTCCAGTCTAGATTTCCAAAATAAACGATCAAATCCGGAGGGACATTGTTACACTGGATATAAAGCTGTTCCGGTCTAAACACCCGGGTTCCAATATTTTTACCATTTTCATCGGTCATAGCCTCCAGCTTTGCGATTAACTCATCTCGAATTTTTTCGTAATCCTTGGGATCAATGGCTCCCTGGGGTTCCCGGCCCTTCACGTTCATGAATACCCGGGCATAGTAGCCACCTTCACTCCAAACCTTTGTACGTTCCCAGTCCACTTCCGCTTTGGAAAAGGGAATCACTTCGTTGGGATAAGACCTGAGCTTGAGATAACCTTCCTGGATTAACCATTCGTTAACACAGATTCCACCTTCCATACGCTTGGCGCCATGATCTGAGACGACCAGGGTGACGGTATCTCTGTCCAGCAAGGAGAGAATTTCCCCTATCTCCTGATCGATATACCGGTAATACTCCTTAATGGCACTCTCAAAGGAATTTCCCGGTTCATATTTTCGATGTCCTTTGTCAAAATACTTCCAAAAACCGTGATGAATACGGTCAACTCCCATTTCCACCATCATGAAAAAATCCCATTCCTTGTTCTTCAATAAGTACTTGGCGACTTTAAAACGACGACGGGTCATCTCATGGATGCGACGGAGTAAATCTTCTTTATCCTCAGTCCTGAAGTTATCGGCATCTAGGATATATTCCCCGACCAGATCTTCCACCTCTTGTCGTAGTTCCGGGGGGTAGGTATACTGACTTTTGGTACTGGGAGTGAGAAAACAGGTGATCATCTGGCCGTTGATGGCTTTGGGGGGATAGGTTTGAGGAATTCCAACTAAGATAACCTTTCTTCCCAGACGGGAGAGAATGTCCCATACGGTGTCTTCTCGAATAGACCGAGAGTTGGCAAAATATAGTCCATCATAGGAGTAATCTTTTCGATTCCGAAAACCATAAACCCCCAGTTGGCCGGGATCTTTGCTGGTCATCATGGTCATCCAGGCGGGTACGGTAATGGGAGGATCACAACTTTCCAGTTCTCCGTAAATACCCTGCTGTCGGAGCAGAGTTAGGTTGGGTAAATCTGCAGCCCATTGGTCAAAAATTAACTCAGGGGCCGCGCTATCCAATCCGATAATCGCAACTTTTTTTTGCGTAGCCATGATTAAAAGGCGAAAGGCAAAAGACAAGAGAAGAGATACTTTCGTCTTTCGCTTTTCCCCTTTTATTTTGTTTCACGGTAAGCTTCGATCAAAATTTTGGATACCTCCCGTCGGGTAAATTCATCCGGAAGCATTTCACCGGCCCGGAGCATTTCTCGTACCTTGGTCCCGCTTAATATAACCCGATGTTCATCTGAATGAACACAGGTCTTCTCAGAAGCCATGTGTCCGCAACGTCTGCAATAAAACGTGTGATCGAAGAAAACCGGCGTGATTCCAATTTCATCTTTTCCAAATCGGCTAAATATCTTTTGGGCATCGTAAGTACCGTAATAATTACCAACCCCGGCATGATCGCGTCCTACGATGAAGTGCGTGCAACCATAATTTTTTCGTACCAGTGCATGGAAAATGGCTTCTCTGGGCCCTGCATATCTCATGGCAGCGGGAAAAACAGCCAGCAGAACCCGATCTTTTGGATAATAATTTTCAATCAAGGCCAGATAGCACTTCATCCGAATCTCTGCAGGGATATCATCCCCTTTCGTTTCTCCAACAAGGGGATGAATCAGGAGTCCGTCCACCGTTTCCAGGGCACACTTCTGAATGTATTCGTGGGCCCTGTGGATGGGATTTCGGGTCTGAAAGGCCACCACCCGATGCCAGCCTTTGTATCGGAATAGGTAACGAGTTTCTTTAGGATCCAGGCGATATTTGTCATAGTAATCATAATTGATTCGATTCAGGAGCGTTATCCGACCCCCCAAAAGGATCTCTTTCATTTCATATAAATAAGCAACGCCGGGATGTTTAAGCTCGGTTGTTAAAAAAACATGTTTAGCCTCTATTTCTTTATCGTACGTGTATTTCTCTTGTAAATGTAAAATACCTACCGGAACCTCGGTCTGACTATAAAGGGCTATTTCCTCACCGATCTTGAGAGTGTCCGCTTTCTCTTTAGAGACGGAAAGGGTAATAGGAATGGTCCAGGGGAGTCCATTGGCCAGACGCATCCGATAAACGACACTTTCATAGTCCTCCCGCCCCATAAACCCCTCCAGGGGAGAGAAGGCTCCTACGGCAATCATTTCCAGGTCGGAAATCTCTCGGTTGCTCAAATAAATCCTTTCCATCCGTTCGATCCGATCCAAAGCATTTTGACGTTGTTCCCCTTCCAAAACTCTGTTGATCAGCCTTCCACCATGGGGAAGAATAGAATGCACCATCTCTTTTTCTAATGTTTTCATCTCTTCTGGGATTGCTTTAATAGGTGATGATCTGTGGTATAAGAGTAGAAATGAGGTAACCTCATCCCTACTCTAAAACAGTTTATCTGTTTTATCGCTGCAAATTCCTCTGTATGTCTCTTGATTAAGAAATCAAGGAAAGATAAAATCTAGGCTAAAATAACAGTTCTGCCCATCTGTGTCAAGAACCCTTTATTAACTTATTGAAGTTTCCAGGAAATCCGGCAATAAATTATTGCAAATTAATTGCCAGTTATTTGGGTCTTGCCGTTGATCCCTGAAGGAGATATATTTAGGACCAGAGTCAATTTTAGAGTATGGTCATAATTAATTTCAGGTCCCATGTAAGTTAACCACGGTCATTCTAACCCGTTTACATTCCTTAACATAAAGGGGTTAAGTCGGGTTGTCGCCCGTAATGACCTTCCTACTGGATCCTTTTCATCTTGAAAAGATATAATCGGATCCTTCGTGAAGGAACTTGCGCAACTACTGTGAAAAATACTTCTCTATCTCGTCGCGAGCGTAAAAAGATCGAGACAAAGGAAAAGATTTTTAAGGCAGCTCTCTCCCTTTTTTTGGAAAAAGGTTTTGAGAATACCACGGTAGAGGAAATTACCGAAAAAGCAGATGTGGGGAAGGGTACTTTTTTTAATTACTTTCCCCGAAAGGAGTCTATTTTAATTTATTTAGGGGAGAGACGTATGGAGGCTATTCAAGAAGCCTTCCGTGAGACTATATCGGAGGACCTGACGATTGAAGCAATACTTAAGAGAATTTTTGAAATCCTGGCTCAAGAAAACTTGAAAGAAAAACCTTTGGTGAAATGGATAGTGATGCAGTCCTTCAAAGCCAGGAAGTCTGTTAAAGAGGAAGTCAAGGAACAGCAACACTATTTTCGATCTCTCCTTGAGCATTTAATTGATAAAGGCCAGAGACGAGGTGAGATTCGAAGGGAGTTTAAAGCGCTCAAACTGGCCGAGATTTTGGAAGGTATTTACTTTTCTTCGGTTTTTAAATGGCTTGAATCCGAGAAGGAGGATTCCTTAGCCGGAGATTTATTGGAAAAGATCGAGATTATTTTTGAAGGAATTCGACCAAGATGAAAGGTTTAGTTAAACAGGTCATGGGAGTGATTTTAATAGCTCTGGTGGGTTATCTGGGAAATGATTACTATCAGAAAAAGCAAGTATTGCCTGTAAAAGCGGTTACGGTAAAGAGAGGAGATATTGTAGAAACGGTTTCTTCAACGGCCACTGGAACAATTGAATCCGATCAAGAGGTAACTATCAGCGCCGAAGTATCGGGTCGGATTGAAAAACTTTATGTTAAAGAAGGGGATTATATAGAAGGGGGTAAACCACTCCTTCACCTGGAAAAGAGCGAAGCCCAGGCGCAAGTCCAGCAAGCCAGGGCTAATTTGCTGGCTGCAGAAGCTCGATTAAAGGAAGCTCAAACCGGTTATCAAATGAGCAAGGCGCTTATTCAACCTCAATTGGACGAAGCCAAAGCCAATCTTCAGCATGCCGAAGGTACGTTAAATCGAATTCGGAAGTTATATGTGCAGGGGATTATGCCCAAAGATAGGTTGGATGAGGCCGAACGGGCTTATACCATTGCACGGGCTCAATATGAAACAGCCCTAGCTAATAAATCTCAGGTTCGTGCAAAAGAACAGGAAGTTGCTTCTGCCTATGCTGCCCGGGAACAGATGAAGGCTGCTTTAACGCTGGCAGAAATCGGCCTGAGTCGTAAGGTCATTATGGCACCTTTCTCAGGTTTAATCACGGAAGTCTCTGTCAAACAGGGAGAGTTTATTACTCCTGGACAACCCATCGCAAGGATCGTTGATACTTCAAAACTGTATATCAGCGCAACCATTGATGAGGCCGATGTTAGAAAGGTTAAAGTAGGCCAAGAGGTCCGCGTAACCTTGGACGCTTTTCCCAATAAAACCTTTCAGGGAGTCGTTTCGGAAATCTCCCCGGTCATTTCGGCTAAAAAGTTAGAGACTCGAACCTCCAAAGTGAAAGTTAGACTGAATTCCGAAATGGAAGGGCTAATGCCGGGACTTTCCGCCGATATCGAGATTATTGTGGGAAAAGGTCAAAATGTTCTCTATGTTCCAACGGCGGCTATTATGGAAAGGGAAACTAAGAAGATGGTTTTTACCATCGAGAAGGGAAAAGCTCAACGGCGTGAAGTAAGAACTGGTCTATCCAATTGGGACTATACGGAGATTTTAGACGGTCTGAAGGAGGGGGAACAAATTATTACAACCCTGGATGATCCGGCTCTTAAGGAGGGAAAATCCATCATCCTCAGCCCATAACCCTATGATTCAGCTTAAAGATATTTCAAAGGTGTATGCTCTGGGAGCCCAAGAAGTAGAGGTTTTGCGTAACATTTCTTTGGAAATTAAACCCGGAGAGTTTCTATCTTTAGTAGGTCCTTCTGGGTCTGGTAAGTCTACGTTGATGAATATCTTAGGTTGTCTGGATAAACCAACGCGCGGATCTTATTTTTTTGAAGGAGTTTCGGTTGCCGATTTAAACGATGATCAGTTGGCCGAAATTCGAAACAAGAAAATCGGATTTGTGTTTCAATCGTTCCATCTCCTCCCCCGAATTAATGCTTTACAAAATGTGGAACTCCCCCTTATTTATGCCGGAGTACCCCGCTCAAAGAGAAAAGAGAGAGCCCGAGAGGTTCTGACAGCAGTTGACCTTGCCGATCGGATCCATCATAAACCCAATGAACTTTCCGGAGGTCAACGTCAAAGGGTTGCCATTGCCAGGGCTCTGGTTAATAACCCTCAGATTATTCTGGCAGATGAACCCACAGGAAATCTCGATACCAGATCGGGAAATGAAATCCTACAGATTTTTGAAAAACTCAACCGGCAAGGGGTAACCCTGGTTATTGTAACCCATGATCTCTCTATTGCCCAAAGAACCCACCGTATTGTGACCTTACGGGATGGAGAGATTATTAAAGATGAAACCAGAAGGAAAGAAAGAGAGGGTGAAGGAATGGAGAGACGGTGGAGATAGAATTTTTCCCCCTGGAACTTCCATTCCTCCATGGAATTTTCTTCTTAATGGCTGTCTTAGAAAGTATCCGCGTTGCTTTAGAAGCTCTGTCCTCCAATAAAATTCGTTCAACTTTGACTATGTTGGGGGTCATTATCGGGGTTTTTGCTGTCATCTGCCTGGTTTCTATTGGAGAAGGCGCCAAAGCTTATGTTTCCAAAGAATTGATGGGAATCGGATCCAATCTCCTGGTTGTAACCCCTGGAAAGGCAAAGACCTCGGGTGGACCTCCCATAAGCGTGGATAGTGCCAAAAAACTTACCTACGAAGATGCCGAGTTCATAGCCCGGCGATCTACGGCTGTTAAACAGGTAGCCCCCATCGTAATGGGAACAGGAAAGGTTAAATACGAAAACCGGAGTCGGGATACAACGGTTTTAGGCGTTACCTATGACTTCCAGCAAGTCCGAAACCTCCATGTAGAAATCGGCTCTTTTATCAGTGCCGATGATGTGGACGCCCGACGTAAGGTTTGTACCCTGGGTAGGGTAGTCAAGCAGGAACTTTTCGGAGAAAGTAATCCTCTGGGAAAAATGGTTAAAATCAATGACGTCAGCTTTCGGGTTATTGGAATCATGGAAAAAAAAGGGATCACCTTTGGATTTAATATCGACGACATCGTATTTATACCAGTTAAAACGGCCCAGGAATTGTATGACACAGATAAACTCTTTGAAATTCTGGCCGCAGCTACCAGTGAAAAGGAAGTTGATGAAGCAAAGCGACAGATTACCCAACTTTTGATCAAACGTCACCGGGAAGAGGATTTTACCATAACGACCCAGGCAGCCATGTTAGAAAGTATGAATTCTATTTTAACTACCTTAACCTGGGTTTTAGGGGCTATAGCCGGAATCTCTTTGGTGGTGGGAGGAATAGGAATTATGAATATCATGTTGGTTTCTGTCAGTGAACGAACCCACGAGATTGGAATTCGGAAGGCTGTAGGGGCCAAGAGACGAGATATTCTTTCTCAATTCCTGGTAGAGTCTATTACCATCAGTGCATTGGGAGGATTACTGGGGATGATTCTAGGGGTTGGTCTGGCTCGAGGGCTGGCTTTTAGCTTTCCTTCGTTGCCGGTTAAAGTTTCACTGTGGTCTATCATTTTAGCCCTTAGTTTTTCCATTTTCGTCGGGATCTTTTTCGGTGTTTACCCGGCACATAAAGCTTCTGAACTGGATCCCATCGAAGCCCTTCGACATGAATAGTCAGAATAAAGTGGATCTTAGACCTTTCTCTCTATTGCCCATCATGACCTCTCAAAGGTTCCTTTTCAGGTTGAAGAAGTATTATAATTAAAAAGGGTCTGGTCTAAATCTCTAAATCAGTAACTATTTTAAATCTATTATCATGGCCGGTATCTTATATATTGTTTCAACACCCATTGGAAACTACGAGGATATAACCTTACGAGCCCTTCGTATTTTGAGGGAAGTAGATCTGGTTGTTTGTGAAGAGTTTAAAGAAGGAAAAAAGCTCCTCCACCATTATGAGATCCAAACCGAACTGGAAAGCCTCAATGAGCATAATGAAGCCCAAATAACTCCCTATCTTCTTGATCAGTTGGTTCAGGGGAAAAGGATTGCCCTGATCTCGGATGCTGGTACTCCTGTTTTTTCTGATCCAGGATTGTCATTGGTTCAGAAAGCCCTTGAGGCGAGCATACCCGTACATCCTGTTCCAGGGCCCTCTTCCCTCATGGCAGCGCTGGTTGTTTGTGGATTTGACCTGAGTAAATTCCTTTATTACGGCTGGCTCTCTCCTAAAAAAGAAATACGACGCAGGGAACTCTCTGCTCTCAAGAAAGAGAGAAAACCTATTGTGTTATTAGACACGCCGTATCGGCTTATTCCCGTTTTAGAAGATATTACTTTGATTTTTGGCCCGGATCAGGAAATAGCCGTTGCTTTGGATTTGACCCTTCCTTCTGAAGAAATTCGACGAGGACCGGTCGGGAAGGTACGGGATTACTATAAAGAAAAGAAAACATCGGGGGAATTTGTACTCATCATCAATAGCCCACAACCTCCGAGAAAATCAACGGGGAGATAACTTTACCGATCTATCCTTCACAGTCCCGGTTCCATAGTTTCTGGTTCTGTTCCAGGCTATTAACCCGAGATTTAAACGGCCCTTAAAGGATACATTACCTTCGATTTCCCTAAAGGGAGAGCTGTTTTCTCAGAGAAAAAAGCCTTATTTTATTACGATATCTTTAAATTAATTTAAATTTTTCTCTTGAACTTCCCGTTGCTATGTGGTAATCTTCTTTTTTCAAGAAAGCCCATAGCAGGCTGATTTCACAGAATTTTCAACAGCTCAGAAGCTGGAAGAGGGACCTGCCGGGAGGCCAAAACAAAATGGATATAGAAAGATTCGAATGGCTTGAAATACCCGAGGAGAAAAGGGTCAAATCGGAACTGAAAAGAGAAACTCCTGATGTTTCTGCTAAACGATGCCCCAAGTGTGGCTGGCTTGATCATATCAGTGTGGTAGAATGCTTCCGTTGTGGATATGATTATCAAACCGGCCATCTTTATGCCGATTTTCTGAAAAATCGAAATCTGGAGATTCCCGAACCGGTTGTGAAAGTTACCTTGGATTTTAATAGAATTCTCAACAGCCGTCGCGTGGATAGTTATCAAGATTACCTCTTGCGCCTGCAGGTTGAAGAACACGCCTTAATTAAGGGTTTTGATAAACTTATCTCCCTCTCCAGTTCGAATATCATCCATTATCAACACCAGTTAGATACCGCCCTTAAGGTGTTAAACCAAATGCGGGGCCAGGCCTTATTAGCCGATGAAGTAGGATTGGGGAAGACCATTGAAGCCGGGATTATCATGAAAGAACTTATGGAGAGGGGTCTGATCAAAAAGATTCTTATTCTTACGCCGGCTTCTCTGGTCACCCAGTGGCAGGAAGAGCTTTTAACTAAATTCGGAGAAACCTTCATCATTGCTGAAAATCCAGCCGATTGGAAGGAAGATAAAATTATTGCCTCTTTGTCGAAAGCTCAACGTCCTGAGATAGCCAAACTTATTTACCCCTATAGCTATGATCTGTTAATCATTGATGAGGCCCATAAGCTCAAGAGCCGATTTACCCAGCGCTTTAAGTTTGTCAATCAAATTAAGAAAAAATATGTCTTGATGTTGACAGCAACCCCGGTCCATAACGATCTCACCGAGCTTTATAGTCTGGTTACCATCTTGAAACCGGGGTTATTGGGAACCATACGGGCTTTTAAGAGGCAATATGTCTCAAAGCAAGACCCCAGGCAGCCCAAGAATGAAGCCAGGTTAAAGAAACTGCTCTCCGAGGTGATGGTTCGAAACCGCCGATCAAGTGTCGGTATTCAGTTCCCCTCACGTCGGGCGGCCATTTATCATTTTAATCTGACCCCTGAAGAACAGCGCCTCTACCAGGAGGTAACCAATTACATTCGAGAAGAATTCAAAGCCGAAACCAGAAATCAATACCATTTGCTTTCCCTGACCACCCTACAGAAGGAACTCTGTAGCAGCGCCAGAGCTGTTAAAGCAACCCTTGCAAAAATGGCAGACCGGGAGCAATATCCCCGAATTACCCGACAGAGATTTCAATTTTTCATGGAGTTGGCCGATAAGATTCGATCTCCTCGTAAAGTGGAAGCCCTACTTGAAATCATCCATCAATTCAAAGGGAAGTTTGTTATTTTTACGGAGTTCTTGAATACCCTCTTTTATCTTCAAGAAACCTTAGAAACCCACGGGATCTCTACCAGGATATTCCACGGTGGTATGAGTCTATCCCAACGTTTAGAAGCCATCCGGGATTTAGAACGATCTGCCCAGGTTTTAATCTCTACCCAGGCCGGTGGAGAAGGGCTTAATCTCCAGTTTTGTCATCAGATGATTAACTATGATTTACCCTGGAATCCTATGATGGTAGAACAACGTATCGGAAGGTTACATCGTTTAGGACAAAGTAAAGAGGTTTTAATTTTTAACCTCTCTACCAACGCGACAATTGAAGCCCACATCCTGGAACTCCTGGCTAAAAAGATTCGATTATTTGAACTGGTTATCGGTGAGCTGGATTTAATCCTGGGAGCTATGGATGACAAAAGAAGTTTTGAGCAGGTCATAACGGATATCTGGATTTCAAGTCAAAATAATGAGGAATTAGACCAAAGATTCCAGGAACTGGGAAATAAGATCTTGAAAGCGAGGCAGAAATTTCGTAAGATTAAAGAAGCCGATGCCATCTTATCAGAAATATTCGAGCCGGAAATATGAAAGAGTTCATTGTAGATTTCTTTAAAAGCTACGGAAGCAGAGTTACAGAACAAGATCATGTTCTACGCATTGATTTATCCCCGGAACTGACTACGTACTTTCAGCGACCTACCCTACAATTGGTTTTTAACTCCCAGTATTTGAGCCCGGAAACTGAACTGGTTACTTATGGAAGTTATATCTTTAACCAGATCTATGATCTGTTGAAAGATCGTGGGATTAAAACCTTTTTAAAACTTCCCAGGCGGATATCTACTACAAAAAGAACTTCTTTAGAAACTATTCAATTCTGTAATGGAGAGCTTGTTGGTAAAAAAACCCAACGGACCTATCAGGTCGATTGGTATTTCAATTTTAAAATAACCTACTGGTTTGATGAAAAAATAGAGGAAACCTATGCCCTTAAGATAGATTCTCGAGGAGTTATAACCCGATGTCCTGATCCCTTCTCCGAATTATTTTGGATTCAGGGAGAATTAAACGGGCAAAAATCTCGACCTCCCTTATCCCGGAACAAAATACGTCAGTTGTATGAGCGATGCCTGACCGAAGTACAGGCCTATGCCCGAGAGCAGAGTATCAAACTTCAGGAAAAGTTAATGGAGAGGCTCTATAATAATCTTTCTCGTTTGGAGGTTTATTATCGTCAATGTCAGGATGAGGTAACAGGAACCGATGAGAGACAGCGAGAAAAAAAACTGGAACTTCTCCAACAAGAATATCGGTTAAAAGTTGAAGAAGAATTAGATAATCATCAAATTCAAATTTTAATATCCCTGATCAATTTTTGTAGTGTTCAAACCCCTGTTTTGTATCGGCGATTTCTTTTGAGAGCGTATGGTAAGGAAGAGGAACTGGTTTTAGTTAAAAATCTTTTTTCAGGTAAGGTAGAATACCCGGTCTGTAGTTCCTGTGATACCCAACTTTACATAGCCGGGATGTGTGGACTTGGGGCTCATATAGCCTGTAATAAGTGCCTGGGTCATTGCCAGGAATGCGATCAAGACGTCTGTTCCAGTTGTGGAATTCATGCCTGTGAGTATTGCCAAATCGATGTTTGCCAGGATTGCAGACGGATTTGTAATGAGTGTGGCAAGTGGTTTTGTAACCAACATGTCCTGGGATGCCGATTGTGTAAAATCGAATTTTGTGAAACCTGCGCCGAAACTTGTCAGGTCTGTGGCTGGACGGTATGCGGCAGACATCTTATTCGATGTACCGTCTGTGAGGGAAAAACCTGTTCCCGGTGCAAAACTTCCTGTGCCCATTGTGAAGAAGAGGTTTGTAATACCCATTTAATTGCCTGCAGCTTTTGTGGACAACTCACCTGCACCCATTGTATAGAGATTTGTGAGACCTGTAGTTGTCAGATTTGTACCCGTCATGCGTACACCTGTACCCTCAGTAAAAAACGACTTTGTCAGAAAGATTCCGCCCGCTGCCAAAGTTGTTATACAAGGGTTAGTAAAGAATTTATCCGAAGTTGTGACATTGGCAGTGAAAAAATTTGTGTCCTATGTGCCGAAATTTGCTCGCAGTGTCAATTGCCGTTCTGTTATGAGCATAGGGATGAACTAAAATCCTGTGGCAGGTGTGGAAAGGCCTATTGCCTGCTCTGTCGAGATCGAAGGAAGGCCTGTCCAACTTGTGAAAGTTTAGAATATGTCTAGATTTGTATCCATTAAAACTGAATTACGAGATGGGGATATCCTGAAGGAGAGCTTACGGGAGTTAAAATGTACCGTAATCCCTCAAACAGAAATGACCCTGTACGCAAAAACACAACCCATTAGCTTCCTATCTGTAACCCCTTTTGGAAGGGTTGGATTCAGGATCAATGATCAGGGTCAGTATGAAATGGTGGGAGATGAAGAAGTCCTCAAGAAACAAGGAAACTTCCTGGATAGATTAACCCAACGATATGCCTATAATAAAGTAGTTAAGGAAGCTAAAAAAGCTGGATTTTCCTTCATAAAAGAGGAGGTTATGGAAGACAATAGCATTCGGGTTGTCATTCGCAAATGGTAATATGGAAAAAAAAGAGATCGAATTTATTATAAAACCCAATGGGGAGGTGGAATTTACCGTTAAAGGGGTCAAAGGAAAAAAGTGTGTGCCTCTGGCAGATCTGTTTAAAACCCTGGGAGAAATAACAAATGCCAGGAATACCTCGGAGTATTACGAAGAGGATAAAGAAGATAAGGTAAAAACCTATAAATTCTAAGAAGGGGTCCTATAGGGTGGGAGGGAAAATCTGTAAGATAATGAGGATAGGTAATTTGGCCATTCTGATTTGCAAGAACATCCGGAATGAAACGTGGAAAAGCAGAAACACAGATAAAGCGAAAGATCCTTACCCTATGTGGGCTTCTTCTGGGTCCGGGTCTCATCCCGGATGCTTCGGGGGGTTCCAAAATTTCTAGAACTTCCTTTTAATGAAAAATTTCTTCTCCCCTTCAAGTTAAATTCTTCCAGCCCGACTATGTTTTCTTCACCCCGCAAGTTCCTTATTTAACCGGATTAAAATCGGCTGGTTTATCTCTCATGACGTAAAACAGGCAATCTTCCTCATCACCGCAACGGCCTTGATGGATCATACCGGCCGGTATATATCCATACGTACCCGGGCCAATCACCAACTCCTTTCCCCCCTCAAGGGGAAGGGTGAGTTTGCCTTTCACTCCAACAATTTGTTCGGCATTACTATGCCAGTGTTTTACGCCCACAAAGGATTTAGGCAGTCGGATCAAAACATCGGATGGTTCTTTTGTTGGATCTCCTCGAAGAACGGCGACTTCACAGCCATCCGGCGCATCGGGTCTACAGGGGCTCCATTTGACGCTGTCCGGAGTAATATTCAACGGATTGGCAGTAACCTGGGGTCGTTGCTTTTCCTGGGAAGAAGCTGTATCGGATAAGATCCAGGTAGCTGATACCACAAAAATCAGAATAACGGAAACAAACTTATGGGAATAGGCAAGATTGGGTAACATAGGTGCTCTCCTTTCTAAAAGAAATCAAAGTTAGGAAGTGAAAAAAGGTCGCGCAGTTCTTTATGGATTACAGCCTGGAGCGTCTCCTGATAAATGTGGGGACTCATATTTTCTTTATAAGGTACTAATTTTTGTTCAGCTTGCACGAAGAGACGTTCTATCTGAGTAACCGGTAATGTTTTCTTAATGGTCAGGATCAATTTCTCTTCCAGCTCCTTCAACTGACCGTGAACCTGGGCAGGGTCAAAAGTCGAAGGCGTTTCTTCAACCTGGGAGCGAAGGGAATTCAGAGAGGAAGTAGTTTGCTGTAGAGCCTCAAAAATCTGTTGATATGCCGGCATTTCTAAGAACCGGGTGAGTTGGGTAATAAGTTTATTCAGGTGTTGGAGCATCTTCTCGTGTTCTTTTTGCAAAGGTCTGGCCTTTTGTAATTCCGATTCGGGTTTCCCCAGAACCATCTCTTGATAGGTCTGCCAGCAATTCTCCACATCGTACTGACAATAGGCCAGGGAACGAATGACCTCTTCTTCCGAATCTTTTTTTTCCTGGAAGCGGGCAAAGGCGGTATCGATTCCCTTAAAAACAACTTCCAGGGGAATACCTCGTTCTTCCCAGGATTTAACAATAGGCCAGTCAATGGGGGCCAGGCTTGCTGCACGCTCACGTTTTTGGATGAAGTATTTTTCAATTTCTTCAAGGTACATAGAATCCATCTTAGGGATCTGAAGTCAGGACCGTTGACCTCTGTTTTTTTCAAATATAATCCGTAGCCCTTCCAGCGTCAAATGAGGAAGAACTTTTTGAATTTCTTGAGATTCATCCCCGATGAGATGGGCCAGCCCACCCGTTGCGATAATGATCGGATTGGAACCGAGCTCTCTTTTCATCCGCCCAATAATTCCATCAACCAGAGAAACATATCCATAAAAAAGTCCTGATTCTATACTGGATACGGTATTTTTTCCTATTACCTTTTCCGGTTTACGGATACCCACTTTCGGTAGCTTAGCGGTTCGTTGAAACAGAGCTTCTGCGGAGATAGAAATTCCAGGAGTTATCACGCCCCCCAGATACTCTCCTCGCTCTGATACAGCACAAAAAGTAGTTGCAGTCCCAAAATCGACAATGATGAGAGGTCCTCCAAACATATCAAAGGCCGCCACGGCATTAACAATTCGATCTGCACCGACTTCTTTGGGATTATCATAGAGAATCGGCATGCCGGCATGAAGGCTCGGCTCGATAACTAAGGGATCCTGATGGAAATACCGACGGGAGGTTTCTTCTAAAACTCCTGTCAAAGGTGGGACTACAGAAGAAATTGCAACACCTCTGACCTGTTCGGGATTGAGACCTGCAATTTGGAAAAATTCCCGTATGAGAATACCGTGTTCATCGACCGTTCGCTCTCGCTGGGTTGAGATACGCCAGCTATTTAAAAGGACTTTTCCCTTATAAACTCCAAGGACAATGTTGGTATTACCAATATCAATAACAAGTAACAAGGGGAGTATGGGAGTATGGGAGTGTGGGAGTGTGGGAGTACGGGCGTGTGGGGGAATTTACCCCCCTTACCTCCATACTCCTATACGCTCATGCCCCCATACCTTCTATCCTCTTCAAGATCTTTTTCATGGGTTGACAGTTAAAAACGGCAAGGGAATAGAACTTAGAATACTTTAACTCATTTTTGAGCCACCAGGGCTACGTCTCCTGTTACGATGGGCCTTTCTTGACCGGAATCTTCTCTTACATAAAGGGTTCCGTCCTGTTCGACCCGGGTTGCCAGGCCACGGATAATTTCCTCACCAATTTTAATTTCCACTTGATTTCCCAGCGTACAGGATAAGGAGCACCAGGTCTCAAAGAGTTTGGGGAAATTTCCTTCTAAAATCAGAAAATACCATTTTTCGAAATTTCTTAAAAGTCTTTGTATTAAAGGAATACGCCGAACGGGGTAACCTGATTCCAGCATCAATGAAGTGACCTGATCCTGTAATTCCTGGGGGAACTGAACGATATTCGCATTGATTCCAATTCCTGTGACGACCCAATGAATTCGATCCGGTCCTGCTTTAAGTTCGGTCAGAATGCCTCCTACCTTTTTATTTCTGATCATGAGATCATTCGGCCATTTAATTTGTACATCCAGGCCAGACAAATGACGCAATGTTTCAGCGGCTGCTACGGCAGCCATGAAAGTGATCTGATAAGCTTTTTGGGGAGGAAGAGGAGGTTTTAGAATAACCGATATATAGATTCCCTCTCCGGGTGGAGAATACCAGGACCGCCCCATACGTCCTCTCCCCCGTGTCTGTGATTCCGCCAGCACCACAGTACCTTCCAAAGCTCCTTTAGAAGCCAGTTCTAAGGCAACCTCGTTGGTTGAAGGGACTTCGTATTCCCAGATAATAGAATTACCTATTAATCGGGTATTCAGATAATTTTGAATTTCGAGGGGATTTAACTTCATAACCCTAAGTCCACATCCCTGGAGGCCTACTCCATGACACCTCCGCAAAAAACCTAACCTGGAAAAAGGGTAGGGGAAGGGATTACGAAACCAAATCTTTAAGCCTCTGCAAGTGCCCTTCTAGCTTTTTTCGGGTGGTTATCATCTCTTCCTGTCGCGCTTTTTCTTTATCAACCACATCAGGAGGTGCTTTACTTAAAAACTCTGGATTGGAAAGTCTTACCTCAATCCTATGGATCTCTTTCTCGATTTTATCAATCTCTTTATGAAGCCGATTTAATTCATCGGTTATATTGATCAAACCCTTAAGAGGTAGGAAGATCTCGACCCCGCCATAGATATCGGTTGCCGAAAATTCGGGTCTAACCAGTTCCTTGCCTATCTGGATATTTTCAGCCCTTGTAAGGGTAGACAGGTAAGATCGGTATTGATGGAGTAAGGACTCCACGTCCGGATTCTGCGTCCTCAGCAGAAGTTCTATTTTGGTCGCCGGGGGTAAATTAACTTCACTTCGGATATTTCTCACCTTTGCAATGACACCCATCAATAGACCCATTTTCTGCTCGGCTTCTGGATCCTGGTAGTGGGATTCTACCGTGGGGAATGGGGCGATCATGATACTTTCGGCCTCAGACCCATGGGGTAGCTTCTGCCAGATTTCTTCGGTAACAAAGGGCATAACGGGATGAAGAAGTCGTAAACTCGTCTCTAAAACTTTAGCTAAAACGTATTGGGCTGCCATTCGCCGACCAGATTTGGTCGGTTCATGAAGGGAAGGCTTGGCCAATTCAATGTACCAATCACAGAACTCATGCCAGATAAATTGATAAAGAATGTGGGCATACTCATTGAATTTATACTCTGTAAGGGCTTGATTTACCTCCCGAATAACCGATTGAAGTCGACTGAGGATCCAGCGATCGGCCAGGGAGTACTCCGGCCGGGGTTGGGAAATGGCTTCCATATCTCTGGGTTGTCCTGTCTCTTCGGTTTCATATTCCTTGGTCTTAACCTTCCCAGAGGAGGAATAATCCTTTAAATTCATCAAGACAAATCGGGAGGCGTTCCAGATTTTATTAACAAAGTTGCGGTAGCCTTCCGTACGCTCCTCAGAAAATCGGATATCTCGACCTTGGGCGGCAAAAGCAGCCAGGGTAAATCGAAAAGCATCGGTTCCGTATTTATCCATCATCTGGAGAGGATCTATAACATTACCCTTTGACTTGCTCATTTTTTGTCCTTCTGCATCCCGAACCAGGGCATGGATATAAACATCCCGAAAGGGGACTTCGTGACAGAACTTGAGTCCCATCATAATCATTCGGGCCACCCAGAAAAAGAGGATATCGAAGGCCGTCACCAGGACCGATGTAGGATAAAAAAGTTCCAATTCTCTGGTTTTATCGGGCCACCCTAGAGTAGAGAAAGGCCAGAGCGCGGAACTAAACCAGGTATCCAGAACATCAGTTTCCCTTACCAGGGACGAACTTCCGCATCGCCGGCACTGTGGAGGGGTTTCCCTGGCCACATTGATTTCCTGGCAATTTTGACAAAACCAGGCCGGGATTTGATGTCCCCACCAGATTTGGCGTGAAATGCACCAATCTTTAATATGGAACATCCAATCGTAGTAAGTTTTTTCCCAGACAGAAGGAATAATCCGAATACGCCCCTCCCGAACTGCTTCAATGGCTGGTTCGGCCAGCTCTTTCATTCTAACGAACCACTGGAAAGATAGATAAGGTTCCACCACCGTTTGACATCGATAACAGTGTCCGACGGCATGGGTATATTTCTCGGTTTGAATCAAATAACCTTCTGCATTCAGGTCTTTAAGGACATCCTCACGGGCGGCAAATCGATCCAATCCCTGGTATTTTCCTGCCTCCCGGGTCATCTTCCCGTCTTCATCGATGACGACCACTCGAGGGAGATTATGGGTCAGTCCGATTTCAAAATCCACCGGATCGTGAGCCGGGGTTATTTTTAAAGCGCCTGTTCCAAACTCCTTATCCACACGGGGATCCGCGATAATGGGGAGCTCTCGATTCATCAAAGGTAATAGAACTTTTTTCCCGATAAAAGCCTGATAGCGCTCATCGGTGGGATTTATAGCCACAGCCGTATCCCCCAGCATAGTTTCCGGACGTGTCGTGGCAATGGTTAATCCACCCGACTCTCCAACCAGGGGATAGCGGATATAATACAACTTTCCCTCAACCTCTTTATGCTCCACTTCCAGATCCGAAAGGGCAGTCTTACAGCGTGGACACCAGTTGATAATATAATTACCACGATAAATAAGACCTTCCTCGTAGAGTCGGACAAAGACTTCTCGGACGGCCCGAGATAATCCTTCATCCATGGTAAAGCGTTCACGGCTCCAATCGCATGAAGCCCCGAGTCGCTTTAATTGACGTACAATAGTTCCTCCAGATTCTTTTCGCCACCGCCAGACTCGCTCTATAAATTTCTCCCGGCCCAGATCATATCGGCTTTTTCCTTCTGCCGCCAGTTGTCTTTCCACCACATTTTGGGTTGCAATTCCCGCATGATCCGTTCCCACTACCCACAGGGTATTATACCCCGACATTCGTTTCCATCGAATCAAAATATCCTGAAGGGTATTGTTTAGGGCATGTCCCATATGGAGGGATCCTGTGACGTTGGGTGGGGGAATCACAATACTGTAGGGTGGCTTTGAAGCATTTAAATCGGGACTAAAAAAATTTTTTTCAGACCAAAAGGCGTACCATTTTTCTTCCACCCCTTTCGGTTCATACGTTTTGGGTAATTCACCAACCTGCATATTACTTTTTCCTTTCCAATTCAGGAAGAATCTCCTCCACAAGCTTTTGACTCAGATTACGAATCACATGTTCAAAAATAGGTAGTCTAATAAGATAATTCGCCAATTCCTGGCTAAGGAGAGGAAGTAATTTCCCGGCCACTTTTTCGGCAATTTGATCTGCTATGGCATCCATCCTTTCAGCTGAAAGGGCCATAGAAGGTTTTTGCGGTTCAGGGGTCGTCACTTCCTCAACAATTGATTTTTCCTGGAGTCCTTTCCCCTCTGGAACAACCTCTTCTACAGGTTCTTCTTCTAAAAATTCCTCAATCTGGGGCTCCTCTTCCTGGAACTCTTCTGAAACAACCGCTTCCTCTTCTACAAGTTCTTCCTCCGCTTCTTCCTCTGCAATCCCTTCCTCCGGCAGAACCTCCTCAAGGATTTCTTCTTCTAAAGCCTGCTCAGTCCCCGGCTCATCAAACTCGAGGTCCTCTTCCACAGCAGCGGGTTCCTGAATAACTTCAGAAGTTGCCTTACCAACCGGTTGAGCCTGTTCTGCTTCGGCCTCTTCCAGCCTGAACTCTTCCTCCAGTACTTCTAGATCTTCTTCGGCAAATTCTTCCTCAAACTTGGGCTCATAAATTTCCCTTCTTACTTCTTTTATAGTTAACTCTTCTTCGTCCCTGGAAGCAAGTCCTTTTTCTTTAGAAGATTGCTTAGAAATATCTGTAGGTGCTTTGGTTTTAGTGCCCTGGGGCTTCGAAGCGATTACTTCAGGGGCACTTTTGGATTTACGAGCCAGCAGTAATTCCTTAACCTTTGAAACCAATATTTGAGGTTTACAGGGTTTATTAAGAATGGCATCGGCTCCAGATTGTTTACCCTTTTTCTCGTCGAAGTCTTCGAAGGTTCCTGCTAAAAGTACAATGGGTAAATTACCGAATTCCTTTGTTTGTTTAAGGGTTTTACAAACTTGGTAACCATCCAGGCCCGGCATAATGGCGTCGATAAGAGCAATATCCGGCTTTTTCTGCCGTACATGATCCAGTGCGTCTGCCCCAGACCCTACGGTCACAACTTTAAAGCCCTCTTTGGTCAATGCCATTTCGCAAAGCCGTTGGGTAGCAATGCTATCGTCTGCAACTAAAACGGTTTCATTCATGAGTGGTTAGTTGTCTGTTGTCTATTGTCCGTTGTTCTTTGTTAAAAAATAGAAAAGACCCAGAAATAGATTTTTGTTTTAATTTCTTCGAGTTCTGTGTATCTCCGGGCAAAACAAACAATGGACAACAGGCAACAGGCAAAAAACTACGCTTTTAGAACTTCCAGCTCATTATCGTCAATTAAATTTTTCTCGTTCAGGACGATTACCAAGTCATCATGAATTTTTGCAATCCCTTCAAAATATCTATCTTCCAGGGTAGAAGCCATCTTTGGATAGGGATAAAGCTTTTTTGGAACTGCAACGCCTCCTATCCGATCCACCCGTAACCCCATCAACTGCCCCTGAATCTCGAGAATAAGTATATTTCCCTGGTTAGACGCAGAGATTTCTCCGGAGGGAAGTTCCAGTCCAAACAAGTCTGTTAAATCTATAATAAAAATTTCTTTACCTCGATACCATCCTTTTCCTCGGAGGATAGGTATGGGAAAATAACTTTTCTCATAAGGTCCAGCGGTCACAACTTCGATAACAGAGCCCATACTAATGGCAAATTTATCTTGCCTTATATCAAAATACAGAAGATTCCGAGAAATTTCCATGCCTTACAAGGTCCATCAAGCGTCTGGCAATCAAAGGAAGGGGAACAATGTAATCCACCCCTCCCAACTCAATAGCCGCCTTCGGCATTCCAAAAACTGTACAGGTTTGCTCATCTTGAACCAGGGTCTTTCCCTGGGCCTGCTTGACCTTATAAAGTCCCTGGGCCCCGTCAGAGCCCATACCGGTTAGAAGGACGGCAACAGCCTTCTTCCCATATACTTCAGATACAGAGCTCATAAGTACATCTACCGAAGGCCTATAACCATTCACTTTTTCGCCCCGACTTAATCGGATGATCCCGGTAGAGGTTACCTTCATATGATGGGACCCTGGAGCAATATACACCATACCTGTCTTGATTTTATCCCCATCCTGGGCTTCTACCACTTTTAAGGCCGTCCTCTGGTCTAATTGCTTAGCCAGTTCTTTGGTAAACTTTTCGGGCATATGCTGAACAATCAAGATAGGACAGGGAAAATAAATGGGCAATTCACTTAAAATTACATTTAGGGCCTGAGGACCCCCTGTGGAGGAACCTATGGCCACGACAGATACACCCTCCGTGGGGGAGGTTGTGAATAATTTTGAGATATACATGGGGTTCAATTGTAAGGCGCGTGTCGAACCCTTCGGGGAGCGGACGGATTTACTCACCGTACGAACAACTTTAATCTTAGAAGCCGTTTTTACCTTGGCAATAATCTCTTCCCGTAAACTTTCAATATCCAGAGAGATATCTCCAGAGGGTTTGGCTATAAAATCAACCGCGCCTAATTCCAGTGCCTTTAAAGTCACTTCGGCTCCATATTGAGTGACAGAACTGATCATAACAATGGGAGTGGGATAAGATTTCATAATATGTTCAACGGCCAAAATCCCATTCATTTTAGGCATGTTCACATCCATCGTAATAACATGGGGACGAAAAGAGGCTACTTTTTCAATAGCTTCAATCCCGTTGGCTGCCGTCTCGATCACTTCCAGTTCTTCATCTTGTTGAATGATATCCGAGAGTATCTTCCGCATGACCCCTGAATCATCTACAACGAGCACTCTAATTTTTTTCATAGGATCCTTCACTTGTTCTAGCAGACATTCTACCGGGAGAGAGTAACCGGGGATTGGAGAAGCTTTTGAACGCTCTCCAGTAATTTCCTGTCATCAAAAGGTTTAACCAGATAATCATTAGCTCCCAGGGCGATAGCTTTCTGATAGTGTTTTTCTCCGGCTCGGGAGGTCAAAACGATAATGGGAAGGTCTTGGAGCTCGGGTTTACTACGAACCTTTGCAATAAGCTCATAGCCATGCATTTTGGGCATCTCCAGATCGGTAATCAGTAAGTCGAACCGATGGGGCGAATTTAATTTGTTCCAGGCTTCCAGACCATCATGGGCTACCTGAACGGTATATCCTGCTTGATTTAAGAAATGGCTGACCACCTTTCGAATGCTGATAGAATCATCGGCAATCAACACTTCAGGAATATGTTCATGGGAATCGGGCAGTACTTCCTCGTGTTCTTCGATTTCCCCTTTACCTTCTTTTATTTCTGGCTCATTACCCACGATCCAGGGTCTGGCCTCTTCGGCTTGCCCTGCTACGGTTTCCAGGATATAAGAAGCATCTAGGATTAATCGAACGGCTCCTTCTCCAGAAATCGTGGCCCCAGAGAACATGCGAGCCCTTTTAAGATAATCTCCTAAAGGTTTGATGACGATCAGTTGTTGACCGATCAGCTCATCTACTTTTACAGCAATTTTTCTTTCCACAGAACCCAGGATAATCACCGGCAGATAAGGTGATTTGGAAGACCCTTCCGGAAGGGGGGGTTCTACTTCTGAAAGTTGGAGAAGTTTATTTAGCCGGATAAAGGTTAAAATTTGATCCCTTATTCGAATGACCTCCTGGCCTGTAACCACATGGATTTGGTTGGGAGTGACGCGAAGCGTTTCTTCCACGGAATTGAGAGGGATCGCAAATTCTTGGCCACCCACCCGGACTAAAAGGGCCTGATAAATAATCAGGGTCAGGGGTAGCTTGATCACAAAGAGGGTTCCCTTTCCCGGCTCCGATTTAATATCTATAGAACCTCCCAGCTTGGTAAGATTCGTTTTCACCACATCCATCCCAACCCCTCTTCCGGATACACTGGTTACTTTCTCCTTGGTAGAAAATCCTGGAAGAAATATAAGTTGATAGGTCTCTGGATCACTTAATCGATCTACTTCTGCTTGAGATTTTATACCTTTTTTTACAGCCGTTTCTCGTAGCTTTTGGGGGTTCATCCCTGCGCCATCATCACGAATTTCAATGATAATCTGACTCCCCTGTTGATAAGCATTTAAAGAAATAGTTCCTACTCTAGGCTTACCCAATTTCTCCCGTACATCCGGGGGTTCAATTCCATGGGAAACTGCATTTCGAACCAGGTGCATGAGAGGATCTGCCATTTCTTCGATCACGGTTTTATCTAATCGGGTCTCTTCCCCTGCAGTAATAAGTACCACTTCTTTTCCCTCTTCCTTGGATACATCCCGGACCGGTCTGTGAAATCGATTAAAAAGATTGCTCACCGGAACCATTCGAATATTGGTAAGTCCTTCTTGTAGCTGCTCGGTGGTACTGCGGACCTGGGAAGATTCTACCTCAAAGGCTTCAAAAAAATTATTGAGCTGGTCAATAATTTCTGAAATATCGGAACCTATCTCGATCAAACTTCGAGATAAGATATTAAAATCATCATACTTATCAAACTCTAGTTCAGAAAACCCATTTAACAGGTCTTCTGGATGGGGGGAGGTGGGGAGGTGGGGGCTGAGAGATGGGGGGGAATGTCTCTGTGTCTCCGCGTCTCCATGTCTCCGCGTCTCCGTGTCTCCGCGTCTCCATGTCTCCGCGTCTCCATTTGGGTCCCTGAACAGGCTATATTCATATTTTTCTTTGAAATCCCGTATTACTTTAAGTAATTTCGCCTTACTGAAATTGAGTTCTGTACTCACCTTATTGAGGTAGCTAATGTGCTGATCGAGCCGGTTCTGATTAATCACCAGGGCCCCCACCAGGTTCATCAGTTTATTCAGGTCATTGATATTGACCTTAGCAAATTGTTTCTCGCTGGGTGCGACCAGGGATTTGGACGTTGGGGCAGATTTCGAATCTGTTTGGGTTTTTAGCTCGGAGGGGGGAATTTCTACTTTTAGCTCCGGCTTTGAGGTTTGTACTTTTTTAACAAAGGTGGAGGGTTTTACCTCAACAGGGGTACCGGTACCGAGATCCGATTCCAAAAATTCCCGATACTGGTCTTCAAACATAGGAATCAAGGAATCATCCTCTCCGGTTCCATTTGAGATATTCTCCACCTGACTTGCCAGGGCATCAATGGATTGTAGAAGTAGCGTAATGACCGGCTCCGTAGGTTTGATCTCCTGGCTTCGAATCTTCCCTAACAGGTCCTCCATCTTGTGAGCCAGCTTACTGACCACATTAAATCCCAGCATTGCGGCAGATCCTTTAATGGTGTGGGCGGATCGGAAGATCTCATCCACAATGCCTATATTTTCACTGTTTGCCTCCAGGGCCAGAAGTCCATCATTGATTACCTGGATGTGTTCTCCAGCTTCAACCAAAAATATCTCGGCTATCTCGGATTTGTTAAGTCCTTGGGTCATTCTTCAATTCTCCCTGAACCCTGATTAATTCTTCGGTACCAGTCCATGATTCAAGGCTAATCAGATTCCGAAATCCTTATCGGTAATGAGATCTTCATCATCAGAATCTTCTCCAAATCCTTCATCCTCTTCGGCAAGGGAGGTAGTGGAGGAGGAGACTATCTTTTCCCTGGATGCCCGGGGAAGGAATCGAGGATCTCTTTCACGGAGTTTAAATCTCCCAATCGCTTCGGTAAGGCGGTCCGATAAGGTTGCCAGTTGTTTAATGGTCTCGGTGGTTTGTCTGACAAATTCCACGTGTTGGGCGGTGATATCAGAAATGCTCTCCATGGATTTAACGACCCCTTCGGTTCCACGAACCTGTTGTTTTGCGGCGAGGGAAATTTCATGGATAAGGTCCGCCACCTGTCCGACAATTTTGTCGATTTCCTTAAGGGAGGCACCTGCAATATCGGCCAGGCGGGTTCCTTCTTCCACTTCCCGGGTACCCTCTTCCATGGCCCGGACTGCTTCGGTAGTCTCGGCCTGAATTCCTTTAATGAGTTCTGCGATATTTTCCGTGGCTTTACTGGATCGTTCGGCCAATTTTCGCACTTCTTCAGCTACCACCGCAAACCCTCGTCCATGTTCACCTGCTCGAGCTGCTTCGATGGCAGCATTAAGGGCCAGGAGGTTGGTTTGAGAGGCAATATCATCGATAACTTCTACAATTTCACCAATCTCCAGGGATCGATCTCCTAAACTTTTAATCTTCTTACTGGTCACCTGAACGGTATTTCTAATGCGATGCATCCCCTTGATGGTTTCTGCTACGGATTTCTCACCCTTCTGAGCTGCTTCGGTAGCCCTTTGAGACGCCTGGCTGGCCGCTTCGGCGTTATTAGAAACCTGCTGCATGGAAATAGAAATCTCATCGACCGCACTGGAAGTATTGTTAATATGAACCCGTTGTTCTTCAGCTCCTTTTAACATATGGGGGACAGCGGCTAAAATCTGTGTGGTAGCAGAACCGATATCTCCTGCAGCATCTCGAACCTGCTCTACCAGAGACGCTAAACCCGTAATCATCAAATTAAACGCGTCGGCCAAAGAACCCAGAACATCGGCAGTTACCTCTGCTTCTTTTGTTAAATCTCCCTGAGCAGCGGCGGCGACAATATTAAGCATGTTTAAGATGTGGGATTGAATGGTATTCATGGCTTCCTCGGCTCGTGCTCCAGCCTGCTTCTGTTGTTGAATATGATCCATCATCTCATTCAGTGCATGACCCAATAGGCCAATTTCGTTCATGGCGGTAATTTCTGCCTTTTGCCCCAAATTCCCTTTCTTTACTCGATTAGCTAAATCTAACAATTCCCGAACAGGATTTAGAACCTGTGAGAGCGTGATATAACGCATAAAGAAGATGCCGAGAATTATCATGACCAGAGCGACTAACGCGAATTTCAAAATCTTGGAGTAAAGATAATTTTGTACCTCTGTTCTCACCCCCACGTGAAGCTCTGCTTTTTGTTCCGGTATAACTCTAACTCCTGCATCGATAACTTCTTGTTCTGTACCATCCAATTTAACAAAAAACCTCCGGTAACTGATCGCCTGGTCCTTAGAAAGTGGATTGGGAGTTACACTGACCAAAGAGGAGGCTCTGGCCACTACGTTTCCACCGGCATCCCGGACATAGATATAGACGATTTCGGGTTCCAGGGTTTTCATCAGCTCCAACTCTTTCTGCACGCCTGCATAATCTCCTCGAGCGAAGTTCCCAGAAATATGAGCCGCAAGTACTCTGGCTACTGCACCTGCCTTTGTCTGTAGTTCTTTATCCAGGAAATTTTCCTGATTAAAGTTTAAAATGAAATACCCCATAAGGCCAAAAACAATAAGTAAAAGAATACTTCCCCCAATAAATTTGGTTCCCAGCCGGTGAATAACTGGAAGGTTATCCAGGGAAACTTCCCCTGGTTTTGCTTGATCTTTCAGCATCTTTTTTTGTCCGTTATCCGTTGTCCATAGTCCGCAGTTTACTTTCCTAGATAACGAACAGAGGACAACAGGCAAAGGACAATGGACAGAAGACAAACTACAGACATAAAGCGGTTATAACTGAATTTTTTCATAAATCTTATCAAAATCTAAAAGAACGAGAAAATCATCTTGAAATTGAATAACTTCCGATACAAATTGAAGATTGGATACCGGATTTTGGATATAGGAAGGTTCGATAATATTTTTTTCAAGATGGTAAACTCCTAAAACCGCATCCACTCTAAAGCCAATTCGGTTTCCTGCGAGGTTCACAATCAGAATCCGATTTTCTTTACTGACCTCTTTTAAGCTAAGTCCTAAAACTTCTCGAATATCGACTACAGGGATAATATCTCCTCTCAGGTTAATAACCCCCAATAAAAAAGAAGGCGTGGTCGGCACCGGGGTTATATCTATCATTTTTATAATTTCCTGAACCTTCAGGGCATAAATACCGAAAGGGGTACCTCCTAATTTAAACAGGCATACCTGGATGGTTTCAAGCGTTTGTTCGGATTCCGGAGCCTTTTCTCCTTCCTGGGAAATTTCTACTTGTTTAAGTGGATCGGGCATGGGAGTGGGCGAATGGGCAATGGACCGTAGCTGGTTTGACCTGGCTCGCTACGCATCGTCCACTATGTCTTCAAATACTTTTTCACAATAGCCAGTAAATCCTCAGGATTGTAGGGTTTTACCAGATAATCGGACGCGCCTTGCTGTTTACCCCAGACTTTATCAAAATCTTTATCCTTAGAAGATACGAGAATAATAGGCGTATTTTTAAACTGGGGGTCATTTCTCAATTCCCGGCAAACCTGAAATCCATTTTTCTTAGGCATAACCACATCCATAAGTATCAATTGAGGTTTAATAGCCCTGGCTTTTTCAATCCCATCCTCCCCATCTTTGGCAATAGCTAAAGTATGTGGAGTAGATTGTAAAACGCGTTTCATGATCTCTATCTCAACCAGACTGTCCTCAATGATGAGAATCCGTCCCATAAAACCTCCTACTTCTATTGTTTAGATTTCCTGATAAATTCTATAATTTTATCGACCTTATCCTGAACTCCCTTGACCCTATCCTGGATTAACTTTTCCATATGCTTTAGAATCTTTTCCTGAAACACTTTGGAAAGCCGGGCTTCAATCATCTTTTCTATCTTAGCTTCAAGGTCCCCTGAGGTTAACCACTTGTTTATCTCTTCCTGTACAAGGACCTGGATATTCTGCTGGGCGGAAAGGGTGGTAGCGGGAGTTTCAGGCGCTTTCACCCCATCTAGGGAGGGGTGGAGAGGAATCTGGGACTCCGGGGTAGGGGAACCCTCAACGGCTTGTTGGGGAGATGTGGCTATTGCAGGCGTAAGGGAAACTTTTTGGGTATTGTGGCTTTCAAGGGTCTGACGAATTTTTGTAATAAGTTCTTCCGGTTGAAAAGGTTTAGTAATATATCCTGTAACCCCCAACTCGCTTACAAATTTATCTCCTACTTTATCTCCTTTGGAAGTGACAAGAATCACCGGAATATGTTTTAACTGTTCATCTTTCTGAAGAAGTCGGCAAACCTGAAAACCGTTCATCCGCGGCATAACGAAATCTAACAGGATGAGATCCGGCATGATTTCTCTGGCTTTGTTGATTCCATCCAGGCCGTCGGAAGCCGTTATCACCTTAAAACCTTCAGCGGTTAAAATCATACTCACCAGTTTTCGAACTACCGAGCTGTCATCCACAGAGAGGATTTTGATAGCGGAACTATCCTTTTTTATTGCCGAATCCGGAGGGCTTCCTGCCTTTGTCTCCGACGAACTTTCCCCCTCACCTCCGGTTCCCTTCTCCCAACTTGGGAGAGGGGAAACCAGGGAGTGAGGAAGTGAAGCAATTTGAGACCGTGTTTCTTCAGGATCTAAGGGCTTTTGTAGTAAACCTTTGAAATTAGACAGATTTTTAATCTCTTCGCTAACCTGGGAATTATTTGAAATAAAGAAAACAGGGATCGATTGGAAGCCCTTGTGTTTGGTAATGGTGGAAGAGAATTTTTCTTCTTTTATTCTTAACGAATCCGTGTCTACCAACACTGCAGCCGGCCTGATCATCAAGGCTAAGACTAAACCATCTATCTCATTGGGAACCCGAAGGGATTCAAATTGACCGGATGCGATTTCATCTAATTCTTTCTGGAGAGATTCTTCCCCTGTAACTAAGAGTAAAGTTTTCATGGATGGTACCTTCTTTTAAGCAGAGTAAAATACCTGTATAAATGATCTTTATATTTAAATTCTAAAGTTTAAGATAACTCTCTAAGATTGCGAATACTCTACGCTATAGAATGTGGGTGTATTTTATCGTTTATAAAGATTTTGTCAAGAATAATTGATAAGATCTCTAATTTTAGTAGCTTAAAGCAGGTAGAGGGGATTGGGAGAGGTAACTGTAACCATTTCGTAGGGATCCCTTTTTCTGTCTGAACACCCTCCTGGCCCCCCTCCAGGGGGAACTGACGTGGGGTTGCTACTGCTGAAGTCCCCCCTGGAGGGGGGCCAGGAGGGTGTTTATTTTTCCACGTTGACTAACCCCGTGTAAGGGTAATTTCGGATATCTCACCGGATACATTAAGGCGAACGGGTGGACCTGTGGTACCTGCGCCTCGGGACACATAGAGGGTACTGGATCCTATTCGGTAGAGGCCGGCTACAAAGCGGTGATAAAGACGCGACAGGTTTAAGGTTTTAGGTGCTATAGGAAAGGCAACCTGCCCTCCATGGGTATGTCCGGAAAGGGTTAAATCCACATGGTTTTCGACGGCTTCCGGGAATAGGGAAGGGTCATGGGCGAGAAGGATGGTCGGGACCCCTTTCGGCCTTTCTGCAAGGGCTAATTTTATATCTGCCCGACGCGTCCAGGTGTCGTCCACACCAGCCAGGAAAAGGGGTGGTTTATGAGGATTTAGGATCCTTCCTTGATTCCGAAGGACCTTGATGCCCGCTCGCTCCAAGGCCAAAATTAATCGCCTGGTATCCCCGAAATAATCATGATTTCCCAGAATGGCGACCACTCCATCTGGGGCCGACAATCCGGATAAAGCTTCCCCTAACTCTTCAATATACAGGTCTCCAGCGGAGATATAATCCCCTGTGAGAACAATGAGATGAGGAGCCAGTGCATTCACCTGCTCAGCCCACCGGGCAATCCAAGAGCCCGGCGTGAAACGACTACAGTGTAAATCGGTCATCTGAACAATCCGATATCCTTCATAGGCTTCAGGTAAATTGGAAATGGGAACTGTAACCCGGTTCACACAAAGGTTTTGTCGACGCCAGAGGACTAAGTAACCTGCGTGGGTTAAGGCCCATAGAAAGGCACTTTGGGAAAATAAATCTAAAAAAGCATGTTCTCCCATAGTCGTCATGGGTGAAAATAAAAGGTGAGCCAGGAGAATAGGTACCTTAATACAGGTATAAAGCAGGGAAGCCGTCCACCAAATATAAAAAGGAAACTCTGTAAGATAAAGTCTCCATAAAGATCGAGGGGGTTCGTAAAAACCTCCGGCCAGGATGCGAAAAATGAAAGGAAAGTTGATCCAACTACCTAAAACTATAACCGGATAACTTCCCATCCATCGGAGTAAGTCCAGGAATACAGGAATCTGAATACTGAAAGCGATCAGGATGGATAAACTAAAAAGACGAAAAAATCTACACTTCATATGGTTAATATACTTATAATCTAAAAAACCCAATCCGGTAGGTCAAGAAAAAACGTATTGACGTCTTTAAGGCTTTCTGACAGAATAAACCCAGAAGCCAAAACTCAGAATGGATAACCCTTTTTGAATCTATTTTGGCTTCTAAACTTTGACTTCTGATTTTTGACCCCTTACCGATTATAATCTATGAAAGAATTAGACGCTGCCAAACAAGCTGCACAGGAAGCAGGCCAGATTATCCGTTCCTATTATCAGAAGGTTTATCAAACCTCTTACAAGGAAGGTTATCGAGATGAAAGTGGGATTAAAATAAATCCGGTCACCGAAGTGGATCTTAAATCCAATGAAAAAATACGAGAGGTTCTAAAAGGCACTTTCCCTGACTATGGTTGGTTATCGGAGGAAACCAAGGACTCTGAGGAGAGATTTCATAAGAAAAGGGTTTGGATTGTAGATCCCCTGGATGGAACCAAGGAGTTTATCGGTGGAATTCCAGAATTTACGGTTTCTATTGGGTTAGTAGAAGAAGGGGTACCGGTGGTGGGGGTGATCTATAATCCCATCACAGGGGAGTTATTTTGGGCCTCAAGGGGAAGTGGCTCGTTTTGCGGAGATCAGCGTCTCCAATGCTCTCGTCAGGAGGATCTCCCCAAGATCCGACTCATCGTGAGCCGTTCTGAATATCAAAAAGGTAAGACAGAATCGTTCAAGTCCCTGGTTTCTGAAATCATTCCTTTGGGAAGCAGTGCTTATAAATTGGGGGTTTTAGCCCAAGGCCGGGGGGACCTCTACCTGAGCCATCATCCTTTGAACGAGTGGGATATCTGTGGGGGTCACCTGATTTTACAAGAAGCCGGAGGAATTCTGTTGGATTTTAATGGGAAGGAAATAAAATACAATCAGAGGAGGGTTGAAACCGGTGGAGGGATCATTGCAGGAAACGAAGCCTTGGTGAGAAAAACACTTCAGAAGCTGGATCTCTTCTTAACTTGAACTTGACACATAACCGGAAATTGGTTAATTTTAACTTACTCATAGGGGAGCGTAACCTATGCTCAAAAGCATGACCGGATATGGCTCTGTAAACCTCCAACAGGGTAATCGAACTTACATCTTAGAGGTTAAATCGGTTAACCATCGATATTGCGATGTCAACGTGAAGGTACCCTCTCAATATGGATTTTTGGAGAATGAAATCAAAAAGTTTATCAAGGAAAGATTTTCCAGAGGTCGATTCGATGTTTATCTAGATATAGATGAATTGGAGGGGAATTCCAGGAAGATCTCCTTTGATCATGCTCTGGCTGCCAGGTACCTGAAAGAGCTAAAGGAATTGGGAACCGAACTCGGTATAGAGACTCCTATAGACCTCTTCTCGCTGATTAAACTGCCCGAGGTGATTAAAATAGAAAAAGAGCCGGAGGATCAGGAAGAAATTATCCAGTCTGTTCAGAAAACTCTGGAACTGGCACTGGCTCAACTTGAGGAGATGCGGAAGAAAGAAGGGGAATTGCTTCGTCAAGAAATTTTAACGATTTTAAATCGTATCCAGGCAGCTACCCTCCGTATTAGTCAACGCGCTCCCCTGATTCCTGTAGAGTATAAAAAGAACCTCCAGGAACGTGTCAGGAATCTCCTGGAAAACACCCTAGAAGTCGATGAAGCCAGACTTCTTCAAGAAGTGGTCATCTTCGCGGAGCGAATGGATATAACCGAAGAGCTTGCCAGATTAAATAGCCATCTTACCCAGTTTTATAAACTTACAGAGTCCGAAGAACCGGTTGGAAAAAGGTTAGATTTTCTCATTCAAGAAATGAACCGGGAGGTAAACACCATAGGCTCTAAAGCTAATGATGCCCTGGTCTCTCAGGAAGTGGTAGAAATCAAAACTGAAATGGAAAGAATGAGAGAACAGGTCCAGAATATTGAGTGAAGGATGAAAGTGGGTCCAAAACTTATTAATATCGGATTTGGAAATGTTGTGGTTGCATCTCGCATTGTTGCAGTCGTGGCGCCGAGTTCGGCGCCTATGAAACGGCTCAAGGAAGAAGCCCGTCAGAATAAAAAGCTCATTGATGCAACTCAGGGTCGAAAAACCCGTGCGGTTATTATTACCGATAGCGATCACGTAATTCTTTCGGCTGTACAACCAACCACCGTAGCTCAAAGATTTCTGGCAGAAGAATCAGCCGAAGAATCCCCCGAAGCATAGGGGGAAATAGATAAATAGGCTATACCTATGTGGGTCGGTACATATTTACTTAAATGTACATGGATATAGAGTTTAAGAAGAGTCAAAAGGGGCTCCTTTATGTGGTATCGGCCCCCTCAGGAGCCGGAAAAACCTCATTATGTAAAGAAGTCATCCGACGTATTCCTAACCTGGAGCATTCCATCTCTTATACGACCCGAAAACCTCGACGGGATGAAGTGGATGGGGTAGATTACCATTTTGTGACCCCCGAGGTTTTCAAGGACATGATTCGGAAGGGCGAGTTCGCCGAATATGCCCTCGTACATGGACATCTTTACGGAACCGGCTTAAAAATAACCGAAGAAAAATTAGCTAAGGGAATCAGCCTTGTTTTAGCTATTGATGTTCAAGGGGCTGATCAATTGAGGAGAAGATATCCGGAAGGTGTTTTTATTTTTGTTCTCCCTCCGTTTTTTTCCCTTTTAAGAAAAAGATTGTTGGAAAGGCATTCTGATTCTGCCGATGAGATCGAACGTCGGTTGGCTAAGGCCTATGAAGAAATAAAACACTATAAAAAATATCACTACGTTATTATTAACGATAATCTGGAGAAGGCCGTAGAAGAGTTTTGTGCCATTATCCTGGCCGAGCAGTGTCGTGCCTTTAGAATAACGGCCCATCCAAACATTTGTCTATGACCACATTACAAGGTAAAAATATTCTTCTGGGTGTCACCGGGGGTATTGCAGCCTATAAATCGGCTGAAATAGTCCGGGGGTTTAAAAAAGCAGGAGCTCAGGTTCAGGTGGTCATGACCCGAAATGCCCGGCGTTTCATAACCCCTCTTACCTTAGAGACTCTCTCCCAAAATCGGGTTATGACCGAGATGTTTCCGTCTTCCTACGAGGATGAGGAAGAAGCCGGAACCCTTCTCCGATCTACTTCTACGAATCTCCAGGAGATCGATCACATTGCCCTCGCCCAGAGGGCCGATGTGGTTCTCATTGCTCCGGCGACAGCCAATATAATCGGTAAACTGGCTCATGGGATCTGCGATGATTTGCTCTCAACCCTTGTCATTGCGACCAAAGCTCCAGTGATCCTGGCTCCGGCCATGAATTGCTATATGTATGAACATCCGGTAGTCCAGGGCAACCTGGAAAAGTTAAAATCCCTGGGGGTTCAGGTTATAGAACCCGAGGCAGGCTTTCTGGCCTGCCAGATGGAAGGAAAAGGACGACTGCCGGACCCTGATGTTATTGTGACCTTTGTTGTAAAATTTTTACACAATCGGCAACGTCTCCTGGGTAAAAAGGTGTTGGTTACGGCGGGTCCGACCCGAGAAGCCATCGATCCGGTCCGTTTTATTTCCAACCGATCTTCTGGACGGATGGGTTATGCCATTGCTAAGGTCGCCCAACAATGGGGTGCCGAAGTATTTTTAGTTAGTGGACCTACGGCCTTAGCCGTTCCCCCCGGAGTTCATTTAACTCGAGTGGAAACGGCGGCTGAAATGCGGGAAGCAGTGCTGAAATACTTTCCCGAAATGGATGTGGTCATCAAGGCCGCCGCAGTGGCCGATTATCGGGTTAAGGAGGTTAAAGATCAAAAGATTAAAAAGGAAGCCCCAGGGTTAGTTCTGGAACTCGAAAAAACTCCGGATATTTTAGAAGAGTTAGGCCGGATCAAGGAAAAACAAGTTCTGGTCGGATTTGCAGCCGAGACCCAAAACCTTCTTTCCTATGCCGAAGAAAAACTCCGAAGAAAAAACCTGGATTTCATCGTTGTGAACGACGTGAGTCGTAAAGATACCGGGTTTGAAGTGGAAACCAATGCCATTCAAATCGTTCATCGAAATGGAAAGGTTACAGACTATCCCCTTATGCCTAAGGAAAAAGTAGCCGAGGTCATTCTGGAAGAAATCTTGCCTTTTCTGGCCGATAAGGAGACTCAAAGCCGTCATCGCGGGGAGTGAACAGAAAGATTCTCCAGATCCAGGTTATTTTTAGGGGCGGGGAGACCCTATATCTTCCACTACCCAGGTGGGTCCTTCATAATCCTGGACAATTTCCCGTCCATAAGCCTGGGTAACTACTTCGAGGCGATTCTGGGTAACGTTAAATCGAAGGGTCCAGGTTATTTCATTGGGTCCCATAAATTTCACCCAACGCTTTCCCGGTGGAAAATACCAACTGTACCACTGGTAGATTTTATGGGTTTGGGGTAGGCCTGCTTTGGAAGACCCCGATAAAAAATCCCTGGCGTCTATGGAAGATTTGGCAATTCTATAAGCATCTGCTACTTTCATGGTTCCTTCGGCATCCAAAACCCATGAACTCCCTTCATAAGGTGCCATTGGACCTGAGGGTTTGGCAGGTGGGTCATAGGTAAGACCTAAAATTCCTCGGAAGGGCGAAGGCTTGGTAATGGTTCTAATGGTCTCCCCAATATAGATACCCTCTAAACTTCCCCCTGAGCTGGTAAAGGTATGAATCCAATGTCCCCCATAATACCTCGGTAAAGGGGTTACAAATACCTGTGAACTGGCTATACCTGTCGGAACAGCCTGAATGGTTAAAATATTATCTGTAAATACAGTAGGTTCTGCAGCATCTGTGGCCCGCACGGTGATGGAACCACTTCTGCCCTCTGCCGGGGTAATCACTCCGGTATTACTGTCAATGGTTGCGCCATAGGTATTTCCTATAATAGACCATTTTACTGTCCGATTGGGAGGTAGTGTCTCTGCCGAAGCTGTACTTCGTGCCAAAATATCATCCAGAGGCCAGGCTTTGGGTGGATCGAAGGTGACCCGAAGAATTTTTGGTAAGACCTTAACATTCACACCGGCCTGGGACGGGATCCCAGAATTATAAGAATATCCAATTGTTATGACCACCTCTCCCGGGGTGTCAGCCTTTAAAGTTAAAGTCAGTTTTAATCTTGGAGTTAGTAAAGGTTCGATTACCGTCGTTTCTGATTGGATCAGGATCGCCGATCCCCAGTTTAGATTCGTAAAACTTCCAGGGACAGGTCCTCCTTCGGCTTCGATGGTAAACATGTCCCCTACCGAAACTTTCGTAGGAGAGGTAACGACACGCACAAAGGTTTTCGGGGCTTCATCTGCCGGCAATGGATTTCTCCCGATCTTCCATCCTATGAAAACAGGGGTTTGTGGAATAGCTTGAGCCGCGATGATTTGATGAGGTATCCCCAGCATAAAGAATCCCATTAAAAAAAACCACTTTATTTTCATTTTTATATGATCTGGTAATCTTGATATTTGCATGTCTAGTCTCAATTAGATTTTATTTTCCTTTCATCCCTCCTCCAGCCTATAAAAAATAAGAAGAAGAATGAAAGCGCCTAAAAAGAAAAAAGAACGAAGCGGATAAGGATAGGTATATTCTCGTTGGTTTTGACTCCCTTGTTTTTGGATGATATCCTGAAGCGTTGCAAACAATTCCCCGCGGTTTTCAAGGGTATAATACGTTCCACCTGTTTTCTCTGCGATAAATTGAAGAACATCTGCTTTAAGGGCCGTTGTGACCGGTTGACCCTTTTGATCCGTGAGATAGCCCAGGGGAGAAAGGGGATCTGGAATGTAGGTGGGATCTTCAGATCCGATTCCAATGGTAAAAACCGGAACGCTACTTCCCCGCCTGGCAAGGAGATTATACATATCCCGTGTGAGAGGCCTATCTCCATCACTGATTAAAATCAAGGAGGTAATCGGGGGAGCTGAGGAAGCAGGAATGCCTTCTTTATACATCCGTAAAAAAGTGTCTATCAGGTTGAATCCCTCCTGCAACGCGGTAGTCAGATCGGTACCCTGTTTATAAAAAAAGTTACGGGGAAGATGTCGAATTTTGGCGATGATCTCATCGTGATCATCGCTAAAACCACTGGTAATGGGGATTGCATACTCGGAAAAAGGGACCAGGCTGATCTTGACCCCTTTAGGAAGGGAAGAAATAAATTCCTGAAGACTCTTTTTGGTCTCTGCAAAACGACTGGTGGCATTTTCCTCACCGGGGTGATAGGGAGCCTCCATACTTCTAGAAACATCCAATAGAATGACCAAAACCACGTTCTCCCAGATGGGTTCCCGGTCAGAACGTTGAATAACCGGGGAAGCAAAACCAAGTAGACTGAGTGTAAAGCCGACAAGGAAAAGACTTGTGGTAAGAAAATACTTTTTTTTTGAAAGAAGTACGCTTTGCTTACGTACAAAGGGAAGCCTACCCCATAGGTCCCAGGAGGCTTTTTTCTGATGCCATAAACGCAAAAAAAGGCCTATCAGGAACGGAATAGTGAGTAATCCCCATAAAATCCAGGGATATTCCCAGGTCATAGATCTAAAGTGCCTAGAGTGAACTAGAGGGCCTAAAGTTGTATTTATTTTAGTTCACTTTAGACGCTTTAGGCCCTTTAGCTCACTCTAGGCACTTCAATGCAACTGTCCCTCACTGCCTGCATCGGCACTGCCGGGGCCAGCTTTAGAACCCGAGGCATCCGGGGGCCGGCTCCCCCGTTCTGAAATTACATTGGGACTTTTGCTCTTATCCAAAAGGAATTCTTTCATGGTATTCTCCTCTTCCGGAGAGAGCGATTTGGATTCAAGATTTCCCTTTTTAAGCATTTCTCCAATGGGTTCTATTTCCGGCATTGTAAGGGCATCTTTGAGAATGCCTTCGATTTGCTTGCGTTCTCTTTCTTCGATTTCAGGGTTCTGCTGGAAGCGGGTCAGGGTTTCTAATAGAAGTACGGCATTCAATTCATCGGTTAGAGAAGCACGGACTTGATCGGCATAAAGTGCGTGGAGGGCCCTCTGGAGTGATTTGACGGCATATACCAGCCCCTGCCTTAAACTGGAGGAGTTCCGGGGTTGCTTTTCAAGAAAATCTTTTACAAGAAAAGTCGGAACCATGGCCCGGACTCCGTTGACGGTTGCCACAAACTGCCAGTAGGGATTCCGGGTCTGTTCCTGAATTTGTTTATAGTGATCTTCAGCCGCATTAAAGTGTTCCATGACCTCTTCGATAGAAGGTTTATCAGTACGATCTTTATCTAAGGGGTTGGTAATCGGAACGTTGGAAGAAACAAGCTGAACCGGTCCGTATAACGCCAGTAAACGTTCACCTTCTCGAAATTCCATCTCAGCCAGTCGAAGTTGAAGGTAGGAACGGGTTTCGGCCCCCAAGCGATGGAGAACATTCAAAATCGGTCCCTGAGGGATGCCTAAAAGCGTTTGAGAGTATTGGGCATCTGCCTTCCGATAAGCTTTCAAGGCCTCTACAAATTTTCCTTCAGCGGCAAGTACTTCTGCTTCACCCAGTAGCTGTTGCTGTCTATAATAGATCCAACTCATCAGTCCCAGGGTTAATCCCAGGAGAATCATTATACCAAAAAGAATTCTTAAAAGTTTATTTTTCATCGGTTTTTTACCTGCTGGCCGTTATCCGTCATCTTTGCTTTGTATTACGGATACCGGGCAAAAAATAGACTTTAAGGAAAGTGCTTAAATCTTTTTTGAAATCGTAAACCCAAAGCCAACCCTGGTAAGAGCAAGCTGGGTAAAAACACCTGGAACAGAGGTTGTTCTTTGATTCGTGTTGCTACCACACTTTGACTCTGCTCCATTCCGTCAATATCCTTTGCGATCTTTTGAAACATATCTTGTAAGCCGGTCGCCGTACTATCCCAGGTGTAAGCTTTCCAGGAGGGGTTCTTATTCAAATGTGCATCCAATTGATAAGGACGATTTTTAAGGCTGACAAAGTAGACATGGTGGAATCCTAGTCGTTCATAATAATCAAGAATTTTTAAATAATCAACCCGCTCCGCCGGAGAAGTTGGATCTAGAAGCTGTCCATCGGTCACAACAATAAGCGCTTTGCCGGAACCTACCTCTTCAAGCCTGGAGACGAGGGGAATTTTAAGCGGATAGATCTCTTCATTATTTTTCTGCCGCCAATGCCAGAGAAACCTTTGAAGGTCGTTTTGGAGTTCTTGATAGATTTTATCCTGTTCTACAGGGTCGAATTGTTGTATAGCCATGCGGGTCTCCACTTCATCTTCAAGAAAGCTGGCCAGGGCTTTAAACAAACCCAGACCGATTTGAGTTCCTTTCTCTTTGGAAGTCGTCTGATCCAGACTATCTAAATTGAACTCTTGAATGACCGAGGGTCGGGTAACCTCCATAATCAGCCCTGCGTGGTTCCGGGTAAAAATACCGCCGCTCGCATCGGAGTCAAACCGTACCAGGGCCATGCGGTCTTCTTTAGGTCTTTTATAAATAAAATCAACCAGGGCGTCCCTTACGACCATTTCCAATAGCCTGGTTTGGGTCATGCTGGCAGAGGTATCTAAAAGAATCAGAATACTACGGGCTTCTTTAACTTCATAGGTCTCTTTTTTTCCCAAGAAAGGCTCGCCCATTAAAAATATTAAGATGAAGAGAAAAGCATAAAGGCAATAAGAGGGAAGGTTTTTAATCCAGCCAGGTCTTGCGACTTCCCGGGCTTGCTGCCTTACCTGAGGTGGCATACTCACAGAAAGATGGGGAGGTACCTGTCGTCGGGAGAACCCCTTAAGAAGGATCAGTGGAAGTAAAAGCAAAAAGGCTATGGGATATTGAAAGTGAAGCATTTTTTAAAGAATCTGTTTGGTAATTTCTTCTACCCTGGCCAGTAAGCTCTGGGCCTCAACAGGTGAAAGGGATAAGGATTTTTTAAGAACTTGTTTCTCAAGGGAATGTAACAGGCTCAAGGCTTCGGCAACAGGATCTTTATCGGGGTCTAAAACCATCCCTGAAGCTTGCCGGGGAGGTACCCGCTTCATATACTGCTTGATAGATTCACTGGAAGTACCTAATCCACCCAAGAAATGTGTTTCATCTTGATAGTAGCGCTCTCCAAGGAGATGTTTTAAAAGGATGATCAGGAAGTGAAGCCATTCTCTTTCCTGATCCATACTACCTTGAAAGGTTAAAGATTCCAGCATTCTCTGGGCTTCTTTAAGACGTCCTTGATATTTTGTGGTCAGAGTTTTAAGGAGCCGGTCTAGAGAGTAAGATTCCTGTTCTAACTTTGCCAGATCCAGAGACCGCCGGGATAGGCTCCAGGTTCCTATCATTCCGACTATGAAAAGTAAAATTCCTACGGTAGCTCCGGTCGGTACAATCCAGGAGGGTATGTTATAGGGGGTTAAGGAAATGAGCTGGCCAGGTATCCTGGTAAGCCGTTGGGGGAGATGGGTTGGAATAGTAATGGCCGTATACATGCTTGCCCGAAAGACCTTAATACGTTTTTGATCATTCAGCTCTTTATAAGCTACCTGGACAGGATAAGCCGGAAGAATATAAGTGCCTGTTTTAGATAAACGAAAAATGATGGCTACTTCCTCGAGGATCCTACCGTCTTGGAGGTTTTGGGTCTTTTTTTCAATCTGATCTACTTGAATAAGTTCATCGGGAAGACGGGTATTTTCAGAAATCCAGGCATAAACGGCCTCTTTTGTAAAGGTTTTCGGTAATAGCTCAACGTCCTGGTCTCGTTCGATTCGCAAGGTGTAGTGGATCGGTTCCCAAATGCCGAAGGTGTTGATTCCAACGGGTTGAGCCTGGACTTCAACGGGCATACGTAACCTCAACCACCGAAGTTTAGCACGCTTCACCACTCCGGACATTTGTTGGTAGCGAAGGACGGTAGCCAGAATATTGGTGGGAGCTCCTTTCTTTAGCTGTAAAACCACAGGAGTTTTAAAATTATCGTTATGTCCTATTTCTTTGACATAGTTCGCTTCGTTAGTCTCTCTGATTTGGGTAACTCCTCCCGGGATGAGTTCTGGAGGGAGGAATTCCACCTCAAATTGGACGAAGGGAGCAACCATTTTATCTGGAAATAAAAAAACCGGCAGTACAAAATCAAATCCGGGTATTTGGGCCAGATTATCCAGGACGACCAGGAGTTTTTCCACAGCCAGGATATCCTTAAAAGTTACCAGGTAAGCTTCAAATTCTGGAGCCGCCTTTATTTTGGGTTTTGCATCCGCCGCAAGATATCCAATGGCATAAACTTCTTCCTTTTCCGGAGAGGGCAAGGCCTGAAAAGTATCTATTTCTGGAAAATCCTCTGGAGGCTTCTTCAAGAAGTTTTGTACCCTTTCTTTTTGAGAGTTATCGGGTTGTTCTAAAACAATCACTATCCGTTGGCGGGAAAGGAATGGGAAGAGATCCTCCTGTTTGAATCGATCATTTTCAACATGGATCCACACAAAGTGTTCTCGTTGATAGTAGAGCGGTTTCTGCCCTGGACCTGGGCCTGTCTGACTCTGGGCCAAAACCTGTCCTGAATCCGGTCGAAGAAGGAGAGGGAGGTCTTGGATTTTGTTGGGGAATCTCACAGGAATCCGCTCAGGGGGGAGAAGGATTAAAACCAGGCAAAGGGATAAGAGGGTAAATTTTTTCATAGTGTATACGCGTTAGAGTGTTAAAATTGTTGTAATGGTTCCCCCTTACCTTCTCTTACAGCATGGGAGAGGGAAGAGGGTAAGAGGCTAAAATCTCTTTTTTTCTGTTCCTTCCTTCTTCCTTCCGAAGCCTCGGAAGAGGGGTTAGGGATGAGGATCTGAATCATTTCCATTATTTACCATCCGTTTTTAAGTATTTCTTCAAAAGGGACAGCACCTGAAGGCTTGCCGGGTTATTACGCTATAACTTTGAGAGGAACCCCTCGGAGGATTCTCCGAACAACCTGGCGTAGAAATCCGATATCATCTCGCAGGTCGAATATCTTTTCCCCTTGTGGGATTAGATTTTCATCCAGATATTGAATAGGCTTACTCACCCGTTGAGCCAGGAGCGTGCTGTCCAGTACAATCCGGTGATTGAATACATCGAAGGCGAGATCTTGAATATCTTCGTACCACACCTCATCCCGTCCTTCCAGAAAGGCTCTGGTTTTAGCCAGGTTGATGAGGACGAGATGGGTTCGGGGGGAACATCCCACTAAAACCGGCGAACGGTTTCCCACATAAAGATCTTGAAGGCAATTCCTATGAAGGGCTACTTCTTCACCGCCTGCCTTGGGTCGGGTTGCATAGACCAGCCGTACTGCATAGGCTCTACAGGCATCATCTACATAAACGTGGGAGCGGATAAACTCCCGAATGGCTATTACTTCTTCTTTTTCCATGACCGGTTTGAGGGATAATCTGGCGAAGGAGTCTTCACGTTTTGACAAAGCCAGTTCGTCTTCTTCTGAGAGATAATCCAGGATGACCCGCATGGCAAAGCGATCAAGAAGGGCCTCCGGAAGGGGGTAGGTTCCTTCCTGTTCCAGAGGGTTTTGTGTGGCGATAACAAAAAAGGGATCCTCGATAAAAAAACGTTCATGGCCGATATCTACTTTTCCCTCTGCCATGGCTTGCAGAGCAGCACTTAAAGTGCGAGGCGGGGTTCGATTAATTTCATCCAGGAGTACATTATTGGAAAAAATCGGACCCCGTAGAAATGCAAACTCTTTTTTACCGTTTGGGCTTTCAAGAATGGGAGTTCCAAGAATATCCGAGGGTAACATATCGGCTACCAACTGAATTCTTCGAAAAGCCCCTCCAATGAGGTGAGCGATGGTCTCCCCGGCCGTAGATTTTCCAAGGCCTGGATAAGCTAAAAGCAAAAGATGTGCACAGGTCGTCCGTCCCAGGGTTTTCTGACCATCTGAGAAAAGACCATAAAGAATTCGACGGACTAACTTATCATAACCCACCATGACCTGACGAACCTGTTGATCTAACAGAGTCAGTTTCTCTCGATACTTTCTTTTTTCTTCCGAATGAACGTTCATAACTCCCATCATAATTTATTTAACTCTTATTTTTTCCTTTGTTTTCTCCTTTAATACTTATATACGCCAATTAAAATCTACGCTACGCTTTAAACTATACTTTACCCGCTATCCCCTTGTCAAGAACCCTAATCTACATCGGTATTAATTTGGTGAATAAAAGAAAAAACACCCCTTTACTCCCCGGGAGGGGCGACTTATAGGAATCACTCCTTTAGAATTCCCCTTTAAAAGGGGTAGGAAAGTGTTTGGAAAAGAAATCCTTTGACCGAATTGGGAGAGTGTTCTTCGATAAGGTAGAAGCAGGATAGAAAAGAAAAACAACCAAAAATAAAAAAATATCGAAATGGATTAACTACCTCTATCGGTTACAGCGTTTAGTGGGCTTCCATTTTTTATAGATTTTATGGAAGCCCATCTAGGGAGTGGCTATAACCCTCAGATCAGGTTGATAAAAGGATTACTTCTTGCCTACGGATAAGCAAAACAATTTCAGATTAACTCCAGTTAAAGAGTTAGGGGATGTAATCTATCAAGTTCTTCTCATCTGTCCACCCGGCATATACGATCCGTGAGATCTGGTGGTGGAGAAGCTCGTAGCGTTTACGAAACTCCACGGCGAAGGTTACCTTGATTTTATCGCCCTGACGTTCAAGGACTTTAACCGATGGATGCATGATCTTTTCGGCGTATTCATGGTCTAAATACATGCAGAGCTTTTTATCCAGTAATTGTTTTTTTAACTCCTCCAGATCTTTACCCTGCCATTTTCGTTGTTCTTCAATAGCCTGGTCATAGGCTTCTGGCCCGGTGCATATCCAGGAACCTTCTTTCAAAGTTTTCAGGTACTCAGCTTGTTCTCCTTCGGATTTATTGGTGTAACCTCCAGAAGATTCTTCAGCCGCATAGGCCAATCCAACCATCATACTTCCCAGCAACAATACAAGGCAAATCGTCTTCATGTTTCCTCCTTCTTACTTTCCAGGATCTTTCCAGTTGGCTCCTTCAATAGCCAGTGTTTCCAGGTATGCCCCGATCTGAGAGATTTGTTGTTCATTGAGAACCTCCTTCCAGGGGGGCATTTGTCTTTGAGGTCTTCCGTTCTTTACAATGGTAACAAACTCGCTGTAACCCCGCCAAAACTTGCGTAAATCGGCGGCATAACTACCAAATCGGGATTCACCATTGGCTTTTGGACCATGGCATTGGGTACACCAGGTAAAATAAAGCTTACGTCCGGCTTCGATGGCTTCTGGTTTACCCGATAAAGGATTGGAAGAAGGGATCGGCATGGAGAGTTTCTTCTCCTCCGATTTTTGTTCTTCTGCAGGTTTATCTGTTTTCTGTTCTTCGGCCGGTTGACTTGATTTTGGTTCTTCTGCGGGTTTATCAGACTTTTGTTCTTCTTTTTGCTTTTCCATGGCAAAAACGTTAAATCCTTTGATGCCTGATCCAAGCGAAACGATGAGGGTGATTGCAAGCAAAAGTACCCACCCTTTGTACCGGTTGAATGTCACGTCTGAGTCTCCTTTTTGTTAAGAACGTGAACTAAATAAGATCAAAATCTCTTGATTACCTGTTTACAAGAAAAAAGATAGATTATTTAATTCACGTTCCCTGATCGTTGATGAAGGGAAACTATTCTTGAAAGATATCGTTAAAGAATATCGGATAAAAAATAAAGAATTGCAACTTATTTAATTTAAGTTCTTGAGTAAGGATATCAAGAAAAAAGGTGGGACAAGAGAAAATGAAGAAGATAATTTCTTGTCCCACCTTTCAGCGTTTAACTTACCTTATGGGAGAGAGAAAACGACGATGGCGGCGCTTTCCTTCATATTAATGAGTTGATCCTTATAGTAATGATCTGCAAGGGCACGACCCACATAGGAGCCATGACCACTGGCTACGGCAATGTACTGTTTACCGTCCACCGCGTAGGAAATAATACCTCCATTGTGGCCAGAACCGTTGTTAAACCGCCACAGCCTATCGCCCGTCTTGGCATCTAAAGCTTCCACCCAACCATCGGTGGTACCTACAAAGACCAGACCGCCGGCCGTAGAGAGAAGGGCTGAATGGGGAATGATATCATACCGTTTCTCCCAGGCGATTTTTCCGGTGAGTGGATCACGGGCCGTGAGGCGACCATGGGCTTTATCGTTGGGGGGATTGGTACCTACCCATTCAGCATTCATAAAGGCCTGGGCAAAAGGCTCCAGAATACGGGTTTCAGCACCGGCCGTGATGGTCGTTCCACCCCCTTTTGGAGCAACGGTCAGATACATACACCATTCATTGGCAATACGATAGAACAACTTGGTTTGTGGACTATAAGTACCGGCATTCCAGCTATGTCCTCCGTCGATGGCCGGGCAAACCAGAGTTTTCTCTCCGGGCTTTGGCCACAGCATGTTTTCCCACTCGCCTTTTTCCAAATTAAAACCACTGGTCCAGTTGAAGTTTTTCATGTCGGGATAGACATTGACGGGTTTACCGGTTTTCAGGTCATGGACATGGTTAAATCCGTTTTTGCCGGGATGGAGGACGAGTCTTCGGCCCTTGTCATCCTGGAAGATTACATATTCTCCCGGAGCCGCATCGTAATCATAAGGATCACTGGGGGCTTCCTGGAAATACCATTTCAGCTTACCGGTATTCAGATCTAAAGCAACGGTAGAGGAGGTATAGAGGTTGTCTCCAGGCCGCCAACCATCGGCTTTAGGATCTCTACACTTGTCGCCACAGTAATCATAGTCTGGATTGGGGTTACCGGTTCCTATGAGGATCTGGTTGTTCTCGTAATCCACCGTTCCAGGTTGCCAGGATCCTCCTCCGCCATACTTCCAGGAGTCTCCACCCCAGGTCGCCAGGGCTTTGGGATCATCTCGTCCGGTGGTATAGAAGATCCACTTAATATCACCGGTTTTGGGGTTGAGACCGAAGATTTTACCTTCAATGGGATATTCTCCACCATTCTGTCCGATAACGAACAGGTCAGAGTTTACAAAGGTACCGGCCCCACTGAAACCGACCGTCTCCTTTTTAGCGTTTACTAATTGCTTGTCCCATATGACCTTACCGTCTTTTTCATCCAGGGCCACCACCCGACCATCGGCAGTACCCATATAAACCCGTCCGTCACCGATTGCCAGGCCTCGAGTATGGGCGAAGAATGAACGGGAAACTACGGCTTCATCCATTTTTGGAACCCAGGCCCAAATCCTTTCACCGGTTTTAGCATCCAGTTTCCAAACCGTCGACGGGTTAGTCGATACATACATCATCCCATCAATAACCAGAGGGGTGCTATGTAGACCCATGCGGGGATCTCCGGGTTGGAAAATCCAGGCAGGACGTAAATCCTTAACATTTTTGGTATTAATCTGATCCAAGGGGCTATACCGCCAGCCTGTGTCTACGGTTCGATGGTAGGCACACCAATTCTCAGGAGGACAATTCTTAATTTTATCCGCGGAAGAATCGGCTAAAACAACCGAAGCCGTGAACATGACGGTTAGAGTAAGTAAAATAGCTGAATATTTTCTCATACGAAACCCTCCTTTTGGTTTCATGAAGGCGAGACATGTTATCCCGATGACCCATGTCCGCCTTTGGTTGTCACTGGTACTCTCGTCCGCACTCTACCCTTTGTAGAGTAACCAGTGGAGCCCGAGTGATACAATGACCGCCTGCATCAGTTGAAAACCACTTCCTGCTGCGGTGATACACTCCATTTTGTACTGGGTATTTATATGGCTGTCAAGAAAAAATTAGGAAAAAAAGAAAAATTTCTAAATAAAGGGTATAATAAGCTCTATTCGCCTTTCCATGGGGCTTTACACCTTCTTCTTTTCCTTTGTCTAACGTTTATTACTTTTCTTTGAGAACCTTTCAAAGAAAATTTCCCTACGGTCCCCCCTTCTTCGTATAAGGAGAATTCATTAAACATTTGTTTGATTTGCATATTTTATTGATTTTACATATGTTATTATGGAATGGAAGTCGAGAGTAAAAATTTTTTATCTTCTCTCTTGACATCTTGATTTACGTATGTTAATTAAACAGCAAATCTATAGACCCTCTCCCAAAGACTTTAAAGCAGGCAGGTTTCCAGAACTTTTTAAAGCCCCATTAAGAAAGGAGGAGACAACTCTTATGGAAGAAAATCTTCTTATCTCTTATCTGAAAGGATATTTTTATCGGTTATCCCGAAATCCCGAAAGGGCTCTCAAGGTCTATCGCAAAATCCTGAACCACCATCCTCAAAAAGTTTGGCTTTATCCGCTTATTGTTAAACTTCATGGTAAAGCAAAAAAAGATATCCTGGAACTGGATCTTCCCACACTAAGAAGAGCGTTATTTCTTAGACCTCATCAGAAAGCCATCGTAATGGCTGCGGCAAATTATTATTTAAGGAAAAATATCATGACCCCGGAAGCGGCCAAAATTTATAACATAGCTTTGGCGTTTGACCCGGATAATATCGATTTGCTCAATGCCCTGGGTCGCATTTACCTGCAAGACACAAAGAATTATGCCAAAGGGCTAGATATTTATCATAAGCTGGCCAGTTTGGGGCAAGGCGAGCTTTTGAACAATCAAAATCTGGTCCGCGCTTTCCTCAAGCGAAACTCTGAAAAGCTTTATGGAGTGAGCTCTATTAATTAAAGGCTGAAGGATAAAGGCTGAAGGATGAAAGAAGCTTGGCTCTAAACATCCTCCACCCTTCATCCTTTACGAAAATGGTTGTACCGAAATTTTTATCCTTAGGGGGCAGCTTTTATCGGTTAATAAGAAAATATGATAAGGCTGCCGATTTGTATGAAACCCTCCTGAAAAAATATCCCCATCAGCCGGATCTATATCCAGTTATTGCCGATACCTATCTGAAAGTCAATAAATCCGGAGCCAAATTTATGCCTGTTTTTGAAAAGGCCCTCTTTCTGAACCCCCGTAACCCAGAAATTGCCCTTCTGGTTGCTAATTTTTATCTACGCAAAGGGGCTACCGATGATAAAGCCCTGTCCATTTATGAAAATGCCCTGCAATTTGCCCCGGAGAATATTCAACTCCTCCGGACCCTGGCCACCCTCTATTTAAAGAAAAAAAACCATCCCAAAGCCATTGAAATGCACGAGCGCCTCCTTAAACTCGGCCAGGCCGATGCCCAGGTGTACCGAAACCTTGCCAAAGTTTATATTCAAGAGAAACGTACCGATGAAAAAGCTGTGGAGGTTTATCGGAAAAGTTTGGATCTTGAACCGGGAAATCGTTCCCTTAACCTGATCCTGAGTCAGATTTACTTGAAAAATAAACGGGTCGATGAGGAAGCCCTTCCGGTTTATGAAAAGGCGTTGGAATTTATCCCGGAAGACCTCAAACTTCGGGAAATGCTCTGCCAGGCCTATCTGCAAAAAGGTGACCTGGAGAAAGTAAGATATACTGCCAATACCTGGCTATCAAGCCCTAATTTTGTCTATACCACCGAATCAGTGGGACTCCTCTCAGCTTTTATCGAAGCCAGTCTTCAGTTGGGTACTTATAATGAACTGGTTCTCTTCCTAACCCGGTTGCTCAAGATCCATCCCAATGATAAATACCTGTTGGAGCGACTCTCTCGGGTCTATCAACAGATGCAGTGTCTGGACAAAAACGCCCTGGAGGTTTATGAAAAAGCTTTAAAGATTCAGCCTACCAATCTGGACCTTCACAAGATCCTGGCTCAAGCTTATCTACAAAATGAAAAAATCGGTGAATGCATGAATGAGTTCAAGATCATTCTTCAACTGGATCCAGACTCCCTGGAAGAAGTCCTGGAAGGATATAAAAAGATTCTCACCAGATTCCCAAATAACGCCCAGGCCCACACAGAGATAGGGAATCTTTATTTGAGAAAGAAAATGATTCCAGAAGCTCTGGATAGCTATCGAAAATGTGCAGCGTTAAGTTCCGAACTCATCGATGAGATTATCAAAGAACTGCAAAACTTCCTGGCCACTAATCCCAACGACAACCATTTAACAGAAATTTACTGGGAGATCGGTCAGTTATATCTGAAAAAGGGTCATATCCTCAATACCTTAACCTACTTTAAGAGGGTATCCGAACTGGAACCCGAGTACATCGACCAGATGTTGACGGTCCTCGAGGAGGTTTTAAAAGAACGACCCGAAAGTCCTGAATTTGTTACAACCCATGCCTTCTTGACGAATTTATATTTCCAAAAGCAGGCTTACCGGCAGGCGAGGGATCATATCGAAATTGTCTCCAAATATGCCCCTCAAGCCCCAGGAGTGACCAACTGGTTATTTAAGATTTATGAGTGTTTATTAAACGAAAATAAAGACGACCATGAGACCCGATTTAAATTGGCTGTCCTTTATCAAAAACAGGGGAAGTTAGAGGAAGCTATTAAAAATTTACAGATTACTTCCCGGGAACCCGGTCTGGAACAGGCTTCTAAAAAATTATTGGAACAATGTCTGGAAGAAAGAGCCCTCGGATTCACGCCGGTCTTACTTGCCATGGAATTTTTCAAACAAAGTGGGTTCGAAGTAATCCGGGAATCTGAAGAAGAGCTCTCCATTTCTTCTAACCTACCCCGGTATGAAAAGTTTGGAAACATTCTCGTCCAAATTCTGGTGACCAAACCTCTCCACAGTTCTGAGATTCGAGGCGTCTTCGAAAAAGCCATGAAAAAATATCAGGGGAAAGTGGAGGGAAAAATTGCCTTTGTCATTGTTTCTACCCCTCCAGAGAGTGGGGTTTATCATCAGATTTATACCTATAAATCCGAAAACGGATTTACCGTGATTCCTCTCAGCGATGTTCTCTTAAAAAAATCCATTATCGATTCGGTTTGTGCCCAGGAACTTGAAAAAAATATCAGTCTGTTTACCGGCCAGGGAGATCTCTACAGTAATAACTCCCCCATTGTCGACCCTTTAAACTTCTTCGGTCGGGAACGTATTATCGATGAGCTTCTCGATTACATCAATAACCTTCAACATGTGGGTTTGTTTGGAATGAGGAAGATAGGAAAAACCTCTTTAATCTGGCAGCTTAAAGAGCGGCTGTCTAAACACCTGGTGGCCTATGTGGATCTCCAGGAAGTGCCTAAAGACTGCAATTTCCTTTATAAGAAGCTCGTTCAAGAATTAGCCCGCGATTTTAAATTTAAATTTCCGCATATCGAATTACCGGAACTGGAACTTATGGAATCCGACCTTACCCGGGGAGATGCCAAAGTGGATTTCAGTTCTGATCTGTTAACCCTGAACGATTACCTGCGGGAAAAATACGGCAATACCAAAATCGTTCTGATGCTGGATGAGATCGAGCAACTTATTCCAAGTTCCCTGGAAGAGGAAGGATTTGTGGGTTTTAATGAATTTCTGGGTGCTATTCGAGGTATTTCGCAAAGATATCGTTTTTTAGTTTCCATCGTGGGGGGGGTAAATCCTAAAATTTCAAGGACCGATCGCTGGGGAACTCAAGATAATCCCATGTTTCAGTTTTATAAGGAAGTTTTTCTCCCCTTTTTCAATGAAAAAGATTGTAGTCGGATGATTGTGAATATCGGAGAGCAATTGGGTCTTGCTTATTCGGAGGAGAGCCTGAGTCGAATTTATCAGGAAACAGGGGGTCATCCTTTCATTACCCGGCAGGTTTGCAGTCTAATCCTGGGAAAAGTAACCCATAGACCTTGCCAAATCCAGGTTGACCAGGTGGAAGAAGCCGTCTCTTACTACATTGAGAATCGCACAGACTATCTGGAAAGTATCTGGCAACGGCTTTCACGCATAGAGCAGGAGTGCGTGATCAAAATTGCCAAACAGGGTTCTTGCTCACAAGAGGAGCTGGTTCCTTCTAAACTCCCGGCAGACAGGAAAAAAGCTCTTCGTAAGGGTATTGTAAATCTCACAGAAAATTCGCTCATAAAGAAAAGTGAAAACAGATATACCCTCACAGCCGAATTATTCAGAAAATGGGTTCTTATGAGCCAGCTCAGCTTACCTGCCTCGTGAGGAAAACCAGAGTATGGAGACGCGGGGATGCGGGGACGCGGAGATATGGAGAAATGATATATAACAGCTCAGTAGATCTAGTCGTGCAGAAAAATTCCCTCGAAGATACAAACAGAGAGTTACTTTTTCTAACTGCACATCTCCGCGTCTCTGTGTCCCTGCATCTTCCCATCCCTACATCTCCGCGTCCCCGCATCCCCGCGTCTCTAAATTACTTAAAATCTTCAGGATTAATTCCGTATTTATTTAACTTATCGTAGAAATTCTGACGATAAATCCCGGTCTCCAGAGCCGCATTGGTTACATTCCCTTTATTGCGTTGGAGAGCGTGGATGATAAACTCCCGTTCGAACCGTTCTTTAGCCTCTTTGTAGTTGAGAATACCCGAAGTAGAAAGAGGGGGTGGCTTGGGAACCTCCCTTAACGGTGCGGGAAGATCCTTGATCTCTAAAACAGGTCCTTCACTTAATAGAACCATTCGCTCGATAACATTTTCCAGTTCTCGAACGTTTCCAGGCCAGGAGTAGGCTTTGAGAGCCTCTAAAACATCGGGGGAAATTTTTCGAATCCGCTGTTGGGGATCCAGTTTATTTAAAAAATGTTTGACCAGCAGGGGGATATCCTCTTTTCGCTCCCGAAGTGGCGGAATAACCATATTGATCACATTCAGTCGATAATAAAGGTCCTCCCGGAATTGTCCTTTTTTAACCAGTTCAGCCAGATCCACATTGGTTGCAGCAATGACTCGAACATCGATGGGAATAACCTGAGTCCCTCCTATTCGGATGATTTCCTTCTCCTGGAGTACCCTTAGCAGTTTACTCTGAAGAGAGGGGCTCATTTCACCGATTTCATCCAGGAAGAGGGTTCCGGTATGGGCCGCTTCAAAGAAACCTTTTTTCTGGTGGTGGGCCCCTGTAAAGGCTCCTTTTTCATAGCCGAAGAATTCGCTCTCCAGAAGATTAGCCGGAATGGCGCTGCAATTGACTCCTACAAAGGGACGTCCCTTCCGCTCGCTATAAGCATGTAAGGCCCTTGCGATTAATTCCTTACCGGTCCCGCTCTCCCCTTGAATGAGTACCGTAGCCGTACTGTTGGCAACCTTATGGACCATTTCATAAATCTTCTCCATTTGAGGAGAGATTCCTACCATGTTTTCAAGGTGATACTTCTCTTCCACCTGCTGACGAAGGTTTCGATTTTCCTGAAGTAGCCAGCGATATTCCAGTGCCCGATTGACATATAAACGAATCTCCTCGGCTTCAAAGGGTTTGAGTACATAATCATAGGCCCCTATCTTCATGGCCTGAACCGCAGATTCTACCGTACCATAGGCGGTCATCATGATAACTATCAGTTCTGGCGAAAGATCCCGGATAACCTTCAATACTTCTATTCCATCCATGCCCGGCATTTTGTAATCCAACAAAACCACATCATACTCATTGGATCGAACCTTCTCAATGGCGCAGGGCCCTGTATAACAAACTTCCACAATACCACCGATTTTATTTAGAGCTGAGGATATAGCCCGGCACATATTTTTCTCGTCGTCTACTACGAGAATTTTTGGCCGGGGTATAATTTTGGGTGGGTCCAGAGTCATAATTCAATATTTCTTATCTAGGTCGGAATTAAATCTAAAAAGCGTGGATCCCAGGATCTTCCCCGGGGATCCCTACTACTCTGATTATCAGACTTTATTTTAAAACAAAAGGTATATAAAGGATCCCACAGGTTTCTCCGGTTCTGGCATCAACCCGGTGAAACGGAAAGCCTCTCCAGATAACCTTTTGACAATCCTATGAACTCTGGCTTCCGGAACCCCTTTACCTTATTCTATCGACTTTGTTCGCCTCCAGAGCCGAAATTAACCTCGTAGGACTTCCACAACTCGTTAAAAAAGAGCATAAAAACTACTCCCGTGAACAGAACCACGGGGTTCTCCATACAGAGTAAGGGTTGTCTTCCCCTCTACCCCATTATTCATTCTCTGGGATCTCCTTGATTTTTTAAATAAAACTTATCATCCAATTCTATATGTAAAAATATTACCTTTCTTCAGATCAAGCAGTAATTTTTGTTCTAACAGTTGAAAAATCAAAGAGATTACCTGGATACCTATTTATCTCTGGATAGGGGAAAAAACAAATAAGACTGTAATAATTGATAGGTTTCTGGAAATTCTTCGTCTGTAAACACTCTGAATACTTCCTCATAGGCTTTAATGGCCTTTTCCAGATTCTCAAACTCATCTTCTACCCGGGAGAGCGTAATATAAGCGTTTCCGAGATTGTTTTGGATAATACCATACTGAACCGGGAAACGATCCGGGGTGTAAACTTTAAGAGCTTCCTCACAGAGGGCAATGAGATTTTTACAATTTTCAATGAGGGCTTTCATGTCCTTCATTTTCTTCTTCCTTTTTAAGGTAAAGTCGCAAAGGATCCAGGAAACCATCCCATTCAGATATCTTGGAATCTTCCTGTTCCTGGGATTAAACAGCTACAGCATGTTCCTCTTCGTCTCTCTCCTAAACCAAGGGTACAAACCTTGTGCCAGGATTAAGGAAGAGTTCTTCGGTGGGTAGATTAAAAACAACTATTTAATTTTTCTATAATTACAGAAAAACGCCCCTGGTATGGGAAGGATTATAGAAAAAAACCGTCATGAAAAGGTGACATTATAAAAAGAGTTAGATTCTCCCGGGGTTAAATATGATTTAAGTTCAGGTTTTCCCTTGTCATTAAACCATGACAACCAAAACTGAGAATCCAATCTCAATAAGATCAGGGTCTCTTCATTTGCCTTTGCGCTACCCTGGGATCGAAAGTCAATCCTCCCTTCTAAAGGGTCCATGGGATAATTTATTTTGTAGGGGAATAAGTCGGCCAGTTTCCATCGAAGGCTTCGACTAAACTTTGCAAAACAACCAGGGTGGTATGTAAGTAAAGATGTTGATCCACCAGGTTACCTATTTCCGCTCTGATATCTTCGTAATGGCCCCACGTCCCGTTGTTATTTTGAGATTGTAAAAGATAAAGAATGGCAGGTTGGTAAATAGCCTCATCCTGCATTCCTAGATAAGTAAGGCAGGAAATCAGTTCTGCGCCTAAATCTACGTCCCCTTCCGCCAGAGAGCGATCCAGAAGGGGAATAAGAGTTTTTCGCAAATACTCCCGGTCCTCTGGATTAAATCCGGAAGAAATTTTACGGTGTCCATACTCATAAGCATTAAAAACTTCATGGGTTAAGTCATAAGCCAGATCCTTATTATATTGAGAGAGGGGCAACCGACTGGCAATCACTCCCTTCACTTGGGACTCTTGTTGGAGAATAGGCGGTTTAGGTAATGAAAAGTAATCATAATAAAAGGCAAAAACTTTACGCTGCCATGCCCCCCGCTCTTTCATGTGGGCATTTAACTCGGGAAGGATGGCCTGTATTTGTCTCCGATAATCCCCGGTAGGCAGAGAGAACTGATCCATCAAATAGCAGATCCTTAAATAGGACGTTGAGTCCTGATTGAATTCAGTGAGAGGGATATACTTTAGGTTATGATATTCGGGCCGAGCTGTGACGGCCACCAGGTCTTTGACACGATGGAGAATGTTGGTTCGATCTTCAGGATTTGAAGTATATTCATAGAGGGTCAGATAGGCATCCAGGATCTCAGCTAATTTCTTTTTGCCTTTAATACCCTGTTGTCGAAGTTTTATAGGATCTACTTCCAGGGCATCGAGCCATTTACGCGCCTGGGCTCTGGCGTTTTCGTATGTTCTGCGTAAAGTGGGATTTATCCATGAAGGGGAAGAGGCAACATCAACGGTTTTCGTAGCAAGGGTATCTAATCCCTCCGCACCGGCAGGATTAGCCTGTAAATAACCGATGAAAATAACCACCAGAATCCAACGATAAAAACTAAAGCGGTAGAAAACCATCATTTCCGGTCATTTTAATGGATCTGCTCTTCGGAAGATGAGGTAGAAGTTGGGGTAGAAGGTTTTGAAAGGGGCTTTGGTTCGGATTCCTCTGTCTCCAAAGTATGAAGGGCTTTTTTAAAATTATGAATCGCCCGACCTAAGGAGCCCCCTAACTCAGGTAGTTTACCCGGACCGAAAATAATAAGGGCTATGAGCAAAATAACCATCAATTCCGGAGTTCCAATACCAAACATACTATCTCCTTTCTTGATTTTTGAGTAATTTACCAGGCGGTAAGCCGGATAAAGAAGAAATAAATTCTCTTTTATTTTAAGTACAAATTATGTGCCAGGAAACCGTTTGCTGCTTTTCTATTCTGAAAAGAAGGTTACACTGGTATTCTTATGATATCTTATTAAGCCTTCTTGAAATCTTTTTGTCATTAAACCATGACAGATTAACATAAGAATAAGACAGTTGCTATTTTTTATCCCGCAGGTTAAATCCCAGGGAAACATCTTCTTTTTAGAAAAGATCATGTTTCCATGACAATCTAAAACCGGCCTTCTATCTGGAGAATAATTCAAAAAGTTCCGGTTCTTTTGGATCAGCTTTTTAAGCATAGGTTCTTTTATTTTAGAAATTGGCATTATCTTTGTACTTGAATAAAGATATATTCAACAAGGCATGGTTCAGGTCTCCTGGAGTTAATTTTGGATTCATAATAATAAGAACCATGCCTGAAACCCTCCTTTTATCTTATCTACTCTTACAGTTATAGATTCATCAGGATCCCCAAAGGGGGAAGCTTTCATGGGCAAGTTTTTTTCTAACCTAACCTCCTTCCCACGTCAGGAAGGGGGAACTCAGGGACCTGGGCGGTCCTCAAATTTTCCCGGTCAGAAAGGGAGTTAAGGAACCGGGTGAATAAAAAAGATACCCCTGAAGGGTTGAAGATCAAGACCCGGTATAAGATTTCCCCTTGCGTTTGGAAATTCATCAAGATAACATGATAAACAAAGGCAGAAAACCGGAAGCCTGGTATAGGGTCGGCTCTTGGGCTTATAATTTTATTGCTGGTCATAAGACTATCATAAGACTAAAATAAAAAAGGATTTATTTTTACCGATGTTTACCCGTATCTTCGAAAGGTTAAAATCTCGAATTCAGTTAAAGTTAATAGTAGGTACATCGATTCTCCTTATTCTGGTAATGGGAATATCCAGTTATGGAATCTTGATCGTTCAGCAAAGGATTTTAAAGAAGGAATTGGAAGAAGAAGGTAAAAGGTTTGCGATAACCCTGGGAGAACATATTGTAAATGCTTTAGATCCTCCAGATATAAACTATTTAAGGCAGGTGCTTCGACCTATTCTTTATGAAGATAACGTGCGTCGGGTTTCTGTTTACAATGCGGAAGGGATGATTCTTTCTGATGGGACTGAAGAGACCTCCTCTCAAAACCCGAAGCTTCCCAATTTACCTGCGGGTAAAACCTTATCGGTTCCTCAGCAAGTCGCGTTCCGATATACAAGGGATGTACTTGAGATTACCAACCCGTTATTTTCGAAGAATCGATATGTGGGGAGTATTCAAATTGAAATGTCCCTTAAAGAGGTGAGAACCCTTACCCGGCGTCTAACCCAGGCTTTAATCATTATCTCCACAATTACCTTAGGAGTTACCTTAATCCTTACAGCCTGGTGGTCTGCGAAGATTTCACGGCCCCTTATTCAGTTGGTAGACAAAGCGGCAAGATTTTCCCAGGGACATTTAGAAGAGCGTATAGAAGTGGAGGGAACCGATGAAATCAGTTTATTGGCCTCTACTTTTAATGTTATGGCAGAAAACCTGAGTAAAATCCTGGAGGAAAAGGAAATCGCTTTACAAAATGCACGGGCTTTTAACCAGGAATTAAAAAAGGCTCAGACACGATTGATTAAAGCCGAGCGACTCAGTGCCATAGGTTTACTTACTTCGGGAATTTCCCATGAAATTAATAATCCCCTTGGAATTATTCTGACCACTGTGGGATGTATTCTGGAAGAGTTAAGTCCGGAAAGCCCCTTTTATGAAGATTTAAAAATCGTAGAAGGAGAAGCCCTACGATGTAAGAAAATTTTGCGGGATTTATTAAATTTTGCTTCTAAAAGAAAAACGGTTCGAGAGCAGGTGGATTTGAACAAGGTCATCGATGAGATTATTACCCTGGCAAGTTATGAAAAAAGGGTTAAATCCATCCAGATCCAGAAAAATTTTCATCCCGACCTTCCTCCCATATTTATTGATATTGCCCAGATCAAACAAGTTTGTCTCAATCTTATTCTGAACGCAGCCGACGCCATGCAGGGAGAAGGGCACTTAGTCATCTCGACCGGACTTGTGGAAGAGAATGGAAAAAAACACGTATTGATTCAATTTCAGGACTCGGGATGTGGAATTCCTGAGGAAGATCTTTTGAGAATCTTCGAACCTTTCTTTACCACGAAGGATGTAGGAGAAGGTTCCGGATTAGGGCTTTCGGTAAGTTATCAACTGGTAGAAAATCATGGGGGTCGAATTGAGGTGACCAGCGAAGTCGGTAAAGGCACCACTTTTTATGTCTATTTACCTTTAGAGAATTCTTTTACAGAGAATTCCCCTACCTGATGAGAGGAGGATAAGGAAATTGAGAAGCCTATTCTCCCCAAAATGCGACCCCAGGAGGGCAAAGCTTTAGCGAACCGACCGCCGAGTCATGGTAGGTTCTTTCCCTGGATCATAGTAACCGAGGGGGCCCTCTGGGATAAGGAGGGGATCGAGATCTCTCTCCATCCTCCCGCATCGAAGAAGATAAACCGTCTTTCCAGCTTGATGAATATCCGCTCTGCCGGAAGCAGAACCGAAAGTGGGAGTAAAATTTTTCCTTTCCAGCAAGTACCCTCAAAAAGAGCAGATGTAACGACAGTCCCAGAGATAACATCACGCACATCAACCTTTGCAGACTTCACAGGAAGTTTTACAGATAAACAGGTAGTACCTTTACCCGGGGGATCCCCCAGGAAGTAAAGAAGGGATCTCCCTGACAGGCTTGGAAGTATCCGGATAACCATATCTAATTGCAAAGTTGAGTCCGAAGGAATAACCTGGCGTATAGGATGTCGGTCGTAGAGCGAGATCGGTTCTGGAACAGGCAGAAACTTTTCTGAATCCTTGACAAACGCAAGTAATTTGCCACGGCTCAACTTAAGCTGGCTTTGATGACAGAGAATTGCTTCGCGTTTATGGAGTTGCTGTTCCTGGCTCAGCGGAAGATAAATAAAATCCGTAGGAGTCCACCTCCGTTGTGGGGGATGCACCAGGTAACTGAGTTGGGTAAGGGGGGATTGATGCCGGCCTAGATAGGCCAGGGCAAGGCGAACCAGGACTGCAAGTGCGTTGTGATCGGGATGGATATCGAGGATGGATGGAATAATCAGAAGGGTCGGGTTCCAGTTAGCAATTTCTGAAGCAATTTTTATCAGAATCTCTTGACTTCCGGTAAGTAAGAGTTTTGTGAGTCCCTGATCGGGATATCCCAGGAAGACCGTGCAGGTAGATGGAATACCCAGGCACTTCAAAGCTGCCAGTGCCTCATCACGGCGTTTCGCTCCCCATCGGACCTGGTCAGTAATTCCAATCCGCCAGCGGTGCTCGATAACGCGCTGAGGCCAGGGGTTATTATCTCCGTTGGTGGCAAAGATCACACGGACGGGTGCACCAACGGCTGTTGCTTGTTGGAGGAGTCCACCGGTGGCCAACGTTTCATCATCCGGGTGGGGTGCAAAAATCATAACCCGACACTTATCGGTAAGGTTTAAGGACATTATCATAATAATAAAAACCCCGTTCTACAATCTATATCCATCCAACTGCCATATCTGGAGATTGGGTAGAACCCTATACGCATCCAGCTAAGAAGGGGAAAAGCCTTAGTTTTGGTCTGGACGCCTCCTGGCCCCCCTCAGGGGGGGATTTAGCAGGTTGCCTGCTAAATCCCCCCTTGGAGAGGGTTAGACATACATGCTAGAGTAAGAAGGTTAGCCCCAGCGGGGGTGACCCGTTTAACTTGAAAAAAAATTCTGAATTTCTGAATCTCCCGACGCAAGTCGGGGGCTACCAACCGTTCGCCCCTGACGGGGCTTTTCAGCTTATTCTGGCCCGCATAGGGGTTAGGAGGGGGTGTCGATCCCAGGTTTAATCCTTCACTTAATGCAGATGGGGTAGAATCCCTGATAGCCGGCAGCCAGAAAGCAGGCATTCGGATAAACTACTCCATCCAACAGGCCTGTTACAGGGTTAGAAATTCCTTAATAGACTGGGTGATATAGAGAATTTCATCTTCCGTTAGCTCCGGAAACATCGGCAGCGAGATAATCTCTTGAACCACACTTTCTGTTTTTGGTAAAGCAGGAGGTCGACCGGAAAAGGTCTTCATGACCGGTTGGAGGTGACAGGGGATAGGGTAGTGGATACCGGTATGAATTCCCTTTTCTTGTAAGAATTGAATCAGTCGATCTCTTTGATTGGAATGTCCTGGAGAGGGAATTCGAATGACATACAGATGATAAACCGCATAGGCCCAATCCTGTTCGGAGGGGAGAAGAAGGGCTTTCCGTGGGCTCAGGGTTGAATCTGAGTTTGTTGAAGAATTAACTTCTTCCATCCCTTCCAGTACCTCCTTCAAACACTTTGAATAAAAGTCTGCCAGGACTCTTCGTCTTTGGTTAAACCCCTCCAGTTTTTGAAGTTGTAATCTGCCGACCGCAGCCTGTATCTCATTAAATCGGAGGTTATGGCCCAGAATTTCATGCCGATACTTTCCCACAAGCCCATGGTTCCGGAGCAATCGGATCTTCTCTGCAAGCTCCGGGTCGGAGGTAGTTACCATACCCCCATCTCCGTAAACTGTCATATTTTTAGATGGATAGAATGAAAAACATCCTGCTTTTCCCCAGGATCCAACCTTTTTTCCTTTATAGGTAGCACCGTGTGCCTGGCAGCAGTCTTCCAGGACAAACAGATGATATTTTTCGGCCACCCTTTGAATAGGATCCAGATGGGCCGGGTGTCCATACAGGTGAACCGGGATGATTCCTACCGTACGGGGCGTTATTTTCTCCTCGAGGAGGGAGGGATTTAGAGTATAAGTTTCGTCAATATCGACAAAGATAGGGGTTGCACCCAGAAGAAGGATAGGCTCTACAGTAGGAAAAGCAGTATGAGAGGGGACAATTACTTCATCCCCTGCTTTAACCCCTAAGGCTTGTAAAGTCAGAAGAATTGCAGCCGTACCCGAAGAGGTCACAATAGCCTCGGAAGTCCCTATAAATTCGGCAAATTCCTTTTCGAATAACTGGCATTGTTCCCCTAAGATATACCAGCCCTGTTCGGCGATCTCCAGGATTTTCTGCTTGATTTCCGCATCGATATAAGCTTTAGATAAGGGAATTGTTCGCATGTTACTCTTCTTAACTCTTTCCAGGCGAACATATTAAATTATCTATCTTATCGAAAAAAGATAACCTCATAAATCCTTGACTGCAAGCAGCACCTTTAGTAACTGTTCTGCCCTTACCCCCAACCCTCTCCCCCAAGGCTCCGGGAGAGGGGGAATGGACCCGGAGATCCACCTGTTTCCCCTCTTCCACACCGGAGGAGAGGGGCTGGGGGTGGGAGCCAGAACCCAGAAAAATCACCTCCCTCCAAAACCCGATACCGGAACATCTCCACTCTGTCCCCACACTAACACCAGTAACACCCTCCTATAACCCCCAACCGAACTCAAGATCCACCACTCCCCACTCCCCGGCCGGTATATCCCAAGATCTACCTTTCCATCTCCATCATAATCCCCGGGTACTGGGATATCCCCTTCTATCCCCCATACCCGCTCCACCACCCTTCCTCCTGCCCCCCTTATCTGCCATCTCCCACTGCTAGAACTCCATACTGCTAGATCCACTCTCCCATCTCCATCATAATCCCCTACCACAGGGATATCTCCTACTCCTCCAAACCCCTGAACCTGCATAGGTCCCTGGCTGGAAGTCAATATCCACCACTCCCCACTCCCAGGTCGAAACACTCCAAGATCCATCCTGCCATCTCCATCATAATCTCCTGGCACCGGAATATCCCCCCCCTGCCCCCACTTCAACATCATCTCCCCTCCTCCTGATAGACTTATCCACCACTCCCCACTAACCCCCCTCCAGAGTCCATAATCCGCCCTTTGATCTCCATTGTAATCTCCTGGCACCGGTAAGTCCCCTGCCTGTCCCCAGCTATGCACATACTCCATTCCTCCCAACAAACTTAACATTACATGCCACTGCCCCGTAGCGGGTCGATAAAAGGCTAAATCACTGATTCCATCTCCATCATAATCCCCAGGGGTGGGAATATCCCCTTGAACTCCAAACGCTATGACGTTGGAAGCTCCTAAAATGTACCATTGACCCGTATCCGCTCTCCACACTGCTAGATCGGTTCGACCATCTCCATCATAGTCGGCCGAATCTCCTCGGGGGGCTATCAGTCTGGGAGAGAAGATCCCCACATAGGGGGTGTCGGTGGTGACGATGATGGTGTGGGTGAGGGCTCCCCCATCACTCCAACCAATCCCCACATACTCAAATCCTAAGGCATCCCTTTGGGGGGAGGGGAGACTCAGGGTGTGGGAGGAACCCAAAGGCCAGGTAAAGCTCTGGGAGGTGATGTAGGGTTGTCCATCTACGATGAAGGTAAGGCCAGGAAGGTTGGTCTGGAGGGTGATAGTTAGAAGCGTGGGAGGGGTAGCCGGGGTGGTAAAGGTCTGGTCAACTCCCAGGGAAGTACCTCCACTGTTTTGAGCTACCAGTCGGAAGTGATAGGTGGTGTTGGGAAGAAGGTTACTCAAGGATTCACTGAGGGAAACCAAAGTGGTGCCATTTCCCAGGGATTGGGGAGGGGTTTGGTTGTCATAGGCCGAGGTGGTTCCCCATTCAAACCAGGCGGTGGTAAGTGAGCCGTTGGGATTGACCGATCCGTTCAAGACAACGGTGGTCTGGGTAATCGATGAAGCTGACCCGGTCAGGGCTATAGAAGCTGCTTGCTCTATGACAAATACTCCCCCTCCATCAGTTCCGGCATAGAGGATATTGGGATTGACCGGGTCTAGGGCCAGGGCATTGACTAAGGTGTTGGTCAGGCCGGTGTTGATGGCGGTCCAGCTTGTTCCTCCATCGGTGCTTTTAAATACCCCATCTCCAGAAGTTCCTGCATAGACGATGTTGGGATTGGTCGGGTTTATGGTCAGGGAAAGGATATAAGAATTGGTCAGGCCGGTGTTGATGGGAGTCCAGCTACTCCCACCATTGGTGCTTTTAAATACCCCACCTCCATTAGTTCCTGCATAGAGGATATTGGGATTGACAGGGTCTATGACCAGAGCATAGATAAAGGAGTTGGTCAGGCCGGTGTTGATGGGAGTCCAACTCCCCCCTTCATTGGTACTCTTAAATACTCCTCCCCCATCAGTTCCTGTATAGAGGGTGGTGGGAGTGAGGGGATCTATAGCCAAGGTAAGGATTCTGAGATCGGTCAGGCCGGTGTTGATGGCGGTCCAGCTTGTTCCTCCATCGGTGCTTTTAAGTACCCCACTCTTATATATTCCTGCATAAAGGGTATCAGGAGTTTCAGGGTTTATCGCCAGGGCATAAACGGATTTGGTGTTCGAGGTGATCCCGCTGTTACTGGCCATCCAGTTGCCCCCTCCATCTGTACTTTTAAATACACCATCTACAAGTATTCCTGCATAGAGGGTATCAGGAGTTCCGGGGTTTATCGCCAGGGTATTAACTCTTTGACCGGTTAAGTTGGTGCTGCTGTCGGTCCAGTTACTCCCCCCATTTGTGCTTTTAAATACTTTTCCTCCACTGGTCCCTGCATAGAGGGTGGTAGAAGTGATAGGGTTTATAGCCAGAGCAGGGATAGAAGTATTGGTCAGGCCGGTGTTGATGGCGGTCCAGCTTGTTCCTCCATCGGTGCTTTTATAGACTCCTTTCCCATTAGTCCCGGCATAAAGAGTGGTGGAAGTTCCAGAGTCTATCACCAGGGTAAAGACACTGATGTTGCTTAAGCTGGTAGAATTCCAACCACTCCCTCCATTAGTGCTCTTATAGACTCCCTTATCAGTCCCTGCATAGAGGATATTGGGATTGACCGGGTCTATAGCTAAGGCAAAGACTTTGTTACCTATTAGACTGCTACTACTCCAGTTAGTTCCTCCATTTGTACTCTTTACCACTCCACCTCCATTAGTCCCTGCATAGAGGGTGGTGGAACTGTTCGGGTTTATGACCAGGGAACGGATAGAGGCATTAGGTATACCGTTGTTGCTGGCAAACCAATCACTCCCCCCGTTAGTACTCTTAAATACCCCACTTCCAGCAGTACCTACATAGAGGGTGGTGGAACTGTTCGGGTCTATGACCAGGACATGGATAAAGGAATTGGACAAGTTGGTACTACTGGAAGTCCAATTAGTCCCTCCAGTGGTGCTCTTATAGACCCCATCTCCATAGGTTCCTGCATAAAGGGTGTTGGAGTCGTTTGGGTCTATAGCCAGGGAATTGACTATGGCAGTGGTCAGGCTGGTGACACTCCAACTTCCCCCACCATCTGTGCTCTTATAGACTCCCGTATCAGTCCCTGCATAGAGAGTATTGGGATCGGCCGGGTCTATAACCAAGGCATTGACCGTGATGTTATTTAGGCCGTTGTTGCTGACAGTCCAGTTAATCCCTCCGTCGGTGCTCTTATAGACCCCACCTCCAAATGTTCCTGCATAGACGATGTTGGGATTGTCCGGGTCTATGGCTAAAGAAAAAATGATCCCACCCTCAGGCCCAATACTGGTCCAATTGTTCACCCCGGCCAGGGCGACCCCTGTCATTCCCATGAACCCTAAGATTCCTATCACAACCCCTGCCCAAATCCTCAAACTCCTCCCACAGACAAAAAAGGTTTCTCCTAGTGTCAATTTTTGTCCCTGTCTCTTCATCTCCGTCTCCTTGGTTTCTCTCAGGCCTGCAAGCGTCCTAACTCCCTCGATACCCCAGACCTGATTTACAAAAAATAGAGCAACCACAGGGGGCTGCCCATTCTTTATGAACCTAAGGCATGAACCCCTTGCAAAAAAGAGGGATCGTAGAGGCGCACGGTCGTATACCCCTATGGAGTCTTTGAATCAGCGTATTGTAGTAACCCAACCCCATTTCCCATCTGTTGGTTTAATGCCTGGTGAGGACGTAAGGTTGTACGTTCCTACCTGAGATGGGTGATAGGCGTATGTCGGTGCCTGGACTTCCTGACCCTGGGTTTGGTTTTGGGATAATCTTTTTTTGAACAAGGTTTTGCGGTTTAAGGGAGTAAGCAAGAGATATGCCAGGTGGGGGTAATACCCCATCTTATAGAAATGTTACCTCATGGACAGCCCTGGTAGTTGACCTGGCGGCTCCTGTGGTCCTATTTAAGGTTTCATCCAAGTCGTCCTCTCTACACCTTAGGCAGTATCTCTATGGTGAAGGAATATAAATTCTCCTACCATCCCATTCTCTTCTATGATTATTCTTGACAATTCCGTTATTTTTTGTAGCCTTATCAAAATAGTAATCCTATACTGCAACAGGTAGGTTATAAAAAGTTAGAATAATTAACCCTTCAGAAGGAAAAAAGATGAAACCAAGTGCCCTGCGAATCAAAGTTTACGTATTGGGAATTTTACTTTTGATAGGTATGATCATGATTTTTGACGCCGACATCCAAAAGACCCTGCAGGATCATCGCTCTACCACAACAGATGGACTGTCCAAAATGGTGAAACCCTTGGGAGATGGAAGAATTGTGGTACCTGTGTTCATCGGTGTGTCGATAGCAGGGGGAGTTTTGCAGGTTCCTTCTCTGGTAAATTTGGGATTAACGACCTTAGGAGCCTTATCCTTGGATGGTATTCTTACAGGAACCCTTCAAGCCGCTCTTGGAAGACAGCGTCCTTTTAAGGGAAAAGGACCCAATAGTTATGATCCCTTTAGTGAAGGAGGCTCATTTCCCTCCGGTCATACTTCGGTCGTTTTTAATGTAGCTACGATTCTTTCTACCCAGTATAAAAGTTACGGCATTATTCCTGTCCTTTCATATTCTTTGGCCGGTCTGGTAGGTTTTTCCAGAATTAACGATAACAAGCATTTTGCCTCAGATGTTTTGGCAGGGGCCCTCGTCGGTATCGTCACAGCCCAATTAGCCCTGCGAATAAGAAAAAATATCAAACAAATCCTGGGTAAAATAAAAGCTTTCTATCGGGCATTTTCGCCTGAGTAGTTCTCTCTGCCGGAGCACACCGGAGCACATTTAAAGCTTTCTAGCTTTCTTCTGGAGGTTTTAAGTTACGAAAATTGTGATAAAGGGTCAGATCATAAATGATTTTGAGACTACCGGCCAGGAAAAAAGGCAAATTCAACCATGAAGCACCGAGTAAAGCTCCTGTGATCACCGGTCCAATTGAGCTGGCGGCAGTTCTGGCTATACTGGTTACTCCTGCAGCAGCCGATCGTTCGTCGGGATCCACTACTGCCATGGTATAGGACTGACGCGTAGGTACGTCCATCTGTGAGATACTAAAGCGTAATAGCAAAACAATGATAGCCGAAGTCAAATCGGGCATCAGGGGTACCAGAATCAGTAGAATATTGGAGGGGATATGGGTAAATACCATGGTATTAATCAATCCAAAACGAGAGGCTATGCGGGCAGCTACCAAGGCGGATAGTCCGGCAAAGATATTGGCACCAAAAAAAATACTTCCCAGGATAGCCGGTTCAACGCCGAAACGGATATGAAACCAATAGGCAATGAGGCTCTGTACGACCAAACTACCTGCAAAGGAATCCAGCATAAAGAGAAGAGATAATTTTAGGACTACCTTGCGGGACCGATGTAAACCGAAGTGATAGGCTGTTGCTTTCTCCCCCGAACCTTGAAGTTGCGTTTGTTCTACCTCAACACCCGGCGATAATTTGGCGAATAATAACCCCAGGGCTATGCCCAGCAAGGCATAACCCATCACAACGGCTCGATAACTGTTGAGGGGGGTAGTACCCCGGTGTTGTAGAATCTCTACTAACAGGCCTGCATTGAAGGAACCCAGGGCCGTTGCGAAGGAACCGATCAAATTATACCAGGCGAAGATCTGGGTGCGATACTTGTTGGGTACTGTTTGTGGAAGGGCTGCCTGTTCAATGGATAAAAAAGGCCCCACTTCACTCCCGCTGGGACTGATTGTTCCGATGATGGCTGCCAGGGTTAACAGAATCATATTCCTGGTTAATGCGAAGACCAAACCCGCAAAGATCATTAAACCTGCGCCCAGAATGAGCATGCGTCTTCGTCCAATACGATCTGCCACCGCCGCCATCCAGAGAGAAATGATGGCATCCCCGACCAGGGTAAGGGTCAAGAGTAAACCAATTTGTTGGTCGGTTAAACCCAGTTGGGTCAGATAAAGGGCCAATATGACAGATAGGAACCCATAAGCAAATAATCGTACGGTGCGGGTACCAAACAGCAAACGGCCATCGGTCGTAAGTGCCTTTAAACTTTGGAATTCGATGAGGTTCTGAAACATACGAAAATTCCCTTTTAAATCCGGTACTGTTAAGATAACATAAGGAGTATAGCTTATCCATATACGATGGTTTTTCTTCCCTTATTTAAAATAAACTTTAAATTCGGTAAATGAATCCCCCCGGGGGGATAATTTCCAGAGCTAGAGTTAAGGCTCGTAGAGAGTATCTCTTTGAGGTATGCATTTAATTCGCCGTGTGCTTAAAAAATTCCGGGAAAGTTTAGGAATCCGGATCAGATTTTTCTTCCTACTGGTAGGGTTATTTCCCCTTATGCTGGTTTTGGTAACCTTTTTGTCTATCGCAGAGAAAGCCTTAAAAGAGGCAACTTACAGCAATTTGCAAGCCCTGGCAGAAAACAAAGCCAAGGAAATTACTCCCCTCATTTCTCGTGCCCAGGCAGGTATCCGGGTTTTATCCAATAGCCTGGTCCTTGCGTCTCTTACGGCGAGTCAGCCGGAGAAAATTGAGGAAATGTACCGTATACAAAGATCTTATAAGCTCTATAAACAGATTGCCCTGGCTAATACAGAGGGACTGGTGGTTGCATCCACAGGATCCAACCGCATAGAAAGTTGGTCCAATCAAGACTGGTTTCGTGAAGTCAGGAGTCGAAAAATTCCGGCCTCAGGCCTTTATTTTTTTAATCCTTCTCAAGCAACCCTTGTTTTTGCAGCTCCGGTTTTGGATTCAGGAGGGGGAGTGTTATATGTTGTGGCAGGTTATGTAGGACTGGAACAGATATGGGAAATAACAGATAAGTTCAAGGTCGGAAAATTCGGTTATATGACCTTAGTCGACCCTATGGGGAGAGTGCTGGCCCATCCCAATAAAGAGATGATTTTGAAACTTTTTAATTCTCAGAAACTTGTAGCAAAAATATTGCAAGGCGATATTTCATCCGGTTCTTATACCCTTTCGGATGGGACCGAAATCATAGCGGCTCATACGCTTTTACCCGCTGAAGCAGATTATTTCCCACCCAAGTGGTATATGATAGCTGTTGAGCCTGAAAGCGAAGCTTTAGCTCCGGTAGAAGCGGTGCAGCGCTGGATCTGGATCACACTAGGGGTAGGATGTGCACTGGCTGTAATTTTGGGTGAGAAAGCGGCTCAAAGTATCCTGGAACCCCTTAAAATCCTGATCGCAGGTGCCCAAAAAATGGCCAGGGGAAACGTAAGAAGCCGGATAAAAATAAAATCTCAAGATGAATTGGGAGTCTTAGGACAAACTCTTAATCAAATAGCTGAAACTCTAGAAGAGCAGATTCAGGTTCTGCGACGACCTACCGATACCAGAACTTTAGAATTAGAGATAAAAGCGGTGGATCGAGCTCAGAAATTGGCAACGGTCAGCAATATTTCTCAGCTTATCAGCTCCACCCTAAATATGGAAGAAGTTCTCCAACTGGCCGTAGCTATCGTAGGCCGTTCCCTCAACGCCAGCCAGTGTTCCCTGTTATTGATCGAAAAGGATGGTCTACACCTTCGCTCCAAATATCAATATCATTCAAACTCTTCCCAAACCGAACTCATTGACGTTCGCATTTCTCTGGATCGCTATCCAGAACTTAAAAAAGCAATCAGAACTCAAAGACCTGTGGTAGTTAATGACGTGCAGATGGATCCACTTATGTACGAATTACGTGATACCTTAACCCGCTTAGGTATACGATCTATTCTCGTTTTACCCCTGATGATCGAGGGAAAACTCCTGGGATTACTGGTTCTGCGTTGGCGGGAGAAAGCCACACTCCTTAAATTAGAAGAAATTCGACTGGGAGAAATCATAGCCAGCCAGATCTCTATAACCCTCAAAAATGCCGAGTTGTTTGCCGAAGAGCGTAGACTGGAACAGATGAAAAATGAATTTGCAAGGATTGGAATTCGTAATATCTTAGAAATTTATAAAATGGAGGAGGGGACTTTAAAATTACAAGAAAAAACAATCCCTTTGGGTTGGCTTATAGAAACTGCTGTTAAACAATTTGAGATACTGGCCAGGCAAGAGTCCATCGATTTGATCATGGAAAGTCCAGAAAATTCTGTTTCGATTCAGGTAGATGATCAGCTTTTCCTACAGGTTCTGATCAATATTCTTCACAATGGGATCAAGTATACTCCCCGGGGTGGAAAGATTACGTTAGGAGTTGAAAAACAAGAAGAAGGTGAGGTCTGTATTAAAATTCAGGATACAGGGATAGGAATACCCAAGGAGTATTTGAGCAGAATTTTTGATAAATTTGTCCAGGTAGAAAGTCAGAAGAAGGAAGGGGACGTCTCGATAGGTCTTGGGCTTTATTTTTGTAAATTAACTATGGAAGCTCATGGAGGCCGGATATGGGCAGAAAGTCAAGAAGGAAAGGGGAGTATCTTTTACCTGACAATCCCTCCGGATCGTGTCATGGAAGGATAAGTTTTTGAGCTGTTTCACCCAACGGATAGGAAGGACACAAAGAAAAGGTTCTCAGGGGTGTTACCTCAATCTAACTTTGAGGTCCTGGTGTTCTGCGTATCTTTGGGTATGTTTCCGGCTATGTCTTTCATCTTACATGAAAGGGGAATGGCCCTTGTGTTAGTCCTTATGGTGAGTGCCATTTTATTTACAGCCCTTCTGACCGGCTATGCGATGATGGAAAGTGCATTTAAAACAGCCGCTATAGAACTAAGCCGGGATCAGGTAACCAGTGTAACCCTGGCCGGGGTGGAAGATGCTCTGACCTGGTTTAGGTCTACGGCTTATGGGAAGCCTCCGGTCAAAACCGTTTTTGATCCCCTTAATGCCGGTCAGATGAGGGGAACCACCCAGGTTCTCTTTCCCGAGACCCAGGATTCTTCCATAGGCATCGTACGGGATTTTCCTATAGGTTTAAATAACCGTTTATTCGGACACTATGAGGTTAAGAACACGCTGGTTCGAGACATTACGAGCCAGCGACTCCCAGGGTCTGGCGCAAGTGGTTTAATCTGGCATATCCAGGTAGATGGGGCCATTTATAAACGAGAGGATGCCTCAGTTCCTTATAACCAAAGCCCGAATCAAGTTTTGCGAACTTTAACCATGGGGGCAGAGATTCGCCGTATGGCATTAAGCCCCCCCCAGGCTACCCTAACGACTTATCTGGCAAGCAACGTCTGGATCCACAGCCAGGGTGAGGTCCGTAATGATAGCGGGACGGCGATTCTCTATCGGGATAATACCGGAAATATTACCAACGATGGACTGTTAGTCGGAGGTCAGGGGGTTATCCTTTCGGATCCCCTGTTTGACAGTGCGGTGAGTCCCCTCACGGTGTTTGGAATGACCCTGGCTGAGTTTAAAGCTTTTGTCCAGAATAATTCCAGCGGAATTTACATCAATAACAGTGCCGATTTTAATTCAAAACTGGTACCTTATCCCAGTAACTCTGCCGCACCACCTATCGTCTATATAGAAGGAAGTTCAGGATTTTCTACGGCAACGATTAATCTTTACGATACCACTACCAATTTACCTATCAATGCTTATGGTGTGTTGGTTGCCGATGGGATAGATTTAACTATTTTAGGAGGCCCGTTGGGATGTGGGACCAATAATTGTGGTCAGTTCACAGGTTTTATTTATGCAAGTGGGGCCCTGTCGGTGGATAACGGGGCGGTTATTTCTGGGGCCATAGTATCTACCCTGAAAAGTCAGGGAATTGGGGGATCTAAAGCCATTCAAATCGGGAGTAACAACGTAGGAGCCATCACACGACTGGTTTACAATGGACCTTATATTTTTTCAGTCCTTAACCAGGCCATGGGCAATTACTCTATATCCTTGGCACCTTATATCCTGAGATAAAGGGGTATGGGGGTGTGGGAGTATGGGGGTGTGGAAGTGTGGGAGTATGGGAGTATGGGGGTGTGGAAGTGTGGGAGTGTGGGAGGCGGACTATATCCAATTTGAATTAAGGGTATGAATCGATTAAAAGAAGCGTCAGGTTTAAGTTTAATAGAACTTGTGGTAGCTACTGCCATCATGGGCATTCTGGTGGTCGGAGCTATTACCTATCATACCGCTGCCTATCGATCTACCACGCTTAATCAAGACCGTGCTTTTTGTACCCAGAAAGCGATTCAACTGGTCAATGAACTCAGAGAGAAAACTGCAGGCACAGATATCAGCTTATCCCTGTTACCTTTCGACCAGGTGATAGAGGATCTGTCTGGAATAGTTCTAGGACAAACTTTTTCTCCAACCCTGAGTCTTCAAGTCAGTCAAGATTTAACCCTATTTCCTGATTCCCCGGCGGCTCCCATCAGTGGTAATATTAAAATAGGAAACCACTGGAAATTTCAAAGGCAGATCGATGTAAGGAGATTTTCCTATACCCAACCTGCCAACACCGAGGAACCCTTGCTGGTAACCGTCCGATGCTTTTATACCGATGTCTCCGATCCCAATAAGGGGGGGCTTCCCCTGGCCGAGATAACCACCGTTATGCGAGGTCTGGTCCAGACTACTCCTACCAATCAGGTTTTCGACCTCTATGTTCTTGCCATCGAAAATATCCCAGGCTGGTGGGTGACCCAGTCTGCTCTTCGCCCTATTATTACCGATTCCATAAGCAAACTGCAGGCGACGAATCCGGGTCTTGGCTATCGCGTTCATTGGATTACTCGAAACGCCTTCGGTCGGGACAAAAGTTATACCCCTTTTATTAATACCAACCCGGATATTACAACAGGGGTATATGATGCCGTTGATTCGGTTTATTATTATCCCGGTCTCTTGCAAACCACGAATAGTAGCTCCTTCTGGTTATTTGATCCGACCTTTTTAAACAAGGGTAAAATTAATCCCGGACTGACAACGAATGGTATAGGCATGCCCATGACCGGGGCCAGTCCGCCGGGGGCCAGTATAACCATTCCTGCAAATACCAATCAAAACTTCCCCGGTAATCCCGTGAATAACACAACTACCCGGCAAATTCTCAAAAGCGCCGGAATGCTCTATGATCCCACAGATCCAGAACCCGATGATCCCACCATGGCCGTTCGTTATGCATTGGCTGATTACTATAACCATGCCGTGCGTTATCCCGATGAATTGACCGAATACTGTATGCGCAAATTCGGAAGTTTACCCAGTCGAAATACGATCACTAAGCTGTGGGAGTGTATTCCCGGTCATCCCCCCCCTAATCTCCCGGCTAACTTTGTTCAACAGTATGCAGAGCCTTCTCTGGAACCCAGTCTCCGTATTTTATTGGAACAACTTTACCAAAACCCTGCTGCCTATCAAAACTCTTTGATTCTTAATGCCCACGGCCAGGTACTTCCCATACCTCCCATGAGGAACTATTCGGACCCTGCCAAATACCCACCGGATTTCCCAGGTGTTCGGGTTGTTACACATCCAGAACAGCTGGAGTATCAAAATGGAAGTAACATTAAGTTACGGGTTTACTCTTTCTTATCTTATATAAATCCTACCTGGACCACATCGAATTGCTATAATAACCTGAACCCTACGTATGGACCAACGGCCATTCTGAGTAGGGACTGTAATCCTTTGAATATAAGTCCAGATCCCTCTAATCTGGATAATGAAGTCCCCCTTGTAATTCGAATTACCGGAAAAGACCTTACCGGTTATTCCCTGAGTAATATATCCGTACAGCGGATTATGGGGGATCCAACGACAGGGTATTCTATGGACTTAGCTCCTACCTCAAAGCCCGCCAGCCCTGATCATAACAAAATGTGGTATAGTCCCTCCTACTTCCTGAATCCTTTAGGAGGAAATGATATCATTCTTCTGCTCTACAATACCCCTTTGCGTCAGGGACTGGCCCCTGATAATACAGGTCTTCCCGATGCAAGACGCCAGGATCTCTATGGGGTGGAATATGTTCCGGCGCCTGTTGGAAACGATTTTAGTAGCAACCTTACCTCGATCAGCAATACAGATTTTAAAAACACGGCCCGTTGGATCATCACTTTAGACAATACTTCGGGGAGATTAAATGACACGCAACTGACCATTGAAACCCGAATCGGGTTATATCGAAACGCCGGGGAGCAAGATCCAGAGTATATCAAACGCCTTCTGGGCCCGGGTTATGATCCAGCCAATCCCTATGTATATATGCCGGATACCCCTCAAACCATTGATAACATCTACCTCTGGGGAAGTATTTATAAGTTTGTTACAGCCCGTGGAATTCCCAGTAATGTTTCCAGGACTTATACATGGATTTCAGATCTTACCTGTAATTCAGCCGGGGCCGATCCCTATCCCTGTATAAATCCTGCCGGTGATGGCTCCCCCTCCCAGCCTTATCGGGCCGGTCCATCGGGAATGCAGGGTCGAGATTTTCCGACTACCCCGCTTCCCAATACCGGGAATCCTTATCGAGCTCCTTTTACCGAGAGGTTTCAGTTCATGGGAGACCCCCTTCACAATCCCTATTTGGATGTCAAGTTGGATCAGCGTTACAACTGGTACTTTCGGAGTATAAGCAACAGTAATGGCCTCAGTGGTTTTATCAATACAGCCAGCGGATGGGATGGCCGAATACCTGTTGATTACCCCAGATTCTCTCAAGTTTATCGAATGGGAGTCCTCAAGAGTCGTTCTATCTATAGCAACATCACGGGAAGACCTTCTTACTATCTAAATCCCGGCGGGGTGATGGGGGCAGATGATGACTGGCCTTCGGCATATCCTCTTATAGAAAAAAATTGGATTCGCATCCCGAAAACCGGATTTGTGGATCGACCCGGAGATGGAAATGATACCTCCAATAATCCAAGCTATATTAATTTAAATGAAATGGTAGGTGGGCAGGGAGGTCGCACCCGAACGGTCCGGCAATTTGATGCAAATCCCCCGACCGGCGCAGCCTGGTATGCTAAAACCTGGTTAGGAGAACTTTATCCAGATCTTCTTTCCGATGGATCTAATTATTATACCCTTAATGATATAGGCTGGAGAGATCGGGGAAATCTCCCTACCAGTAATAGTCCTGTTATTTTCAAAATGGACACAGAAAAGCAAACTTATCTGGGCTATAATGCTTCCCTGGCTACCCAGGATAACGGCCCTCCCAGTTTCTTCAACAACGATACCAGGTACAATCATATTTCCTCAGGGAGTTCCTTTTATCAAACCTGTCAAGGTTTGAACCTGGCCAGTGCTTTTAATTTTAGTTTAAATAACAGGATATTCACAGATCGTCCTTTCAAACCCGATCAGAACCTAGGAAATCCTCCAGAATCGGGTATAACGCCTTATAATACCAGTTTGATGCAAACAAAAATTTCCTTATTCAGTCCCTTTTATTACCAGGATGGGAGTACCGACTGCAATACCATCAACTTCCCCAATCAGTTGGGAAGTGCCTTACTTCAGGTTCAGTTAAACCCCGATACCAGTGTTCAACCCGATGCCGATGATCAGTTTGGATACTTCCTCATGAACGGTTTGGCCCCCAGCGGGGATCCAGACCCAAACCTGGCCGCCAATCCCAATGATTTCTTAGCCAAATTCAATGTCATTGCGCTCACATATGGGTTCATGCTGGCCGGTCAGCCTATACATCCCCTTACCAAAACCTTTCTCCCCCTAAGCCCTCAGAATATCCCCTATGGGAGTATCCCTCAACTTCCCAGGGTTGAAGTTATACGCCCGGATCCAACCGATGTCCAGGCCTTATCAAATCCCAGCACTTTAACCATCGCCTGGAGAATTACCTGGCGACGCTGGGATGGTCAACCCTATACCCCGGACTACGATCCGTCCAGTTTTTATCAAACCACTCCGCTTTATTATATCCCCATGTACTCGGCTGATGGGGTAGAGTGGCGCTATATTATCGGAGATAACGATGTGGTTCCTATTCCCGCCGATAAATGGCCAGACCGCACGGCTTTACCCAAACAAGACGGCGGAACCTACGATCCTATTGTAGACCCTCTTAACAAGATGCATTACCTCTGTCGAGGAGCAGGAACCCCGGATTGTCCGGGAACGATCACCAGCCCCTTAACCCTTGAACAGTATGTCTGGAATGTAACCGCCCTCAATCCTCCTTTAAATCTGGGTGCCTCGAATAACCCTCCCGGACAGGTTTATACCCTCCGGGTTGTGGTTTATCGGAAAAACATCTATAATCACTTTGCCTATCATGACCTACAAATCAGGATCACCCCTTGATAAAAACCGGAACATACTGAGATCCGTATCCGGGATAACGCTGGTTGAAATCCTGGTGGTTGTTGCCCTTATGGGGATTCTTAGCCTCATTCTGTATGATCTTAACATCAGTATCTTGACCTCTAACCTTTTCATTGAAGTCAAAAATGACTTATCCAGCCAGGGTCAGCAGGCCCTTAACCAGATAAAAAATCGATTGATCTCCTCGCGACTCCTGCTGACCGATAAATATAATAAAAGTACCAATACCTGGACCGGGATAGGAAGCTATTATATTAGCCTGCTACAACTCTCCACCCCCTATCCACCCCTCCCTACTATTACCCCCCTCAATCTCAATCCGAGTGGGGATTATTGTAATGTTATTCCCCGAATCGAAAGCCGGACGATTAGTAATCAAACCCGATTGATCACCTCGTTAATACCTTTCGATCCTAACCAACCAGACACCGGGTTAAGTGCAACTAGTATAGGAAATTCCATTTTGTTTGCAGAAACCCTATCCCCTCGTAGAATTCGGCATGTTGCTGTGAACAACACCGTTGAAAATTTTCTCGTAGATACCTACCGCCTCAATTTTTATTACCTTTATCAGAAAAATGGAATTGAGATAGCCAGCAGAAATTACTCTATTGGCTTAATCCAGTGGGAAAGTGAGCCGTTTGCCGATTATGCTCAACTCCGTCAGATCATCGCCTATCTCATCCAACAAGGTGCAGGAACCGCCAATACCCTAACCGATATGTTAGATCAATTAAAAAATCCTTCTATCTCTCCTTTCCAGGAAGAGAAAGGAAAACCCCCTTTAAGCTATGCCTGGGATGTAACCAATGCCACCCTCCTTGATACAACCAACCCTTCCACCATCGCCGCTTCTATCCGCGAAAACTTTTACCATCTGATCTATAACACCACCTTTACACCCACCAATAATACTTCCAAGGCCTTGACATCGGTTGGATCAGACTTTATCATTCCCCAACGGCAGGTTGTGAACCTTCTACCCGGCTTAGAAACAGGAGCTACCCAGGGACGGACTCCTTACTCGATTGCTTTCAATAATAACTCCAGTGGAGGTCTCTCAAACCCTATACCCAAAAATATCCCTCATCTGGTTCCAATCCGTTTCAATCCCTATGATACGACCAGTAGCTTTCCTCACCCCAAATTTATGGGCGGCTTCGAGGTCGGTATTATTCCCAACACGACGGTGGGATATCAGGTCAATTTAAGGTTGGTTCTGATGGCCGATTCTACCATTCTCCGTCGTATGTCTTCTCAAGAAACCATCGTTTTAGTTGCAACAAGAAACTAATCTCCCTTCCCCCAGGAATTTGACCTCACCTACAAGCGATCATGACCTTTCCGGTTTACTGCAAACGTGGAAATCAAAGGCGATACTCGTGAAAAATCGGTACAGATACGGGTTTGACAATATTGTTGACAAGAGCATTCGGTTGTTATTATAATCCCTTTCCTATGAAAGAAAGCTCCAGAACCCAGGTCAAGATTTTCTTTTTACTGATAGGCCTGTTGCCTCTCTTGTCGGCTTCTCTTTTGTTTTTGTCTATTACAAAAAACACCCTCAAAGAGACCACCCACCGTTCTTTACAAATCCTTGCAGAAAGCGTCGCAAAGGATATCTCACAAATTCTGTTGTGGGGCTCCACCGATATCCAGCATCTTGCCTATAGCCCTCTCCCCGGAAACGCAAGCCTCTCGCCGCCAACAGAAATACCTGGTAAGCAGGGGCTCTATAAATTCTATGATCAACTCCTCTTGATTAATCCGGAAGGAAAGGTCATCCCCCCTACCCTGTCTTCTGATTTAGAAAATTATGCCGATCAGAGTTGGTTTCGTAAAGTTAAAGAAGAAAAAGTCTTTACCGTAGTCCTCCATTTTCTTGAGCCTCCACAGGCAGTGCTTATCTTTGCCGCTCCTGTGTTGGATTCAGAAAATAATATTCGCTATATTTTAGAGGGTCAGATCGGCTTACAACGCATCTGGGAAATCACAGATAAGGCCCGAATCGGGCACTCCGGTTATACCATGTTGATCGATAAAACAGGAAGGATATTGGCCCATCCGGATAAAAAGATAATCTTAAAGTTCCTGGATTCTCCGGAATTTCTTAAAAAAGTACTGCAAAATGACTTTAAGATTACCTCTTATACCCTGCAAGGAGCTGAAGTTTTAGCCGCTTCTTCTTTATTAACTTCTGAGGCACGGGATATTTTTCCCGACTGGTATGTGGTGGCCGTTCAATCGGAAAGCGAAGCTTTTGCTGTCATAAAGGCCGTTGAAAGTTGGACCTGGATTATGCTGGGTACCGGGTTATTTTTCGTGGTCATGCAGGCCCTGGAAAGTTATGCCAAAAATCTCAAACGACCGGTCCAGGATCGAATTCTAGAACTGGAAGCCGAACGAGAAAAGGCAAAAAATCAAGCCCAAAAACTGGCTACCCTCAATGATATTGCCCAGATGATTAGCTCGACCCTGGACCTGGAGGAAGTCCTCCGACTGGCCGTGACTACCGCAGGAGAAATCTTAGAAGCCGATCAAGGTGTATTGATGCTTATCGAAAAAGGGGGTGGATACATCCGCTCTAAATATGAATATCATCAAAGTAAATCTCAAACCGAACTGATCAATATTCAGATCTCTTTGGAACTTTACCCTGAACTTAAAAAAGCTCTTCAGACCCAAAAGCCTGTCATAGTTACCGATGTTCGGAAGGATCCTCTCATGCATGAAGTCAGCCATCTCTTGGCTAAATCGGAAGTTCGGTCTGTGATGGTTTTCCCTTTGATTCTTGAAGAAAAGATACTCGGACTCCTGGTCCTCCGCTGGCATGAAAGGATTCGTGTTTTTAAAAGAGAGGACATTTATCTTGGAGAAACTATTGCCAATCAAATTGCCATTGCCCTGAACAATGCCCAGTTATTTATCGAGGGACGAAAGCAAGAACAGATGAAAAGTGAGGTTATCAGCATGGCAGTCCATGACCTCAAAACGCCTCTGGCTGCTATTATAGGTTTTTCAGAACTTCTGATGCGTATCCTTTCCAAGGAAAATCGAATCCAGGAAGAAAGGTACCTTCGTAACATTCTTTATTATGCCAATTTCCTGCTGGGAATGATCCAGGATACCCTGGGAGTCCACAAAATGGAGGAAGGAACCCTTAAGTTGCAAGAGAAAATAGTACCGCTTCTTCTGTTGATTCGATCGGTCGTTGGTCAATTCGAGGTACTGGCAGAACAGGAAGGGATTACGCTGGTGACCCAGATTCCCGATCATCTCCCCTCTATATGGGTAGATGATCAAATTTTTATCCGGGTTATGGCAAATGTCCTCCATAACGGGATTAAACATACCCCTCGAGGCGGAAAAATCGTTCTTCAAGCTGAGAAGCAAGAAAACGGAGAAATTTACATAAAGATTCAGGATACCGGAATGGGAATACCGGCTACCTACCTGGATAAGATTTTCGATAAGTATGTCCAGGTGGAGAGTCGAAAAACCGGATCAGAAATCTCCGTAGGACTTGGACTTTACTTTTGTAAGCTGGCCATGGAAGCCCATGGCGGTCGCATATGGGCAGAAAGCCAAGAAGGAAAAGGGAGTACCTTTTATCTGACGATTCCATCCAACCGGGTCATTTCTTAACCCCAAAAGAGGGAGGGAAGAACGAGGGAGGAGAAGAATAGGCGAGCAGAGGGAATACCTGCTCTCCTACTTTTCCTGAATCGCTTTTAACCCATGTATTCCGTTTTGATTGTCGATGATGATGCAGCCCTACGGCTGATTTTATCTGATTTTCTCTCTCAAGAAGATTACAAGATCTTGCTGGCGAAGGACGGTAGGGAAGCCCTGGATCTCATGAAAAAGCAACAGGTGGATATTCTGCTGCTGGATATCAATATGCCCGGGATGACGGGTATGGAAGTTCTGGAGAAAGTTAAAGAACTGGGAGAAAATCCTTTGGTTATTATGTTATCAGCCCTTCAAGAAGTTAAGTTAGCCGTAAAGGCGGTGAAACTGGGTGCTTATGACTATCTATCTAAGCCTGTCAATTTGGAGGAACTTAAGCTTGTTATAGAAAAAGGTCTTCAACATAGACAGTTGGAAAGAAAAGCAGAACATCTAGAACAGAAGATCCAGGAATCCTGGAGCACAGAAGGACTCCTTGGAACCAGCCCTGCCATGAAAAGGGTTTTCCAGTTTATAGACAAGGTTGCAAGAACCGATACCACAGTTCTTATTCAAGGAGAGAGCGGGACCGGTAAGGAGCTGGTTGCGTACGCCATTCATCAACGCAGCTTGAGAAAAGACAAGCCTTTTATAACCATTGATTGCGGTGCTATTCCAGAAGAGTTGGTGGAAAGCGAATTATTTGGACATGAAAAGGGGGCCTTTACAGGGGCCCTTCAAAAGAAGGAAGGAAAATTCGAACTGGCCAAGGGTGGAACCCTGTTTTTGGATGAAATAGGAAACCTACCCCTTCCAGGACAGGCTAAGCTCCTCCGGGCATTGGAACAAAAACAAATAACCCGAGTGGGTGGTATCTCAATGATACCCGTGGATGTGCGGATTATAGCGGCTACCAATGTTGTACTGAGCCAGGCAACCCGGGAGGGAAAATTTCGGGAAGATTTATTTTATCGACTGAATGTTTTTATTTTAGAACTTCCTCCCCTACGAGAGAGAAAAGAGGATATTCCTTTGCTGGTAGAGAATTTTCTCCATCGCTTTGCCCAACAGCAAAGAAAGAATATTCGAGAAATTTCCCCGGAGGCCATGGGGTTACTTCTAAATTACCACTGGCCCGGCAACGTCCGGGAACTGCGCAATGTACTGGAGCGGGCCATTATCCTGGCAGAAGATTCCATAAGACCTGAACACCTGCCCAACTTTCCCGGATCAATCCCTTCCCCTTCCCTGTCTTCCCTCTCAACTCTGCCTTTTTCCGAGGCCAAGGATAAAGTTCTCTCAGATCTGGAAAAGGAATACATTCTGCAGGCCTTAGTGAAAAGTGGTGGAAATAAAGCCAAGGCTGCCCGTGCCCTCAATATCAATTACAGAACGCTTTACGAAAAAATGAAGAAGTATGGTATCAACGTTTAAATTTCGTGGCCTTTCCGGAAAGAAGATCCTCTTTGTTACTATGGCCTTAAGGCCATACTTTTAGGATGAAAAATTCATATTTTCCTTCTCCTATCTACTTCCCTTAATCCCATGAAATCCATATAAGCATCAAAAACTCAAATACTTATAAAACATCTCCTTCCCTTTACCTTCCCTGGTATTGGTTTTGAATTTCAAGGACCTGACAGAGATGGGTGGGAATACCGTTCCAGGTTAGACCGTTGGCTGGTCTGATCCCTTCCTGACAGGAAAGGAAGAGCCGTTTCCTTCACTCCCTCGCTCTTTCAAGGGTATTTTTGGGATACCCCTTCTAACTTCCCTTCCCTGTGAGGGAAGGGGAGGGTCGGGATATAGGCAATCCCCAAGTTCCCCCTTCCTGACGCGGGAAGAGGGTTAGGTTAGTAAAAAGATATCCTTGAAAGACCCCCTCGCTCCCCCTCTCCTGAAGCTTCAGGAGAGGGGAAAGGGGAGTGAGGTGGCGAGACACCCGTGCTCCCAGCTAATAGAAAGTTAAGTTAGAAAGGCAAATCAACCGGATTCGGTATTCATTTAGATAAATTAACAACCCCTTTCAATTTTGTGAGGAATCGTTATGGTCATTAACAATGAGCTTCAACATTTTCAAAATGAGAAAGGAATAGCCCTTGTGGTCGTCATAGCGGTCAGTGCTATTCTGCTTATGGCCCTGGGTGCTGGTTATGCTATCATGACCAGTGCTTTAAGTACGGCTGATTCAGAAGTTAGCCGGGATCAAGTTATGAATGTGGCCCTGGCGGGAATCGAGGAAGCACTGGCCTGGTTTAGATCTATGGCCAATGGAAAACAGGCTGTCAAGGCCACATTCGATCCCATGCAATCAGGTACCCGGGGTACGGTACCGGTTACGGTTCCTGAAACTCAGGATACTAGTTGTGTAGGTGGTTCCTCAAGTTATAACACAAATTGCGTGGGAATTATGAGAGACTTCAAAATCGGCTTAATGAATAACCTGTATGGACACTATGAACTCAGGAGAACCGGTAACGCCGTTCAAGATATTACCAATCTTCGAATTCCAGGTAACACCAATGCAGCTAATCCCCCTGCGGGCGTTGTGTGGCGGCTCGAGGTAAATGCCTACACTTATCAACGCAATTCAACCGGTCCCCTTAATCCCAATAACCCGGGGCAAAATAAAATCGTGGAGCAGGTGGTTATGGATGCCGAGATTCGGCGGATGGTATTGACCCCCCCTCCGGCAACGGTCAGTACCTTCCGAGGAAGCAATATTCAGGTTCTCCAGATGGGTCAGATATGCAATACCTCTTCTAATACGGCGGCTTATATCTCCCAGAATCCTGGAAACTCAACTACTCCCGCCACCATGAACTGTCCTATTCCGGGTTCCAATCAAATACTGACCGCCTCATCCACACAATTCAACCAGACGGTAGATCCCTACAGTTTGTTTGGTATGAGTTTATCTGATCTCAAAACCTTCGTTCAGAATAGTCCTAATGGAATCTATATTAACGGAAGTGCCAACCTAAACAAAATCACCCCTTTCCCTGTTAATTCTACCAATCCCCCTCTGGTTTATATAGAGAATGTAACCAATGCTGACATCTGTCTTTATAACAGCACTACCAATCAACGCATCGATGCTTTTGGAGTAATCATAGTCGATGGGGGGAATGTTAATATTTGTGGGGCTGACGGTAAACCTTGCAGTAGTGGAGGAGGGGGGAGTAGTCCGGTTTGTGGTACCGGTTGTGTAACGGATCAATGCGGCAGTTTTACCGGCTTTATCTATATGAAGGGGACGCTTAATATAGACGGGGGAGCTGTGATTAACGGGGCCGTTGTTGCAGCCCCAGATAGCTTTGGTTCTGTGGCCGCCGTGATTGGAGATTCCAGTGGAACGGTAATTACCAAACTTAATTTCAACGGCAATTTTATCACCGGGGTTCTTAACCAAACCATGAGTAACTACGCCATATCGAGAGCGCCCCATATTAAACGGTAAAGGAGGCTTTTATATGTTTCGTTTAAATAAAAAATTAATTGGATTATCCCGAGAATCCGGTCTCAGCTTGATAGAATTGGTGGTAGCTGTGGCCATTCTGGGCGTCCTGGTAATCGGAGCCATCACTTATCACACCGCAGCTTATAAATCTACTACCTTGAATCAAGACCGTGCCTTTTGTATTCAGAAATCTATTCAACTCATCAATGAACTTAGGGAGAGAACGGCAGGGACCGATACCGCGGCTTCATTAGCCCCTTATGATCAGGTTATCGAAGATGCCAACGGGAATATCCTCAACAGCTTTTATTCTCCTGTTCTTAGTCTTCAACTCGAACAAAATCTGGCCGTAGCTCCCAATGCCCCGGCCGATCCTTTAAGTGGTAATATAAATACAGGAAATGGTTGGAAATTCCAAAGACAGATCGATGTGAGAAGGTTTGATTATACCCAACCTATCTCTTCAGAAGAACCGATGATGGTGACCGTCAGATGCTTTTATACCGATGCTTCCAATCCCTCTCAGGGAGGACTTCCTTTAGCCGAGACGACCAGTGTTATGCGAAAACTGGGTAATAGTCTTCCGACCAGTCAGACCTTCGATCTGTATGTTCTTGCTGTGGATACAGTTCCCGGCTGGTGGGTCAGTTTAGGAAATCTCCGGCCGATCATTAACACAGCCGTTAACCAGCTACAGGCCAGTAACCCGGGTCTCAATTACCGAATGCATTATATTACCCGAGCTGCTTTCGGTCGGGATAAAAGTTATGCCCCCTTCCTGAATACTCCGGCCAGTTACGACCCGACGGTTAACTATCCGGCAGTTCTTACCAACCCTTATTCTCCCATCGAACCAGCCTATTATTATCCAGGCCTTCTCCAGACCACTACGGGGAGTCCTGAGTTTGAGTATTACAGAGCTGCTTTTTTGAACCAGGGTAAAATTAATCCAGGTCGGGTCATCAATATCAGTGGTGTGGGTAATGTGGGCATCCCCAACAGTAACGTGACCGGGTATACAGGTGGGAACGTCCCCCTGGCCAATGTGGCAGGTATTGTAAGAGCCGGATTACTTTATGATCCCCAGGATCCACCTAATACCTTGGGAGCCAATCTGGATGACGACCATTATTTAGTCGTGCGTTATGCGCTGGCCGACTATTTTAACCATGCCGTGCGTTATCCCGAGGAATTAACCGAGTACTGCATGCGCAAATACGGCAACTTACCTCAACGAAATCCGAATAAAAATAATATTTGGGATTGTCTTCCTGCCGACACCAGCTCTGCAGCTCCTTTTACCCTCCCTACCGGAATGACCTACACAGACTTTGTTCAACGTTATACCGAACCTACCATGGAACCCAGCCTCAGAATCCTGCTGGAGCAGCTTTATCAGGATCCGGCCTCCTATCAGAATATCTTGATCCTCAACGCCCATGGGGAGATGCTTCCGATACCTCCCATGCGGAATTATTCAGATCCGGCTAAAAACCCAAACCCCGGTGGTACCAATACCAACCCCACGGTGAGTGGTTTCCCCGGCGTTCGCGTGGTTACCCATCCGGAACAATTAGAGTATCAAAATGGAAACAATGTCGTACTGCGGGTTTATTCCTATGTTACTCCTGAAACGATGGCCAGTACCCTGGTGGGTTGTAACAACGCCATCCCTCAGTATGGACCAACGGCTATTTTAGATAAGGATTGTGACCCCACCACAGCCAACACAGCCAACAAAGATGATGAAGTCCCCATTGTCGTAAGGATTTCGGGAGTCAATTTCAGTGGTTACAATATTACTTCGGGTACGGGGGTTACCGGTACCGGTAATATCGAGGTTCGCAGGATTCGAGGAAATCCAGGAGCAGGCTATTCCGGCTGGGGTAACGCTCCCACTTCAGAGGCAGCCGAAGGAGCCGGGAGTATGTGGTATGAGGCTTTCCATTGCTGTCCGCTTAACAGTGGTTCCGATCTCATCGTTCTGCTCTATAATAGTCCTCTGCGTCATGATCTGGCTACATCCCCCGGGGCATCCCCTCCTTATACAGCATCCGTCGGGGCTACCGACACAGGGCTTCCATCGGCAAGACGTCTGTATGGAATGGAATATATTCCTGCCTTTACAGGAAATCCGGCTAATCTGAGTGCCAATCCTAATTACGATCTCTCGTCGGTTAGTTCCTCAAATTACAAAAATACCGCCCGATGGACTATTACCTTGCTGAATACGGGAGGCGTTCTGGATAATCAGCAGTTAACCATTGAAACCCGCATTGCACCCCGCCGGGTTACCGGTGAGGCCGACAGTACCTATATCACACGAACCCTCTATTTAGGCTATGACCCGGCCAATCCCTATTCCTATATTCCCGATCTTCCTGCAGGGGCTGTAGTAGGAAGCGCAGGACTTTATATGTCGGGTGGGACGTATGACTTTGTAACGGCCAACAATGTTCCCAGTGATATTTCAAGGACTTACACCTGGCTTGCTAACATCAACTGCACGTCCGGAACCACGGGGTGTAACATACCTACAAGTACCGGTAGAGCCGGCCAAACGGGTATGGAGGGTCTAGATTTCCCGGTTAACGGTTTTCGAGCTCCCTTCACCGAAAGGTTTCAGTTTATGGGAGACCCACGTCATAGCCCCTATTGGGATGTTAAAGCCGACCATCGCTACAACTGGTATTTTGTGGATGATGCCAATATGCCCGGGGCTCCTTACAATACGGCGCCCTACAATACCGCTGCGGGACGCAATAGTCCTCTTAACAGTAATGGCTTTGCTGGTTTTACATCCAATGCCGATGATGGGTGGTCCAACGGTTCTGGAGGGACCAGCAATCCCGGCAGACTCCCCTTTGATTATCCCAGATTCGCCGAGGTCTATCGTATGGGAATTCTCAAGAGTCGATCTATCTTCAACAGCATTACCGGTTGGGGTTTCTACTATACGGATCCTGGAAGTGCCATAGGTGGCGATACCCCCTGGCTGGTTTCCTATAACATGGTATGGACAGACGCTATACGTGTACCTCTGAATCCTTTCAGAAATCGAAATAATGTTGCTCCGGCCGCAGCGAAGGAGGGAAATAATGACTATAACACAGGAAGTAACTTCATTGATCTGGATGAAATAGCCGGTAGTCACGGTAATTGGGCGGCCAATGGTCCCTACGGTCGTACCCGGGTATTGACCCAATGGGCTGGAGTAGGCAACTGGTATGCCAAACCCTGGTTGGGAGAAATCTATCCGGATATTACCAATAATACCAATTATTATGCTGCAGCTAACATAGGGTGGAAAACCCGAGGAAATCTCCCGACCAGCATCTTCAATCAAGATACGGAAGAAGTGGCCTACTTGGGATATAATGCCACCCGAAGTAACGAAAGTAATGGAGCACCCAGTTTCTTCAACGGAGTTACTCTGTATAATCATACTAACATTTTAACCACGACCAATCAGACTGCTATAGGGGTTGCCATGACCAGTGCTATCAAGTCTACGATAAACTTCTCGATCAATGCCCAGCGACCCTTTCAAATTCATGATACCTCTTCGACCCCTCCTGAGAACGGTGTAGCCCCTTATAATACCAGTAACTTGCGGACCACCGTATCCCTTTTTGCCCCGTTTTATTGTACCGGGGGAACTCCTCCTAACCCCCCCACACCCGGGGTACCCTCTACCTGCGGCGGCAGTAATCCCCCTTCAAATACCCGAATGGGGAGTGCCTTGCTCCAGGTCCGGCAAGATCCTGATTTTAACCCGGCCGGAGCCAGTACCGGTTCCTCCTTAGATGCCAATACCAATGTCCCGAACAGTAACGACCTCTTCGGATACTTTGTGATGAATGGGCTTCAGCCGGCCGGAGTTTCTAATCCCGAAACCCTCTTAACCACAGTTAATCTGAGTACCTTAACCTACGGGTTTATGCTGACCGGTCAGTCCACCCATCCGGTTACCGGGGCTGCCCTTCCTCTCAACCCGGCGACCGGAACCCCCTGGAATAGTATTCGCCAGCTCCCTCGGGTTGAAGTAGTCGGCCCGGATCCAGGTAATCAGGCCGCTTTGACCAGTCCTTCCTCATTGACCATCCAGTGGAATATCACCTGGCGGCGATGGGATGGTTTACCCTATACTCCGGGCTATCAAACCAACTTCGCTGAAAAGACTCCCCTTTACTATGTCTTGATGTATTCCGATGGGGGTCCCTGGCGTTATGTCATTGGAGATAATGACCTGGTTCCAACTCCTCCCGATGATTGGACAAGTCGTGCAGCTCTGCCTGTACAGGATGGAGGTAAGTATACCACCGCTATGGGCCCCAATAAAATCCACTTCATTTGTGAAGGAGCCAATACACCGGATTGCCCAGGAAACTTTGCGACCATGAATACAACAGCACTCCAGAGACAATATACCTGGAATATCTCCGGGCTTAATCTCAATCTGGGTGGATCCAATAACCCCCCCGGGCAAACCTATACCATTCGGGTCGTGGTTCATCGTAAGAATATTTATAACCACTTTGCTTACCATGATCTGCAATTTGTGCTTCGACCTTAATCGGGGTAATGGGGAATGGGTGTCAGGTAATAGTTTAAGTCCTTATCCCCTCACCCCTAACCCCTCTCCCAGAGCTTCGTGAGAGGGGAATGAAGGGGTTTCTAACATCCTGCCTTCTCCGACTCTCCACGAAGTCAAGGGGTGGAGAGAGGATCAGGTAAGACAAAGAAGTTTCTAATCAATCGAGACGATTGACCTACCTTTCCTCCCCCCTCTCCCACAGTGTGGAAGAGGGGCTGGGGGTGAGGGCAAGCAATACTATTTTATTATGATCCAAATTCAGAGAAGTTTAAAAATCTTGAAGTCGGAATCCGGTCTCTCACTGGTTGAGATGATGATCGTGGTGGCTATTATGGGTATCCTGAGCATTATCCTCTACGATCTTAACCTGAGCATTCTAACCTCCAACCTTTTTATTGAGGTTAAAAATGACCTGTCGTTACAAGGTCAGCAGGCCCTTAATCCAATTAAAAACCGGTTGATTTCCTCACGCCTTTTACTCGTCGATAGCTACGTGAAACCTGCCACTCCTGGTTCTGGGACCTGGACCGGACTAGGAAGTTATTATATCCAGTACCTGCAACCTTCTTCCCAATATCCTCCCCTTCCAACCATTATTCTCCCCAGTGGGACTTACTGTCCACCAGGATGTCCCAGTAATAGCGATTATCAGAATGTCATTGTCCGGAGCGAGAGCCGAATGGTAACAGGTCAAACCCTCCCTCAGGCAATCACTCAACTGGTGCCCTTGAACGGTCAGGCAGCTTTCGGTCTCAGCGCAACCAGTATAGGAAATTCCATTCTGTTTATAGAAACAATGCCTGCCCGACAGGTTCGCCATACTTTTGGAGGGGTTTCTACGGATTATTTAATAGACGCTTATCGCCTCAACTACTACTACCTCAGTCAGAATAACAGCAATTCCGTAGCCGGAAAGAACTATTATATAGACCTCATTCAGTGGGAGAGCCAGGAATTCGCAGATTATGGTCAGTTTCTTCAAATCGCAACTTATATCAAACAGCAAAATACCTCAGATACTCCGGTTGATATCATCAATCAGCTCAAAAACCCAACCACTTCTCCTTTCCCGGCCGAAAGGGGAAGACCTCCGCTTAGGTATGCCTGGGATGTAGGTAAAGCAGGGACGATTAATATTTCCAATATAGCCGGTTCTATCCTGGGAAACTTTTACTGCCTGGATGCCACGGCCCCTTCCTGTACAGGGGGTTATATTACCACCTTTGACCCGACCAATAACAATACCAGCGATGATTTTCCCTTGACATTGGTGAGTTCAACCTTTAGGATTCCTTCAAATCAGGTTAAGAGCCTTTTGCCGGGATTATACGCAGGAGCCTCACAGGGGCGGAGCTATTATACCATTGCCTTTAATAATGATGCCAACAGTAATCTTAACTCAGCCGGATTAATCCCTCAAAATATTCCTCAGTTAGTCCCTCTGCGTTTCAACCCCTATGATACCAGCGGTTACGCTACGGAAGTGGGGGCTTCTACTTCCAAATTTATGGGTGGATTTGAAATCGGCGTTGTTTCTCAAACCGTCGGCTATCAGGTTAACCTGAGATTGGTTCTCATGGGGGATACAGGAGGTATTCTTCGACGGATGATTTCCAATGAAACGGTGGTTCTGGCCGCACCCAGAGGCTAATTATCCGGGTATGGGGTTACCCATAAATCGTTCCGGCTCTGGATCTTTTCCCGGGGAACCCGAAAGGGTCCGGTGGGTTTTAGCCGGGTGTGTAGGGGATAATGTCCCAGGATTGAGCAAAAATACCCCTTCTTTTCAGTTTAACTTTGATCTAGGTGTATTAACAGATCCCAGATACCGGGAATAAAATAACCTGGATTATTTCCGGGTAAAAAGGTATCTTACCCATTTGGTTGAAGATATTTCTATTGAAAAATCAGGAAAATCAGGTTGTAAAGAGGATCAACCGATGATCCCCCCTACGTATAAGCTAAGGATTAAACAGGGGGTGGAGATACCCCCTAGACGCCAAAATAAGAAGGTTAGCTCCGGCGGGACGACCTGTTTAACAGCAGGTTAAACGTCTCGTTTGATAATGATGTGGTTAGGGAGTTTGAAAAAATTCTGAATTTCTGAATCCCCCGACTTGCGTTGGGGGCTACCCACGGTTCGCCTCTGACGGGGCTTTTCAGCTTAAGCTGGCGCCCCCATTTGGGAGAGGGGCTAGGTGAGGGGGATGGGGGTGTTCAGGCTGAAAATAAGGTTTTTCTCCTTCTTAGCTTGATGCGTGGGCGGTTGCCCCTACCAAAGGGGATACGACCTGTTCCATCCGGTAACAGGCAGAAAGAAAGATACGATGGACTTTTAAAATATAGGGTACCTTCTTTCCTGTCCGGTACCCAGAAGGAGGCGATCTATGAGACTCGAAACATTGGCCGTGCATGCCGGGCGTAAGCCAGATCCCACGACCGGAGCGGTAGTTCCTCCCCTTCATTTATCGACTACCTTTCTCCGGGAAGAGGATGGGAGCTTTCCCCACGGATATATTTATATCCGAAGTGGTAATCCCAATCGTCAGGCTCTGGAAGAGTGTCTGAAGACCCTGGAAGGAGGGACTTCGGCAATTACCTTCTCCTCAGGAATGGCGGCCATTATGACTACTTTTCAGGCCCTCTCTCCGGGTGATCAGGTTCTGGTGGCCGATGATGCTTATTACGGGGTAGGACAACTCCTCAGGACTCATTTTATTCCATGGGGTTTAAAGGTAACCTTTGTGGATATGACGGATCCTGCCAGGGTACAGGCAGCTTTATCCCATGAGACCAAACTGGTTTGGATAGAAACCCCATCAAATCCTTTGTTGAAAATCACAGATATCCAACATATCTCAGACCTGGCCCATCAAGTGGGAGCTAAGGTTGTAGTGGATGGAACCTGGACGACCCCGGTGCTTCAGCGACCTCTAGAACTCGGAGCGGATTTGGTTATGCACTCTTCAACCAAATACTTTGGGGGGCATTCTGATCTGATGGGGGGTGTTCTTATCGCCCGAGAAGATACCTCCTTTGTCCAGCAGATCCGAACCCTTCAGGTAAATGGAGGGGCCGTACCTTCTCCCTTCGATTGCTGGTTGATCCTTCGGGGCATTCAGACCCTCCCTTATCGCATGCGGATCCATTCAGAAAATGCAGAGAAAATAGCTTACTTTCTATATACCCATCCGGCCGTGGAGCAGGTCCATTATCCCGGGTTACCCAGCCATCCCGGTCATGGGATTGCAGCCAGGCAGATGAAGCAATTCGGAGGGATGATGTCTATTCAGGTCAAAGGTGGGGCTGAAGCAGCCATGGCGGTTGCCGCAAAAGTTAAAGTATTCACCCGGGCCACCAGCCTGGGAGGTACAGAAAGCCTGATCGAACATAGGGCTTCCATTGAGGGGCCTCAGACCCGAACCCCTCAAAATTTACTTCGCCTTTCTATCGGTCTGGAACACGTTGAGGATTTGATCGAAGACCTGAATCAGGCACTCTCTTAATAGCAGAGAGGAGGGAAAGAAAGTTTGTTTCTTTCTTCAAGTATCCATATCCATTTTTTACGAAAATCGCCCGACAATTTTCATGCTTTGTGGTGATCCCATAGGTCATAAGTGGAGGAAGAAATATCCCCCTCACCCCTTAAGCGCCAGGATAAAAGTGGGATACCTGAGGGAGTGCCTTAACCTGATCCCTAGGCCCTCATTCTCCGTCTCCCAACTTGGGAGAGGGGTTAAAGGCCTAGGCGCCGGGATAAGAAAGTTAGCCCCAGCGGGGCAACCTGTTTAACAGGTCGCTCCTCCGGAGCTTGAAAAATTTTGAATGACTGAATCCCCCGACTTGCGTCGAGGGCTACCTACGGTTCGCCCCTGAGGGGCTTTTCAGCTTATCCTGGCGTCTGGGAAGGTTAGAAGTCAGGGAGCTGGAGGGTGTTCAAACAGAAAAAAGTGACTCCTACTAAATGGTTACAGTTACTTTCTTCAGAATTCAGTTGACCGAATACTGTCTTTTAATATATAATAATCACCTCATAAATTATAGACCACCTCAAGAGAATGGGTAAAGGATTTGTTCTTAAGGAGGAACTGGATAGGGTTTCCCGTAAAAGGTAGCGGGATATTAATTCCTGGAGGGATCCTATGAAACGGAAGCAACCCTTTTTTTCCATCATCATCCCGACCTATAACCGTCCGGAGCAACTTACGATTTGTTTGCAATCCCTGGTCTGTTTAGACTATCCACGTAGCCGTTTCGAAGTCATTGTGGTGGATGATGGAAGTTCCACTCCCTTAGAGAACATTGTCGGCCCTTTTTGTGATAAATTCCAGGTCATCTTACTCAAACAGCGTCATGCAGGACCGGCGGCAGCCCGTAATACTGGAGCTGCACAGGCAAAGGGTGAGTTCTTTGCCTTTACCGATGATGATTGTATTCCTGCTCCCAATTGGCTTCAAGCTCTGGCGGCCCGGTTTGCAACCTTCCCGGGTCATGCCATTGGGGGGCGAACGTTGAATGCTCTTCCCCATAATCTCTATTCAACGGCCAGCCAGGTCATCATCGAGGCCGTTTATGCTTACTACAATGTCCATCCCAGTCCCATGCGCTTCTTTGCCACCAACAATCTGGCCTTACCGGCGGACCGCTTCCATGCCATAGGAGGTTTTGACGCAACCTTCCTTACCTCAGAGGATCGGGAACTTTGTAATCGCTGGATGTACCATGGTTACCCTTTGACCTATGCTTCAGAAGCCCTGGTTTATCATGCCCATATGCTGACGTTCAGTACCTTCTGGTGGCAACATTTTAATTATGGTCGTGGGGCCTTCCACTTCCATCGGGCCCGGGCCCGACTCCATCAGGAGCCAATGAAGCTGGAACCCAAATCCTTTTATTTAAATATGCTCCGCTATCCGTTTTTGCACAGGCAAGGCCGGGTGGCCTGGTTACTTACCGCTCTGGTCGTGATGTCACAGGGGGCAAGTGCCGCCGGGTTTTTCTGGGAGAAGGCCCTCCAGGCTATAAAGAAGAAAGAGGAAAAAAGTTCATAAAGCTTCTTATCTTTTCATGGGAAAGTAAGATTGTAGATCCCGTGGAATACCCCGAAGACCGGCCAGGACAAAAAAGTAAAGGATGCCTCCTACTCCGAGATACAGGGAGAGGGCCTGACCGGATCCAAGGGCTATAAGCCCCAACCCCATCACTCCGGCAGCCAGCAGGGGCCGTATAACCGGCTTGAGATCTATCCGGACTCCCATCCGGTAAACCACCCAGAATTCCATAAGTAGAAGGAGTATTTCGGCTAAGAGCGTGGTAAAAGCCGCTCCCATCAGGCCGTAACGGGGAATAAGAACCCAGTTGAGTCCCATGTTAATACCGGCAGCAACGGCGACCATCCCCATATGCATTTTCATACGATTACCTACCAGCAGGATATTTTGGGCCACATCAGAAAAAAAGATAAGTCCAAAGCTTAAAATTAAAAGCCGAAAAGCCCCGGCTCCCTCTTCATATCCAGGCCCAAAGAGGGTGGTCAGCAAAGGAGCCGCCACAAGGATTCCCCCTATAGTTAGGGGAATGCTTATTACAGAGGAAAGTTCTATGGAATGTCCTGCAGCCTCGGTAATCTGCTGAGTACCCTGGATTGAGGCCCGGGTTAAAGCAGGAATATAGGAGATTCGGATTACAGCGGCTACGTTCATGAGCAAAAAGCAAAAGCGAGAGGATGCTGTATAAAGACCGACTTCCTTCTCTGTTAGAAGAAATCCCATGAGTACCACATCGAAGGTAAAAATAAGCATTCTCAACAGATGCGCAAGAACCGAAAAACCTGAATTTTGAAGCATATACCAGCCTTCCCGAAAGTCCCATCTGAATCTTCTAAAATGAATAAGAGGTACCGTCAGTAAAAATGCAGTACCCAATTCACCCAGGAACTGACTTATGGGAGCCCATAAGATATCTTGGGGACCTTTCACAGTGTGTAAGAGGGCCGCCACATATAGAATCTGTCCTGACACCAGAGCCAAACCGACTCGATGATTCCGTTCCAGTCCCTTGTATACCCAAGAAGTATCCAGGGCTAAAGAGAAAAAGGAGAGGCCCGTAAGAACTACAACCTGTTTAACCAGGATCGGTTTGTTTAGAAGCCAGGCGATTAAACTGAGAAGTGACAGAGCTACAAAGGCCAAAACCAGCCTGACCAGCGTTACACTCAGAGCGATGTCAGGAGCCTCTTGGGGTCGGCGGGCCACTTCACGGGATCCGATATCCTGGAAACCAGCATGGATAGGAAGAGACAGGTAACCGTAGAGAGCATTGGCAAAACCAATAATACCAAATCCGGCGGGTCCCAACTCTCGCGTAAGATAGGCAGTTCCCACGTAAGCTACCAGGCGGGCCATAACCTCCCCGCTTCCTAAAGACAAAATATTGATAACTACCTTCTTAGATCCCATGGATGTAAGGGGCTGCTTCCATATTTCTGAGCCCGATGATTCAGGATCAGCCTTTTCGGCCATCCAACTTCTAACTGCAAGGATTAAAACCTATCCTCTGCCAGGTTGAGACCTTGCCTAAATGGTAGGAGTAACCGCTGGTGGCTGCCCTGTTTAAGGGCCGGGGGATCGCCCTGCTTTCTTCTACGAAACTTCTATTTAGATTTAGTATCAGGTAAAGGATAGGATGAGAATAAAACAAATTTCAGGTGTGTCAAGGGATTTCCTGACCGGTCCTAAAGACTTGTAAGGGAAGGTATCGGATCAAGAGGAGGGGTAAATGGAGAGAATTCTATTGACTTTTTGACCTGACCCGTATTAGTTGATAAAGGTGATGAAGATTAAGAAAAGTGGGAACCCAGGCTCTATAAATTTAAAAAAGTGGTTTCAGATTCATACCTGGAGTGCTTTAGCCTCCCTGATTATTTTGTGGATACTGGCCGTGACCGGGATCTTCATTTACCCTTCCGATCAGTTCGGATTACGTCAGGTCTCTATTCAATCGAAATGGTTACCTGCTCTCTATGAAGTAAATGCCTGGGGATCTCTTATGCGCTCTCTGGCGGTAACCCCGGAAGGATGGTTTTATGCCACCCATCGTAAAGGAATTTTCTTCAGCCAGGATAATGGGCAGAGTTGGGAAGATATCACCAGCAAGATCCCGGGGAGTTTAGACCTTCCCCAAGGGTTGTTTCCCCCTGTATTGGCTATTTATCCCTATGATCCCAAAATCATTATTGCCAGTAAGGGAAAAGGGCTGGCCCGTTCTAATAACAGTGGAAAAACATGGGAGCCCTTTGGAAATTCCGATGGAGAAGATCTTTCTCAAAGTGGAATTCAGGATATTACCTATGATCCACCGGCCGAGGCCGTCCTGGTAGTGGATGAAAATGGGCTGGTTTATCGCCGCTCCCTTATTCCGGACAAAGACGAAGGCTGGGAAATGATTTCTTTAAATCCACCTTATGGAGAACAACGAGGTGTGGGGATATTAAACTGGAAAGAGGTAGCCCTCCATCTCCATAACGGTCAACTCTTCAGTCGTCAACACTGGTGGCCGGTTAATCATGGATTTGGTCTGGTTTTAATTCTTCTCTCCTCAACCGGATTGGTTTTATGGCTCCGAAGAAAGCAGAATCAAGGTGGGTCGGGAGAAAACTTCAAGCGCCTGATTAAGTCTAAATTTTTTCGGATCCTCCACCATCTGGGAGGTCTGGTGAGCTGGCCTTTGTTTTTACTCTTTCCCCTCACCGGGATTCTTCTTATTCATTATGTGGATTTTCCGGCTCTGATCAATGATGGCCTCCCCACGCGCTGGCTCCCTCCCCAATTCGATCAAAATCAATGGAAGGGTCCTGTAACGTTGAACTTACGGGCTTTGGCCCTTAGCTTCAATAATCCACCCCGGTTATGGGTCGGTCATACGGACGGTCTTTTCATGAGTGAGGATGGGGGTCGACACTGGAGTCCTATGGGAGATTCTCTCCAGGCCCCGGTATTAAAGGGGATCGACCGTCTGCTCATTGCTCCTCGCTGGTTGGAGTACATTTATACAGGGAATTCCCGAGGATTGATGGTCAGTCGGGATTATGGTCATCATTGGGAACGTCTATTGGATCAGCCGGTTGATGCCCTTTACGCTGACCGGGAAACCCTTTACGTAGTTTCCGGAGAGAACCTTTTTACCCAAAAGTTCCGAACTTTGGCTGCACTGGCTTCTTTCACCTGGACCAGAACCCCCTTAAACCCACCCTATGGATTGAATCGATCCCTTCGACAAACCAATCTCTATCAACTCCTTCACGATCTTCACAGTGGTCAACTTTTGGGAACCTGGTTCAGGTATGTGCTGGATATGGTAGCCGGGTTGATGATTTTGCAAAACATTACAGGCCTTGTTTTATGGGGTCTTCCACGCTGGAAACGGTGGCAACGAACCCGATCAAAGGTTAATAAAAAACACCCTTATGCGTATCAAAACCACACTTAAAGTTCTCAAGATAGTCTTTGTAACTTGCTCACTCTTGGCCTTCTTTCTGGTCATGGGTCAGGCCGCTGAAAATTTCCCCTCCCCTGAAGCCTTGAAACCTTTTGAAGAAGCCAGGCAGCGCGGAGATCTTCAGGGACTTCTTTCTGTTTTTCGTCAGACAGGCCAGGCCAATAATAAAGAAGCTGCTCTCACCCTTTTAAATGCAGGCTTATCCAGTAAGATTTTGGAAGGGCTTAGTGAAGAACAAATCCAGCAGGTACTTAAAACCTCCCAGGAGGTTCTGACCCAGATGACGGATCCTGAAGCCTGGAAGGTTATTTTCAGAGCAACCCCAGAGCATTCGGACTGGCGGGTTCGGGCTATGTTGCTGGATGTGGTTAAAACCCAGGTAGAGTCTGAGAAAAATGCGAAGCGAGCCAAAAGAGCTATTATTGGATGTCTTACCGATAACGTAGATGCCGTAGCTTTAAAAGCCATCGACCTGACCGGGGACCTGAAGATTAAAGAGGCCGTTCCCAAGTTGATGCGAATTGTCCTTGCCAAATGGGGTCAGAACGTGGGACTCGGTGCAGCAAAAGGGGCCGCAGCCCTTGAAAAAATCACCGGAACTTCAGCCCCAGAAGGTTGGTATCAATGGCTTAATAAGAATTCCCAATGATTAAAAACTATTTATCTTCCCCGATCTACGATTCAACCCGGCCGTCGTTTCAATGCCTGGTTTTCAATTTTCTCTGCCCTTTTCTCTTTCTGGTTATTGTTACCTTCTCAGGAAAAGACTATCCTGCAGCCTGGGCTGAGACAGGCTGGTATGGGGAGAGTTTGCCGAAGGGCCTGTCTAAAGGAACAGTCTATGGAGAATATCTCCACCAAAAAGATAACGCTATCATGGTCTATGTACCTGCCGGTTCCTTTTTACGGGGAACTTCACAGGCTCAGGTTAAAATCCTGCAACAACAATTTGGGAATCACTACGCAGTCGAAACCCCTCAACGTTGGATCTATCTGAGTTCTTATTATATAGATAAGTTTGAGGTTACCAACCAACAATATGCCCGATTCTTGAAAGCTTTGGAAAACGAAGGGCATCGGTCCTGCCATCCCGATGAACCTGCCCAAAAGAACCATACCCCCACTTATTGGCAGGATGCTCGCCTGAAGGGAGCTGACTATCCTGTCACAGGTGTAGATTGGTATGATGCTTACGCATATTGTCACTGGGCCGGCAAACATCTTCCTACTGAAGCGCAATGGGAAAAAGCTGCCAGGGGGACCGATGGTCGGGAATTCCCTTGGGGAGATAAATGGGAGGCTTCCTATTCTAACAATGCCGAATCCACCTTTGGACAAACCTTCCTCAGCAAAAAACAGTGGATGGATCTACTCAGTCGGCTCCATCTCGATGAACTGAAAGTTCTTACAAAACCGGTCGGGAGTTTTCCTCAGGGGGTCAGTCCTTACGGAGCCCATGATATGGCCGGAAATGTATGGGAATGGTGCCAGGATTCTTATCAGAAAGATTATTATCGGGAATCTCCTTCTCGAGATCCATCCGGACCTTCTCCTTCAGAGTATAAGGTCTTGCGAGGGGGGTGCTGGGACAGTGATCGGACAAGGGTAAGAACAGCCTATAGAAATTACGATATTTTAACCGATCGCCATCTGGAGATCGGATTCCGCTGCGCCCAATAGGAGGTTGGGAGAGTTGAAGACAAATCCAGGAAAAATTACCCGGTTCAGATACCTTTCTGATATGACTTTTGGTGAAGATGTAGGCCTGATACTGGGAGGAAGTATAGGCTTCCTGATAGGGAGTTTCTTCGGCGGGCTATTTAATGCCGTGATTGTCGGAGTTGTAGGGGGTGGGATGGGGAGCATTATCGGTAAAAACCTGGATGAAGAACATACTTCCATCGTTATGGGATTTATAGGTTTAGTAGCAGGAGGGTTTATCGGGGCCCTGATGGGCAAAGATATTACCGGAATAATAGGCATTTGCCTGGGTGGTTTCACAGGTTGGTTTCTGGGTGGTCTTCTGAGTTTAATTTTCAGGGCAAATCCATAATTTATCTTTCAGATGCAGGTTATTAAAATTCCCGTCTAGCGGGCTTTTTTAGGATTTCCTCCATAAAACCCCTATAAAATTTAATAATTTCGTGAAATTTCCCTTGACAAGGGAGTCCTATAAAGGCTAAAAAAAAAGCGTAGGGAATTAAAAGGCGAAACAACCCTCAACCAACCTAAATAGGAGGAGTATACCATGAATAAAGCAAACTTAATCGATATAGTAGCACAGGAAGCCTCCCTGACTAAAGGGCAGGCTGGAAAAGCTATCGATGCCGTGTTGAACAGTATTGAAAAAGCCCTGGAAAAAGGGGAGAAGGTAACTCTGGTCGGATTTGGAACCTTTTCCGTTGCCCAACGCAAAGCCAGAACGGGAAGAAATCCCAGCACCGGTGCGCCCTTGAATATTCCGGCTAAACAAGTTCCTAAATTTGTCCCAGGGGCAAAGCTTCGAGAAGCCGCTGCGGGAACTTCGGGAATGAAGGAAGGAAAGGAAGGAAAAGAAGAGAAAGCTAAAGAAAGACCCAGAAAGAAGTAAAAGAAAATAAGGACAAAACCCCAGGGGGCGATGGACGGATCGCCCCCTACTGTTTAGGGCCTGTTATCTTTTGCTGATTACTCCAGCCCCAAAAGCCTGGCCGGATTTTTTCGGACCATCAGATCGATTTCCTCCCTTGTAATACCTTCCTTCAACAACCCTTCTATAAAGGCCCGTAACCCATCGGGATGAATAGGATTCATGGCCTGGCCTAAATCAGAAGATAGGATGTAATATTGAGCCCCAACGGTTTTGATTGCCCTGGCTATGTCAGATAAAGGAACATGGCTCCAATTTCGCATCCAGGCCTGATGGGCTTGAGGACCCATGAGGGTTCCAATAAAAGCATGCTCCATGTAGCCGCCCATCCGGGCTACTTCCTTCATGTCTTCCAGGGAAAGTCGAACCGGATCTTGCATGGCATGGGTAACCAGAATTTTCTTAACCCCCATCTCCCTGGCCACCGGAATGAGGGTTAAAATTTCTTTGGCCGAACTATGCCCCATTTCCAGTATCAGATTGTTTTCAGCAATAATTTTAAAGACTTCCAGAAGTTCAGGAACCGGTTTTCCGTTCTCGTCCAATAGATTAACCCCCTTTCGGTTTTCCTTAAAGAACTGAATATGGTTGACAGCATCCAGGGTCGGAAGCCACACTACCTTACCCCGCTGACCGGTAAAATTAACCATTCGCCGAACGGCTTCCGGGTTTATCCCACCTACGGCCTTATTCAAAACTATCCCGCCGAAAACCTCTATACCCGGAACAATTTTTTGAGCGATATAGGCCCGATCTGCCGTCATGGTCAGATGATTCTTTAGTACAATGGCCCGCATTTTGTACTCCCTTGCCTTTGCTGCGATTTCAATATCGTCAATACTTCTGGCCGATTCATCAGGAGCAGAGTGTACATGGAAATCGATGGCTCCCTCCAAAGGATTGCCCTGAAGACTCGGTGGAAAAACCCCTTGAGCAGAACTTAACCGGCTAACCAGGCTTAATAGAAGTATGCCCCCTATGCATCCAAAAAATAAACGTTTTGTCATGGCATTGTATCTGAAAGTGTTTCCCACAATGATGCAAAGGATTTCATAGTCTAAAATCCAGGGGTTCCTTTTCGTTACCTTAGAATAAAATTTGCATCTTTGTGAGAAAAATCAGGTTTGATTCAAATTGGTAGACGTTAATTTGAAAAATTCTCCCTTGCAAAATGGGAAAACTCCTATCAACAGTTAACGCAACTTTATCCTTCAGTCAAATAAAATCCTTGACTACTTAAGAGGATGGTATAAACTCGTCCTTCAGGAGGTAAATTATCTATGCCAGTGCCAAGGAAACTCGGGGAAATCTTAGTCGAAGAGGGACTTATCACCGCAGATCATTTAAATCAGGCCCTTGAAAGACAAAAAGAAACCGGGCGGCAACTCGGTGCCATTTTAATAGAAATGGGCTTTTTAAAGAAAGAAGAATTATTAACCTGTTTAAAGGAAAGGTTTGGGATCTCCTCTGCAAATCTTGATTCGGTATCCTTTATTGAACCGAACCTTCTTAAATTAATTCCCCGGGATACCGCTGAAAAATATGTAGCGATCCCTTTGGAACTCAAGAATCGAAAGTTAGTGGTAGCCATGGCAGATCCTTTAAATATGGCAGATATAGATGACATTCAATTCAGAACCGGTTACAGTACTATACCGGTTTTTGCTTTTGAGTCCGATCTAAGAAAGGCGATAAATAAATTTTACAGTCAAAGTGAAAAGCAGACCCCAGAAGTCGGTAAATTGTCAGGAGGAACCGTATCGGACTTAGAAAGCAAGGAGATCTATGGAGAAACCGATGAAATTGAAGGAACTTCTTCTACTGAAGAAGAAATAGAAGTGATCTCTTTGATGGAGCTGGATTCTCCTATCAATAAATTTTTACATGGTATCTTTAGCACGGCGGTTCAAAATCATGTTGATGAAATTCACATGGAGTTTTACCCGGATGGAGGTCGTGTACGGTACCGAATGGATAATGTCTTGTATGAAGTGCTGGGATCCAGCCGGCCTGCGAAAAGTGCTTTGTTAAATCGATTAAAGCGATTGCTGGGATTAGAAGCCCTGGTGAAGTCCGATTTCCAGAAAAAATATGTCAAGCTTAAACTCGGAGATCATTTTCCTCTACTAGATCTTTCTGTGTTTTCTTGCCCTTTGGACGGGGGAGAGAAGATTTTGTTCAAATTAAAGAATAGATCCTCTCCTCTAAATTTAGACCGATTGGGTCTGGAAGCCTCTACGGTCAAGAATTTACAAGAAATCCTTAGAAAACCTACGGGATGTACGCTGGTTACCGGACCGATTCGAAGTGGAAAAATGACTACCCTCTATACCTTACTCTGCCTGGCAACACCTCCAGAACTTAACAAGATGACCTTAGAAGATGCCACAGCCTATTCTCTAAAAGGGGTTAACCAGATTATGGTATCCCCGGAAGAGGGATTTACTTACCTTACAGGCCTTCAATTTATCAAGGCTCATCTGCCGGATTTGATCATGATCGATACCTTAAGGGATCCGGAGTTGGCAGATAAAGCCTTTGATCTGGCGGCAGAAACCCGTTTGATGAGTTCTTTGGGAGCTCTGGATACCACCCAGGCCATCATGAGACTTCTTACCTACCTGCCGGCTGCTAAGCTGGCTAATAACCTTAATTGTGTGATTGCTCAAAGGTTGGTTCGTAAGATTTGTGGAAATTGTAAGGAGCCTATCATTTTGTCTGAGTCGAATATGGAGAGGCTCGGCTTTACCCCCCAGGATACCTGCTATACCGGAAAAGGATGTGCCAGTTGCGGTTATACCGGATATCAAGGAGTTACCGGAATTTTTGAAGTCTTATGGTGCTCGGATAACATCCGAAGGCTGATAATCAACGAATGCAGCGCAGAGGAGTTGAAAACGGCAGCCATACAAGAGGGAATGTCTACCTTACGAAAGAGTGGCTTGGAAAAAGTTAAACAGGGTATCACCACGCTGAACGAAGTGATACGATCCACACTTCGCTCCGCCGTGTAAAGGGATTTATGAACGAAAAAACCATCAAGATTTTATTGGAAGAAGCTGCCCTTACTCCGGAACAACTGGCTCAGGTACGAGAAGAGCAGAGAAGATCTGGAACGAGTCTTCAGATTACTCTGGATAAAATCGGGCTCGGAGAGGAAAAGATCGTAAAAATTTTAAGTGAGAAATTCCGTATTCCCATGGTGGATTGGTCCAACGTACAAATAAATCCCGAAGTTTTAAGTATCGTACCGGAAGAAAAAGCAAGGAAATATTTGGTATTTCCCCTGTCTGTGGAGCGCATGGAACGACGACAAGGCCGGATCACCCTGGCCATGGTGGATCCCCTGGATCTCGCCACACTTACCGAAATCAGCTTCATGACTGGCTGTAATATCAAACCCCTGATCGCCTCAGAATCTTCTATTCTGAATGCCATCAAGAAATACTATGGGATGGTAAGTGAAAAGATCGAAAGTCCGGAAGAAAAGGAATCCGGCGGACCTATGGGGATAGGTTTGAAGCCCTCCGTCCTGGGAGAAGAAAAAGCCTCTCCCATTAAAGGGATTGAAGAATTACGTACCCTGGCCAAAGATCTTGCAGGATCTATAGAATCCCTGGAGGAGAAAGAAGAAGTCATTCCGGCAGGACCAGAAAACCAGGCGGATAAGTGGCTTGTTCAGATTTTAACCCAGGCCTTTAAAAAGGGGGTCAGCGAAGTCCATCTGGATCCCCACGAACGGGGCTTGACGGCTCGCTATCGTATAGACGGTATTTTATATAACTTCGGAGAATCTCCCCCAGGACTGAAAAAAGCCGTTATTTCCGCTTTGAAACAACGGGGTCAAATCACGGTACCTACCGATAAAGTACCTTATCAAGGGGATCTTATCCTTAAACTGGACTCAAAGGAAAAAGTGGAATTTCTCGTTTCTATGTGCCCCACTTTTTATGGAGAAAAAATTACCTTAAAAACAAAAAAGAAGGCCACAGATTTGCTGGATGTGACCAGATTGGGGTTTGAAGAAAATACTTTAAAAATGTTTCTTAAACTCCTGGATGTTCCCGATGGTCTCATTTTAATTACCAGCCCCCTGAATGGAGGGAAAACCACGACTTTCTATGCCATCCTTCAATATCTCAATCGTCCCCATCTAAATATCGTAACGCTTGAAGATATGATCGAGTACTCTATCATGGGAATCAACCAGAGTTACCTGGAAAATCCAGAAAAGATCCGAGAAAAAGCTTTCCAATTGATGGATTATCATCCAGATGTGTTTGGGATAGGGGAAATTCTCAATAAAGAAGCGGCTCGAATCGCCTTAGATCTTTCCTCTCAAACCCTGGTCCTTGCCACCTTAACGGCCTCCGATACCGCCAGTGCCCTCCTCCAGTTCTTTTCCCTGGTAGAACCTCGTACCAACTGGGAGCGAAGTTTGGTCCTGGATTCCATTAATTGCATTGTTTCTCAGCGGCTTGTTCGACAAATCTGTCCCACCTGTAAAGAGGAACTAAAACCCCAAGGAAATACCTCTGGATTTAACAAACTCACCCTGGGCTTATCGACTTCTTCGGAAATACCTAACCCAGGAATCCCCCCAGGTCCCTCTGAAAAAGAAAGTAGTATACCTTCCTTTTATAAAGGAAAAGGATGTGCAAACTGCTATCAAACAGGTTACAAAGGCCTGACCGGTCTTTTTGAAATTATGAGAATCACCCGAGAAATTAAAGATATGGTTCTCTCAGAACCTTTAACCGGTAACCTGAGAAAAATTCTACGGGACCTGAAAATGACTACCCTGGAAAAAAGTGGGATGCAAAAGATAAAAAATGGAATAACCTCCTTTGAAGAGATTAAACGGGTACTGGCCTGGTAAAGGGTGAAAATACTCTGACCGGCCACAAAGACCTGAGAGGTAATAAAAGTTGAGAAAATTTTTACTCTGGTAAACCTGTGGTTCTTGAGGTTAGTATAAAGTATTAAACCCAAATATTCCATTTTCTTTTGTTGATGTTTGCTTTATGAACGACCCCTCTAATAAGTTCTCTAATCTCATTCATCCTCTTTCATTGGGATCGCCTTCTGCTAAAGCGAAGGAAGAGATCGAAGACCTTAAAAGCTATCTAGAAGTCTCGAGGGATTTTCAAAATGACAAGGAAGTTGATCTGATAAAGGAAATTCTCCTTCTCCTGGAAAAGGCCATTAAAGTCTGTCAGATTTATCATTCCGGTCATCCCACCTATCAGAAGTTTATCGAACTGCTTGGAAAACGCTTCGAAGTCTGTCAGACCCACATTGACCCCATCGTCCTTCGTATAGAGCAATTTGAGATTATTTTCGAAGATGAGGTGGTTTATAAAAATTCCGATAAAAACGTGAGTGTGGCCTTCAAGCTCTTCAAAGATGGCATCACCTTCCTGTCCTTTTACAAAGGACTTACCCAACAGGAAATCGTAGAGTTTGTCGGCGCTTTAGCCTTAGCTTCCAGGGATGAAAATAAAAGTGAGGATCTTCTGACCCTCTTCTGGGAGAAGGATTTCGAACATATTGCCTATCAAGTTATAGATCATTTTATTGAAACGGAATTGGCCGATAATGAGGAATATAAGGCTTTCATTGAAAAACTTAATTCAGAGTCAGGAGTTGACTTGAAGACCATCCCTCCAGAAGACCTGAGATCCGATGAGCCGACCGAAATAGCTCTGGAGTTCGGTTTTTCCCCGGAGATATTCCTTCAACCCCTCCCGGATTCCTCGGATTGGAAGAAAGAAGAACTGATTCCTCTTACTCAATCGGATTTAGAAGAGATAAAGAAAATTAAAGAGCAGATAAATACCGAAACCCCCCTCAATCTGGTTTATAAGATGACGGCCATTCTTTTTGAGGTTCTCCACTTGAGGAAAGGCCTATCCGAGTATAAAGAAATTCTAAATGTTTTAGAAAAAATCGTCGAACCGCTGGTCGCTCACGGTAATTTTTTCTCAGCCAGTGAAATCCTTCAAAAACTAAGAAGAGAAATCATCCCCTTGGCAACCCAGCTCTCTCCGGAGCATTTAAAACTCGTCCAGGATGTTATAGATCGTATAGGGAACCTGCAAGGGATAAACCGGGTTGAGATGGGGTTGAAGTCCCTTCACCCGGATCGATTAGGATGGGTCCTGGATTTTCTAACCCTTCTCAGCCCCCAGGCGATTCCTTATCTGGCCGGTTTATTAAAGAAAGTTCGCGACTCCCGGGTTCAAAAAGTTCTTTACGAGGCTATCCTGGCCTTAGGACGGGAGAATATTTCCATGCTGTTGACCGCTCTGGAGACCGGAGCCCTTCCCATGACTTCAGAAATCGTCTCCCTGATTTTAGAGCAACAAAAAACAACAGAAGAACATAGAGAAGAATGGGTACGCCTGACCCATCTTGCCCTTCATAAAGATCCTAAAGTTCGAGAAAGCCTGGCAGATGTTTTAGGTAAATTGCCTCACCCCATGTCGGGTTCTTTATTGCTAAAGCTTCTTCAAGACCCTGATCCGGGAGTTCGAAGCCGGGCTTTAACCAGCCTATCCCATTTCCATGATGACAAAATAGCCGCAGGACTCTTAAAAATCATCATTCGGAAGGATTTCAATACGAAACCTTTTGCGGAAAAAAAAGAATTTTTCAAGGCCTTAGGAAATCAGAAATCGATTAGAACGATTCCTATCTTACGCAAAATTCTTCAAAGGGAAGAGAGGTGGTTCAACCTGGGGAAATATGATGAAGTAAGGCTAGGCGCCACTCTGGCCCTGGGTATATTAGGGGCGCAAGAAGGACCCCTGGCCCTGGCAGCCCGGGAAGCCTTGAAGGAAGGAACACAATCTCGAAGGAAAATAGTGAGAGAAGCCTGTGAAAAAATTTTGAAAAAAATCGGCTCTTAGTAATTAACAAAGACTTATTATCGATTGTTAATTAGGAGGGGCTGATGGTTCATCGTGAATAAACCTACAACCTCGACTTTTCTGCCCGGAGAACTGGAAAAGCTTACGGAAAGGCAAATCGGTAAATTCGGAATAACTTTTATCCTCCAGCTTTATGGCTCGCTGAAAACCATCCACCTTCACGAATTTCATCATCCTGCCGTAGGAAAATCTCTGGAAAAACTCTACAGCACCTTAACTGACTTACAAAGCAAGATTGGGGATCTTGTCCTCCAACTGGTTGACGAGTACCTCTTTCTCAATGAGATTCGACTCCCCATCCATGCGGAAAGTTTTATGGCTTACGATGTTATAGCAAGCCGGATGAAAAGCTATCGAATAGGTGGAATGGTCTTTCTTAGAGGCGTAGATCTGGAAGAATTAAAGAAATTTATGTATCTTTTCCTCCAGATAGATTCGCAATCCCAAGAACCTTTTAAACAACTTACCGCATCCCTGCGTAACCATGCCATCACCGGTATCCGGCTTCTTCGACCGGAGGAGATCGCTAAAAACGTAAAATCCACTGCTGTAGATATTCGGGAGAAAGCTAAAATGGCCTACTTTCGAACTATTTTCGTTGCAAAGCAAACCGCTCAGGATGTTCTGGAAAAAGAGACCCTGAATGTAAGACGCGTGAAACGTGCCGTTCAGCCCATTGTAGATCTTGTGCTACAGGATGAGTTTGCTTTACTGGGGTTGATGACGATTCAGAACTATGATGCCTATACTTCTAATCATTCGGTTAATGTTTCCGTTTATTCCATTATCTTAGGACAGAGGTTGGGGCTTTCCAAAAAACAATTGGGAGATTTAGGGGTTACGGCCCTCTTTCATGACATCGGGAAAACCGAAATACCCCGTAAAGTTCTCAATAAACCTTCTAAACTAACCGACGAGGAGTGGCGTGTATTACAGGAACACCCGATTACGGCGGCTATTGCCCTGGTAAAATTGAAGGAAGTCAGTGAGTTAATCGTGAAGGCTATGATTGTAGGTTTTGAACATCATTTAAACTATGATCTCTCGGGATATCCCAAACTTACCCGACAAAGGAAACAACATCCCTTTAGCCGAATTGTAAGTATTGCTGATTGCTTTGATGCTATGACCAGTGCCCGCGTTTATAGTAAGCCTATTTCTCCGGATAATGCCCTGGCGCTCATGCTAAAAAAAAGCGGGAAAACCCATGATCCGGTCCTTTTAAAACTCTTTATCAATACCATAGGGGTTTATCCGGTAGGAACTTTGGTTCAACTTAATACCGGAGAACTCGGAATCGTTCTTCGCACCAATCCCAGGGAAATTCTACGCCCGCAAATCAAGCTGATCCTGGATAGTCAGGGCCGTAAGTTGGATGGCGAAGTGATTAATCTGGCTGCTCAGGGAGAAACCTTCAAAAGAGACATCGTCAAGGTCCTAAACCCTACCGAGTACGGAATCAATGTATCAGATTTGATGTAGCTTTGTTCCTCTTTGTGCTCTGCAGGCCGGGCTATGTGCCAAAACGAAACGAATTTTAAGGACCCCTTGAGGCCGGTAGAGGCCTGGTGGATTCATAGGTAACATGAAAATTTACCGTTATGCTAAAAAAAGCGAGAATAAAAATTTCCTTGGAACCTTTTGCCTTTTATCTTTTCTTTTACTGGCTTTTTTCATCGTGGGGTTGATTTCCGCAACTCCCTCCCCAGGCCAGAAATCCCAGGAGACTGATACCGAATCGGAACTCTTAACAAATGTGGAGGAAGTGTTCAAGGAAGTCAGTCAGATCCGAGGCCTGGAAATCAAGTATCCTATTCGGAAGGGGTTTAAATCCCAGGTAGAATTACGGGCATTTGTGCTAAAAAAGTTAGAAGAGGAGTACACCGATCAGGAAATAGCGGCTGAAACTAAAGCCATGGTTAAATGGGGGTTCTTCCCTAAGGATATACAACTTAAAGAATTACTGGTAAATCTACTGGCCGAGCAGGTAGCTGGCCTGTACGATCCCAAGGAGAAAATATTTTATATTTCCAACTGGATTCCCGGATTCCTTCAGAAACCCATCATGGCCCACGAATTGACCCATGCCCTCCAGGATCAGTATTTCGATTTGGATCAATTTTTGCGACGTGTTAAGGATAATGATGACGAGGTTCTGGCTCGAACGGCTCTTATTGAAGGGGAAGCCCTGGCCGTCATGATTGAATATCTCCTGAAGCCTCAAGGACTGGATTTCTCAACTTTAACGGATTTGATTCCCCGACTGAAAAACCAGATTTCCATTCTCGGAGGAGATTTAGGAGAGGGAAGTCAAATTCCTGAAATCATTAAAGAAACCCTTTTATTTCCCTATTTACAGGGAATTTCATTTGTTCAGACCTTCCGAAAATCCCACCCCTGGAAAGATTTCTCGGAAATTTATGCGGATCCCCCGGCTTCTTCAGAACAGATTCTCCATCCTGAGAAATACTTCGATGCTCGGGATCGCCCGATTCCCATTACCTTGGAGAGCATCTCAGATCTGTTACCGAAGGACTGGAAGGAAATTTACACCAACGTATTAGGGGAGTTAGGAATTTCTATTTTGATAAAAAAGTTTGCAGGGGAAGAAATGGCCAAACTGGCTGCGGGAGGTTGGGGGGGAGACCGATACAAACTTTTAGAAGATCCAAATACAGGAAACCTGCTGCTAATTCATTTCTCCACCTGGGATTCGCCAAAAGATGCCATGGAGTTTTTTCTGGCTTATCGGCAGGTGGTGGAAAATAAATATACTTCGGCACAACTCCTTCAATCCGAGAAGCGGAGGTATTATCTGTGGTCTACAGGGGAAGGGGAGGTGTATCTGGAAATAAAAGGAACGGATGTCCTGGTCATTGAGGGAGCCTCTGAAGACCTGCTGCCAGCCATCCAGAAAAGGTTGTGGGACAGCCGGAAAGGTTAATTTCCTTTCCGATCCTTCCTCTTTTACTCCCATATCCTTTCTCCCTTGAAACATTTTCTTAAACTTGAATTAATTTTCGTTAATTTTTAATTTTAATTCCTTGACAAACATTTTTACTTATGGTATAAAATTTGCTATTATCAAACATCGAGCTAGAGATTTCTTTTATCCCCTTTACTCCTAGATGAAAAAGGTGACGCATATGTCTAAAATATTAGGACTAGACGTTGGTGATACCAAGATAGGGATAGCTATCAGCGATAGGCTGGGTTTCATAGCTTATGGATTTGCTATCTTAAAAAGGAGAAATATCTATGGGGACATCCAGTATATACAGAGACTTATAAGAGAGCAGCATGTAGATGAATTGGTGGTCGGACTTCCTATTAAAATGGATGGACATAAAAGTAGACAAACGGAAAAAACCCTTATCTTTACTAAACTTTTAAGGAAACAACTCAATATTCCGGTACATACCTGGGATGAAAGATTAACCACTGTCGAGGCGATTAAAACCTTAAAATCCGGTAAGATTAGAAGAAAACAAAGGGCTCATTTAATAGACAAGGTGGCTGCAACCATTATACTTCAAAGTTATCTGGATAGAAAAAATTATCGAAATCATCCGGTAGATGTTTCTCTTTAAAAAATTACCCTGAGTGGATAGGAGAGGTTGTATCTGCCAATAGGTTTCGATGCCCTCTTGGCGGATATAACCGGTCCTACCGGAGTTCTTTTTCTTAAGTCTCTAAGGGAAAGAAAAAGTCTTGAAGAAAGGGACAAAATCAACCCGCCTGAAATCCAAAAGATCTCATCCAAAATGAGAGGTTATTAAATCTCCTTCAGGAGACAAAATCTATCTACCCCAGCAAGAATAAAAAAAGATAAATCTCTTCTTTCGATTCCCTTCCCTTATTAAATCTAACCTTTTTAATAAAATTCCTTGACAAGTCATAATTTAGTCATAAAGTCATAGTGATAAAGATGAGAACATTTGGAATGCGTCAAATGTGGAGAATTATAAAAACAACTGTCTTTTATCTTGGGAATAGGGTAAGCCATTTTACAATTGCTAAAAACTCTAATTATAGCTGATCAAATCACAGGAGAGAGGTTGTTATGAAAGTCTCGCTTTATGTTCCACCGGGTGGATACTTTGCAGAGAGGTGGTCTCAAGGCCATATGATGCCGGCTCTTGGAATTCTCTATATGGCAGCAGTTCTGGAGAAAAATGGAATCGATGTCGAAGTGGTACCCAGTCATGTTTTAAAGCTTTCCTGGAGAGATATTTATCGCCGAATTGAAACGGATAAACCGGATGTGGTAGGTATTACGACGACCACAGAAAACAGATTTTTAGGCTTTAAGCTGGCCAAAGTGGCCAAGAGGGCTTATCCAGAAACCTTTGTAGTGATGGGAGGTCCCCATTTTAATGGGACGGCCCATGATACCCTTCTCCATCTTCCCTTTGTCGACGGTGTGGTGTCCGGTGAAGGAGAGATGACGCTTCTGGAGTTGGTTAAAGCCCTGGAACAGAAAGGTGACCTGAAGGATATTCAGGGACTTTCCTTCCGAAAGGACGGCCATATCCTTCACAACCCCAAGCGGGTTCTCGTCCCCGACCTTAATGAATTACCCTTACCGGCCCGACATCTGGAACCTTGGAAGGCTTATAACTTTACCATGGACATCCCGGGTAAGGGCCCCGTACCTGCCGGGAATATGATGACCAGTCGGGGCTGTCCGTTTACCTGTACCTTCTGCGCAACCCCTACCAATTGGGGCCGGAAAGTGCGCGGGTTGACCCCTGAAAACGTGGTGAAGGAAGTCGAACATCTCATGGAACATTATGAAGCCCAGGCCATCTGGTTCTACGACGATACCTTTAATTACAATCCCAAACGCCTGGAGAAAATTTGTGATTTGATGATTGAGCGAAAATTAAATGTAAAGTGGTATTGCGAGATCCGGGTTGATGTCATGAGCAAACGACTCCTGGCAAAAATGGCAGAAGCCGGACTTTACTACGTAGGATTCGGCATTGAATCGGCTTCGGAGCGGGTTTCCAGGGATATTGTAACTAAACAGGCCACTTTACAAGAGGCCTACGACGTGATCCGATGGTCCTTAGAGTTTGGAATAATTCCCAACCCATTCTTTATCTTTAGCCATCCTACCGAAACCTGGGAAGAAGCCCAGGAAACCATCCGGGTCATCGAAGAGACCCGAGCCATGGGATGCGATGTCAGTGCTTCTATTACCCATATTTATCCCGGTACGCCCCTGGAGCAAAGAGCGAAGGCAGAAGGAAAGCTTCCCAAAGATTTCTCCTGGACCAAGAAAAATGACCGGCGGGTCATCCTTCTGACCGCAGCCCAGGGACACGCGCCTTTGTATATCGATAAGTTAACCTGGAGTCAAATCTGCGAACTCATCTTTCGATTCTCCAATGTCCACAGAAAAATATCCCTGTATCGGAAGATTCCCATCGTATTGAAAAGTATACGCTCTTGGGGAGATGTGTATCGTTACTCGGTAATGGCCTTTGTCTTCGCCAGGCTAAAACTTCGAAGGTTGTTCGATCGAAACAAGCAACAATCCCCGCCTCCTCTTAAAATGGAGAGCGCTATGCCGAGCTCACAGGGCTGACCCTGATCGGTTCGTTGTCTGTTGCCCATCGTCCATGGCAAATGAAACAGACAACAGACAACGAACCCCAAACCCCACGTGGATAAGCCTCAAACCAAATTTCAATCCTCTCTCACGGATATCCGAAAATCCGCAATCCAGAAATACCGGAATACCGTGGTCGGGAAAGAAGATGTTTTTTCTCTGATCCGATATGAATTGATCACCTCCCTCCTCGGTGGCTTGCCGGGAGCCGTGGGTTTTCTCCTCCGCCAGATTTTTTATCGCTCTCTGTTTGCCCAGGTAGGTCACGGGGTGGTGTTTGGTCGCTATCTAACCTTGCGACATCCCCACAAAATAAAAATCGGTCATAATGTTATCATCGATGACTACTGCCTGCTAGATGCCAAGGGGTGCAAAGAGGGGGATTTTATTCTGGGAAACAACGTATTGATCAGCCGAAATTGCATTTTAAGCTGTAAGGAAGGCTTTCTGAGGGTTGGAGATAACACCAATTTTGGAGCTAACTGTAGCCTCTACTCTGTGAGTCGTATCGATATTGGATCGGATGTATTATTCGCGGCGAATTGTTATATAGGAGGTTCCATGTATTATTTCCATCGAACTGATATGCCACCCATTCAGCAAGGTTCTTACTCAAAAGGTGGCGTAGTTATTGGCGATGGGTGCTGGCTGGGAGCCGATGTCAAAGTCCTAGATGGCGTTAAAATAGGACCCGGTACCATTGTGGGTGCCGGAGCAGTGGTTCTGGAGGACGTAGAATCTTTTTCCATTGTAGCCGGTGTCCCTGCAAAACTTATCCGAAAACGAATCTAAGAATAGTCCGGTAAGCAGGGAACCCAAGGACTCTTTCCTGACCGATAAATCCGGTCATTAAACCTGTCGGAAAATTTAACTTTTTCCGTTCTTCCAATATAAGATATTTTGTAAGAAATTAGTCTAAAGAGGGTCTCTTCTAACCCATGGATCGATTCGTTAAAGCTGTTGAAGAATTTAACACCGGGCATTACTTCGAGTGCCATGATACGTTGGAAGAAATATGGATGGAAGCCATCCAGGATCGGTTTTTCTACCAGGGACTTATCCATCTGGCCGTGGGTTTTTATCATCTGCTCAATGAAAATTATGCCGGGGCCGAAAGTCAACTGTCCAAAGGACTCCTCAAGCTGGAGGGTTTTAGACCGGTCTATCAGGGTATTGAGCTCTCTCAGCTCTTGAATAAGGTCCAAATCTGCCTGTCCCAGGTTCAAGCTCTCAAAGCAAAAACCCTGGACCGGTTTGATCTCTCCTTGATTCCTAAGATCGAGTGGGTTTGAAATCTGAAGGTCAGGTATGGGTCAATCCAATTGGATAATGGGAATCGATGTGGGGGGAACTTTCACCGATTTAATGGTTTGGAACCCAGAGTCAAGAAAAATAGTCATGGTGAAAGTTCCGACTACTCCGGAAAATCAGGGGATTGGGCTGATAAAGGCCCTGGAGAAGAGCCAGGTTCCTTTAACCGAAATAAGCCGAATTGTTCACGGCACGACCGTCGCCACCAATACACTTATTCAGCGAAATGGTTCTGCCTGTGGCCTGATTACCACAAAAGGATTTCGAGATATTTTAGAACTCCGGCGTGGAGAACGTCCGCACCAGTATGGACTCAAAGGGGATTTTGAGCCTTTAATCCCACGGGAATGGAGATTAGAGGTCGAAGAGCGAACCACGGCTGAAGGGGAGATCCTTAAAGAGGTTGAAGAGGAGCAGATTCTTAAAGCGGGAAAATTTCTTCAGGAAGCGGGGGTTGAGGCGGTGGTCATCAGCTTTCTCCATTCTTACCTTAATCCTGCCAATGAAGAAAAAGCCAGGCAGATTCTCAAGACTTTCTGGCCTAACGAGTATATCCTGACTTCTTCAGAAATTTTATCCTTGCCCGGAGAGTTCGAACGTACTTCCACCGCTGTTATCCATGCCTATGTACAGCCCCTTATCCATCGGTATCTGGAAGGAATAGAAAAGGAGCTCGAAACCCACCTCTCCTCGCTTCCTCCCCAACAAAACTCCGACCAGACCCCGGCTCAACTCAAAACCGTCGAATCTCAGAGGTCTTTTCAAGGACAGATGGTTTTGATGAACTCCTATGGAGGGGTGATGTCTCTTTCAGAAGCCAGAAGGTTCCCGGCCAGTACCATCCTTTCAGGTCCGGCGGGAGGGGTCATCGCCGCCTGTCATTTGGCCCGACAAACCGGCTATCGGAATCTCCTGTCTTGCGACATGGGTGGAACGAGTTGTGATGTTTCGGTCATCGTGGAAGGAATTCCTACCTTAATTGATGGGAAAGACCTGGATTTCGGACTTCCCTTACGGCTTCCCATGTTGGATATCACAACGATCGGAGCGGGGGGTGGAAGTATTGCCTGGATAGATCAGAACGGCTATCTAAGAGTTGGACCCCAAAGCGCCGGAGCTAAACCGGGTCCGGCTTGCTACGGGCGTCGAGGAGTCAAACCGACAGTAACAGATGCCAATTTGATCCTGGGCAGAATGAATCCCCAATCCCCCATTTTAAAATCCGGCGGTGTCCTTCTTAATCTTCAGTTGGCAAAGGAGGCTGTGAAGAATCAGGTGGCAGCAAGTTTGGGGATGAGTGTGGAAGAAGCAGCTTTTGCTATTCTTGAAGTTGTCAATCAAAATATGGCAGGTCTTTTGAGAACCTTAACTATTTCCCGAGGCTATAGTCCCAGGGATTTTACCCTGGTTGCTTTTGGAGGTGCCGGACCCCTCCATGCGGCCTTTCTGGCCCAGGAAGTAGGAATTCCCAGGGTTATTATCCCCCCTTACTCGGGAGCCTTCTCGGCCTACGGATGTATGATGGCAGAAGATAAATACATCTTTGAGCAAGCCCTCCACGGTCCGCTTAATGCGAAAACCCTGGAGAAATTATCCTCCCTCTTCTTCACCCACCAGAATCTGGCCAGAGAAAAACTGAAACGTGAGGATATCTCTTCGGATCATGGGGATATCCTCTGTGAGGTCGAGATGGGTTACCAGGGTCAATCCCATGGAATTTGGATTTCTCATTGGGATCCCCACATGCAGGAGGAAGAATTACGGCGTCGCTTCGAAGAAATATACCGAAAATACGTTGGGGAATGGACTCCTGAATTTCCCATAGAAATTAAACGATTCCGAACCATCCTTACCTGTCCCCGCCTGGAAAAGAATGGAGAGATAAAGCCCTGGGGGAATGAAACCCTGGCAGAAACAATCCCTTACCTCTGTATTTCTTCACCCTCCAATTCTCCCACCCCAGGTACTCGCCCGGTTTACTTTCATGACCATTTTATCGATACCCCTGTCTATGAACGTTCTTGCTTACCATCTGGAACTATCCTTCAGGGTCCTGTTCTGATCGAACAGGAAGATTCTACCACTGTGGTTCCTCCTCAAGTAAGGGTAGAGATAGATTCCTATGGGAATCTCCTCCTCACCCTGGAGGGAAGTCGCGGGATACTGTAAAAATTGGTAAAAACAAAAAGGAAAAAAGAATTTGTTGACAGAACTATTCGGTTTGGATATCTTTAGGTATCTTTGTGACCAGGATTTGGCGAAACCGCTAAAAATTTGATGGAAGGTGGAAGGGTCGCTGCAAAGGGGGAAAAACTACCTGAAAGGATAAAGGACCGGGTTACCAGGTGGCTTAAGGGGTAGAGTTATGCCAGTTTCTCCATAGGATGTGAAGGGGGAAAGAAGCAACGGAAGAGGAGGGCATATGAGACAGGGCTCATCGGGAGCCAAGGAAATGGCACAGCGGCTCCTTACTTACGAAGCCGGGGGGCTTCAAGGCTCTGAAGATCTGGCAAAGGCTGCAGATCATGCCTGTCAGAAGTTATATCACCAGATGGTTAGACTCGTTGGCTTGGCAGGGTTTCAAGCACTTCTCATGCGTTCCTTAAACTTGGCAAAGACGGAATTTCCCTTCTTACGGCGAGTTGAAAGTGAACCCCAAGCAGGGGAATGTTTAAAAGGGATACTTGAAGCGGTACAGGACCGGGATCCTGTTCTGGTGGGTGAGGGCCTGGTGGCCGTGTTAGCTAATTTTATTGGATTATTGATCACGTTTATCGGTAAGGATCTGGCCCTACGCTTGATACGTAAGACATGGCCGGAAGTTACCCTGGATGATGTGAGTTCCGGCTTATAGGGGTGGTAAGGCATGACTGAAAGGCAAAAGGTGATTATACGTACGTTACCCACAGGGGTACCGGGACTTGACCAGGTATTAGGGGGAGGTCTTCCAGAGTACTCCTTCAATCTCATTGCCGGCGGGCCGGGAACGGGAAAAACGACTCTCGCTCATCAGATTATGTTTGCCAATACCTCTCCAGATCGACCCGCCCTTTACTTCACGGTACTGGGTGAGCCACCTATTAAAATGTTGCGTTATCAGCAACAGTTTAACTTCTTCGACTTAAATAAAGTAGATTCCAGTATCCACTTTATTAATTTAAGTCAGGAAGTATTGGATAAAGATCTGAGTAAGGTGCTGGAAAGTATCGTACGGGAGGTTGAAAAGATCGGTCCCAGTATTGTTGTGGTGGACTCCTTTCGTACAGTGGTCCAGGCCGTAAAGGGGGTCAGGACCGGTGAGACCGAATTACAAAACTTCATTCAGCGCCTGGCTTTATATCTTACTACTTGGCAAGCTACGACGTTTCTGGTAGGAGAGTATCCAGATGAAGAAATCCGCCAAAGTCCCGTATTCACCGTAGCCGACGGTATTCTTTGGCTCTTTCAAAGTGTAGAGTGTAACTCCACAATCCGTAAACTTCAGGTAATAAAAATGCGGGGGCAGGCCCCTTTGTTAGGCATGCATACCTTCCGCATTACCCAGAATGGCTTAAAAGTCTTTCCACGCATGGTGAAGCCGATTAAGGAAGAAAAAAGACCCATCCCATCGGAACGGATTTCCACAGGGGTACCGGGGTTGGATGAGATGATGAACGGAGGAATTCCACTAGGAGATTCTGTCATCCTGGCAGGACCTTCAGGTTCGGGTAAAACGGTGCTGGCCACTCAGTTTATCCATGAAGGACTCCGGCAAGGAGAGCCAGGCGTCGTTGTTCTCTTTGAAGAACGCCCTCAGAGGTATCTGGAACGGGCTAAAGCGTTTGGCTTTGACCTGGCCGAGATGATTCGTCAAGATCGCCTGAGAATTCTGTATTTGCGTCAAATAGACCTTTTACCGGATGAAGCCCTTCAAAAGATCCAAAAAGCGGTCGAGCAAATAGCCGCCAGGCGCGTCGTCATAAACTCCCTATCCGGCTTCGAGGTAGCCCTGGCACCTACTTTCCGTAAGGAGTTCCAGGAATCCTTATACCGGATGGTAGAGGCCCTCACCGAGGATGGGGTTACCGTGCTGATGACCCTTGAAAGGGATGGCATTTATAATGAGTTACGGCTCAATCCCTATGTAATCTCTTTTTTAACCGACGATATAATCTTACAGCGTTATATTGAAATGGACGGTCAACTTAAAAAGGTTATCACGGTTGTGAAGATGCGAAACAGTCCCCATAGTAAAGACCTTAGGGTCTATGAAATCACCTCCCAGGGCCTGGTAGTAGGCGAGATCCTCAAAGGGTACCAGGGGATTATTTCCGGTATCTCTCAACCCCAGGAAATCTTAAAGCAGTTTCCTTATCCGGGTCTGATAGATCAGGAAATGAGGGTATTACAGACGCTCCTGAAGCTAGGGGAAACCTCGGCTACTATGTTGGCTCAACGGACTGCCTTGGACCCTCCAGATCTGGCCCGCGCCCTGGATAGACTTCTAACGCTTCGATATGCTGTGAAGGTAGAAGAAGGAGATCGAATTCTCTATCGTCCCCTTGTGTAAAAAATAAGCTACGGCTTGGTAAGCAGCAAACAGATTATGGAGAAGAATAAACATACTGCCGAAAAGGGAAGCTATTTACCCAATGTGGAAAGTTCGACCTTGGAGGGATCTTTTAGCTTGACCGAAAAGATAGCTTCCTGCCGTCTTATACTGGAGGATTCCCCCCTGGCCATAATTATTGTTCAAGGGGAAACCCATAGGGTTAGTTATGTCAATTTAGCCTTCTGTCGTTTATCTGGTAAAAACAAGGAAGATTTAGTAGGACGTCCCCTGGCTGAAGCCTTCCCGGAATCTTTGTCCCGGGATTCCTTAACCCTTCTCGATCAGGTTTATCATACCGGCGAAGCGGCCTTTCTTATAAACCGAGCCCATATCCATCCCCAGCGAGGAACTATTTACTGGACTTACACCGTCTGGCCTATCCGAAATGCTCAAGGGGATCCTGAAGGACTTATCATACAGATCAATGATACAACCGAACAGGTTCTGGCCCATGAGCACGCGGAGCAGATTACTTCAGAGATTCGTGAGATTAACGAACGGCTACTGATAACCAGTGTGCGGGAACAAACTGCACGGACTGAACTGGAGTTGGCACAAAAACGCCTTACCTTTCTTACGGAAGCAAGTACTCAACTTGTGACCTCCCTGGATTATGAAAATAGCCTGGAGAAGTTGGCCCATCTGCCCGTTCCTTACCTCTGTGATTTTTGCCTTATCGATATAATCACAGAGGACCAGGTCCTTCACCGATCAGCCATAGCCCATGTAAATCCATCGAAACTCCCTTTGCTCCAGGAACTTCAGAAATCCTATGTTCCCCATCTAGGTAAAGAACATCCCATTGTAAATGTCCTGCGAACCGGCCGATCTGAAATTTATCCGGAGATAACCGATGAGCTCCTTGCAACGAAATATGCCTTAGACGCGAAACATCTGAGTATACTTCAAAAATTAGAGATCAAGTCCTCTATGCATATACCTTTAAGGGCTCGTGGGCGGACCCTGGGGGTTATAACCTTCGTATCAGCAGACTCTGGTCGTCATTACGATCTTACGGATTTGGCCTTGGCCGAGGATTTTACCCAAAGAGCTGCCATCATTATTGATAATGCCCGGTTGCTTCATGAAGTCCAAGAGGTTAATCGGCGTAAGGATGAATTTCTGGCTATGCTGGCCCATGAACTGCGTAATCCCCTGGCCCCTATCCTTAATTCCCTTGAGATCATACGTTTACGCCAGATCGACGATCCGATCCTCAAGCGATCCCTGGACATATTAGAGCGGCAAGCCCAATATATAGTCCGTCTTCTGGATGATTTATCGGATGTTTCACGAATCACGCAGGGTAAAATTCAGTTAAACAAAGAGCCTCTGGATCTGGCAACCATTGTAGTTGGTGCCGTAGAGACCAGCCGCCCTCTTATCGAAGCCCGCAAACATGAGCTGCTTATTTCTCTGCCCAAAGAGCCCTTAAAGCTAGAAGCCGATCCGGTTCGATTGAGGCAAATTTTGATCAATCTCTTGAACAACGCAGCCAAATACACCCCTCCGGGAGGTCGTATCTGGCTAATGGGTACCCGGGAGGAGAACGAAGTAGTAATCCGCATACGGGACACAGGAATGGGTATTCCCCCAGAGATGTTATCCCGCATCTTCGACCTATTTATTCAAGTCGATCAATCTCTAGATCGTACCCAAGGAGGCCTTGGAATCGGACTCACGCTGGTACGGAGTTTAGTCGAAATGCATGGCGGGAAAGTATCGGCCCATAGTCCGGGTCCGGGTCAGGGAAGCGAATTCGTGATACGCCTGCCGGCTCTACACCATCCTGAATCCCAAACTCAAAATCTAGAGCCTGTAAATTCCGAGTCGGAAACAATAAGATCGAAACGTATCCTCGTCGTCGACGACAATATGGATGCCTCAAAATCTTTAGGCGAACTATTGGAGCTATGGGGATATGAAGTTCAGATTGTACACGATGGCTTGATGGCCCTCCAGGTAGGATTGGCCTATCAACCGGAAATCGTAATATTAGATATCGGTCTTCCCGGAAAGGACGGTTATGAGGTGGCCCGACAACTCCGGCAGCAGATTAACTTACCTGATCTGGTATTGATTGCTTTAACCGGATACGGTCAGGAGGAAGATAAACGTCAATCCCGAGAAGCCGGATTTGATTACCATTTTACCAAACCCGTGGATTTAGCCGCCTTGCATAAGTTGCTTACCGGTCTGTCTAAGCCCAAATCCTAAAAAGACCCCCTTGGATCTATCGAGGAGGCAGGTGAGCTTTCTGAATCTAGCGGTTGCCGATACTTTGAAGGAAACAGCAGGAGCCCATAGCCGGTTAGGGGAATTAGGAACAGAAGGGTAAAGAAGCAATACATGGCGTTTCTTAGAATTTTTTAGCCATCCACCGGTCGTCCTCGGGGAATTTTAGCCCTTAACTTGGTACCCTTGGACCGGCTGGTATTCCTAAGGAGTAGACTTTAGGCTTTCTTAGCGGGATAGCTGCTTTTTCATTTCTTGGGAAAGGTATTTAAAAATTTCATAAAGCTGTTCTTGTAACAGCTCCATACGTTCGATCATTCCTAAGATAACTTCTACTCCCGGCAGATTAACCTCCAGGTCCCGGGTAAGCTGGATAATAGTGCTTAATCGGCGGAGATCTCTCTCCGAGAAAAGTATTTCGCCCTCTTCATTTCGTTGAGGGGAAATAAGCCCTTCAGATTCATAAAGGAGAAGCAAGTCAGGCTCAATCTGGCAGACCTCCACGACCCTGGCTAAAGTAACATAAGTCGGTTTAGCATCCATGATCCAAAGTTCTCCTTTTTACCTTACCAGGTTCAGTCTAGGATTGTAAGGATTTCGTCTCTCAAATTCCTTTAACAGATCCAGGGAGTAAGAATCTAAAGAAGGCGGAAGAACAATTTTAACCTTAATATATTGATCTCCCGCCCCTCCCCCTTTCAAGTGCGGAACCCCCTTGCCCCGAAGTCTGAAAACCTGACCACTTTGGGTTCCAGCCGGTATGGTTAAAAGGGTTTTCCCATCTAACGTGGGGACTTCGATTTTAGCCCCCAGGGCTGCTTCGGTTACCGTTATAGGCACTTCGCAGTAGAGATCATCTCCTTTTCTTTCAAAGAACGGATGGGGTCGAACCTGGGTAATAATGTATAAATCCCCGCTGGGTCCTCCATTTCGTCCTGAATTTCCTTTACCGGCCACGCGAACTCTGGACCCGGTATCTACGCCGGGAGGAATTTTAACATCGATACTTTCTTCCTTATGAACGGTTCCAACCCCTTTACATCGAGTACAGGCATAGGTGTTGACCTTTCCGCTTCCACCACATCGGGGGCAGGGTTGAAAAAAGTTCAGAGGCCCCTGGCCGATGCGTACACGCCCGCTTCCACCGCACTCCAGGCAAATTTCCATTCCTCTACCTCTCTGGATTCCTGTTCCATTGCACTCTTCACAGGGTGCTTCCCGAGAAAGGTGAATTCGGGTTGTGGTACCTCGTACAGCTTGCTCAAAACTCAGCTCCAGCGTGTATTCCAGATCTTCACCCGGTACCGGGGTTGGAGAGTAGGTTGTACTCCTACGTCCTCCGCCAAACAGATCCCCGAAAAGATCACTGAGATCGGAAAAATCCCTCACCCGAGAACCTCGGGTTCCCCCTATACCCAGGTCCTCAAAAATAGAAGAAAAATCCGGGGGTCGCCATTGGTATCCTCCGGTACCAAATCCTCTGGAAAAGGCTTCGAACCCTAATTGATCATACTGCTTCCGCTTTTCTGGATCACTGAGGACTTGATAGGCTTCTGAAATCTCTTTGAACTTCTCTTCAGCCTTTTTATCTCCAGGGTTCACATCTGGATGGTACTTGCGGGCTAATTTTCTATAGGCTTTCTTAATTTCTTCTTCTGAAGCTGTCTTTGATACACCTAATATTTTATAATAATCTTTCTCAGCCATAACTCATTATCCTCTCCTATGTATATAGAATAGGGCTTTTTTCAAAAATTGCATAGCCCCTGTACGGAAAACCGGGATTTTAAGATTAAAAAGGTAGACGGAGTTAAAACGGGGTATTCCTAAGGGGTGTAGAAATTCTTCAATTTAGATTCGCTCTTTTTTCTTAGGAGGCTCCAGGAGATTCAGGATGGTTTTTTCACATAAATTCGTTTGCCGATCCAACCGCTCAAGATGTTTTCGAATAGCCTCATCGGTATCTTCTAATTTTTTCGTCAGGTAAGTTATAAAAGTTCTGATCAGGGAAAGGTAATTTTGTAATTCGTATCGGATATGTTTGGTAACCTCTTCAGAAAGGAAGGATAGTCCTTCTAATTGAGTGGAAGGAGTCTGATTTAAAACTTTAAGTTCGTCTTTAAGCTTCTTTATTTCCCGTTGACAATCTTGATACTCCAAAGCTCTTTGAATCATTAAGAGTAATTGATTGATATCTCCTAAGGGTTTGAACAGCCAGCTATAGATACCTGCATGCCCCAGCTCTTGTAAGTTCCCGCTAAAAGTAAAATCCCCGGTTATCAAAATACCCAAGATATTTGGATCTAACTCTCGGGCTCTCTTTATAACCTCCAGTCCATTGACTCGGGGCATCTTCAAATCAACGACCAAAAGATCAAACTTCTGGCCATTTAACAATTGAAGCGCCTGTTCGCCACTCAACGCCGTTGCAACTTCATAACCCCCACTGATCAGGAATTCTTTTAAAAACTCCAGAATATCTGCTTCATCCTCTACAGCCAGAATCCGAGCTTTTCCCATAAAAACCCTCTCTCATCCTATAAACGCTTATTCTATAGACCCCCACTTTAAACCTTCCTTTTAAACAGGTCTTATAATAAAATATTAATTAATTTCGCTAAAAAATCAACAAAATTAACTTGAATTATACTTTTATTTCGTTTAGGTCGGATCAGAGATCTTTTTATGGTAAAAAATGTTACTTTATGACTTTAAACTTTGGTTCCTCAAGGTCAGCCTAAGACTTCAGGATTTTGATTTCTATTGGTTGACAGGGAGCTATTTTCTCCCTATCTTTATGTTGTAACAGAATCCCAAAGAACCTTCTCAACGGGGAGGAAGCTAAATGGTACAAACCATCTATGAAGGCAAGGCTAAGATCGTTAAGGATCAGGAAGGCCCCCAAGAAGTTTCTATCTTCTTCAAGGATGATGCAACGGCTTTTGATGGTTTAAAGAAGGATAAAATTCCTCAAAAGGGTTTTTACAATGCTCGAATAACCTGTCTCATCTTCCGGTATCTAGAAAAAAAAGGAATCAAAACCCATTTTATTCGGGAACTGGATGAACGAACCTTTCTGGCGAAAAAACTTCAGATGATCCCCATCGAAGTCATCGTTCGAAACCGGGCTACCGGAAGTTTAGTCAAACGAATCGGTCTGAAAGAAGGAGAGATTTTGAGCCCTCCGGTTGTGGAATTTTATTATAAAAATGACCCTCTACACGACCCTTTAATCAATGAGGATCATGCACGAGTTCTTAAACTGGCCAGTTCAGAAGAACTCTCCCAACTCCGTAAACAAGCTTTAGAGGTTAATAACCTGTTGGTTCCGGTATGTGACCAGGCTGACCTGATCCTGGTGGACTTCAAGCTGGAATTTGGTCGATATCGGGGTGAAATTCTCCTGGGGGATGAGATATCTCCGGATACCTGTAGATTTTGGGATAAGTATACCGGAAAAAAATTAGATAAGGATCGATTCCGGCAAGACTTAGGAGAAGTCATCGAGGCCTATGAAGAGGTTTATCACCGGCTTTCTAAAGTGATAAATCAGGAATCAGTCCTTCAGAGTCGGCCTTCAGAATAACTGATAACTTTTGAATTCTGACTCCGGCTTCTGGTTCCTGTTTTCCATGCTGACGGCTAAAATTTATATCACCCTTAAAAAAGGGGTTTTAGACCCTCAAGGAATAACCATTCAGGAGGCTTTACAGAACTTAGGTTATCAAAATGTTCGAGAGACCCGGGTTGGTAAACTTATCGAAATCCAATTAAATTCGGTTTCCAGGGAAGAGGCAGAGCAGCAAGTCCATAAAATGTGTCAGGAACTGCTGGCTAATCCGGTCATCGAGCAATATGAATTTACCTTATCATGAAATTCGGTGTCGTTGTTTTTCCGGGATCCAATTGTGATCAGGATACCTACCAGGCCCTCCAACAGGTTACAGGCCAGCAGGTGGAGTACATCTGGCACAAGGAGACAAAGCTGGGAAATTACGACGGGATTATTCTCCCCGGAGGATTCAGTTATGGAGATTATCTAAGGGCCGGGGCTATTGCACGGTTTTCCAAAATCATGCCCAGTATCATCAACTTTGCCCGAAGTGGAGGACTGGTCCTGGGAATTTGTAATGGATTTCAGATTCTCCTGGAAAGTGGCTTATTACCGGGAACGATGATGAAAAACCGCACATTGCAATTTATCTGTAAGGATGTCTATGTAAAAATCGAGCAGAACACCACGCCTTTCACCCTGGACTATGAGAAAAACCAGGTGATAACCCTTCCCATTGCCCATTCCGAAGGAAACTATTACACCGATCCAAAGACGTTAGAAGAATTGGAAATCAACGGTCAGATCATTTTTCGGTATGTTTCCCCCGAAGGGAAAGTTGAAGAGGAGTGGAATCCCAACGGTTCTCTCCATAATATTGCCGGAATTGCCAATAAAGAAGGAAATGTCGTAGGTCTTATGCCTCATCCCGAACGGAATGTAGACTCTTTGATTGGGGACGGTATGGGTGCCCGGGTTTTTTCTTCTATGGTTAACTGGCATCACCGTAAAGGTTAAGGGACTATGGTCAACGATATCCCTGCTTTTCTACTTATGAATGTTTTGCAGGTTTACCTGCCGAATATCAAAAGGAATCTGGAAGCTGAGGGGACCTGGGATGAATTTAAGGCAGGTTTAGGGGATTTTAGCGAGACTTTTTATGAAGGAATGACCGAAGAAGAGATTGAGCAGGCGTCCCGGAATATTCTAGCCATTTGCTCCCTATATTCTTATCTGCGGGATCTCTTGCTTCAAGCCAATAATATGAGATTGGAGGCCAGGCCCAGGACTGAAGAGGAGCTGGCCCGATTGGTAGCCAGATATAAAGCCCTTACCAGGGATCCCGAAACGCTTTTCGGAAAAAATTACCATGAACCTTAACGAGATAAAGGTGACCCCGGAAGTCATCCAGGCCCAGGGTCTTTCTCCAGAAGAATACGAAAAGATAAAAACTCTTTTGGGAAGGGAACCGAATATAACGGAGCTCGGGATTTTTTCGGTCATGTGGTCGGAACATTGTAGCTATAAATCCTCTCGTTTCTGGTTAAAGAGTCTTCCTACCCAGGGGAGTCGCGTGCTCATAGGTCCCGGGGAAAATGCCGGGGTTATCGATATTGGAGATGGACTGGCCGTTGTCATGAAAATCGAAAGCCATAACCACCCTTCTTTCGTGGAACCTTATCAAGGGGCCGCTACCGGGGTTGGGGGTATTTTACGGGATATTTTTACCATGGGAGCCCGACCCATTGCGGTTTTAAATTCCCTGCGGTTTGGGGATTTGAAAAATCCAAAGACCCGATACCTTCTGGGAGGAGTGGTAGCAGGAATTGCTGGCTATGGAAATCCGTTTGGCGTCCCAACGGTCGGGGGAGAGGTTTATTTTGAACCCTGCTATAACGGAAATCCTCTGGTCAACGTGATGGCCGTGGGTCTCCTGCGACAGGATCGTGTGCAAAGGGGTCGAGCTGAAGGTATTGGAAATCCGGTCATTATTGTAGGCTCCCCTACCGGTCGTGATGGGATCCACGGGGCCGCCTTTGCCTCCAGAGAGTTGAGCGAAAAGTCCATGGAAGACCGACCTTCCGTTCAAATCGGAGATCCTTTTACAGAAAAAAAATTGCTGGAAGCTTGTCTGGAACTTTATGAGAGCGGTTATCTGGTCGGAATCCAGGACATGGGTGCTGCCGGTTTGACATGCTCTACCTCGGAAATGGCTGCACGGGCCGGTACGGGAATGAAAATCTATCTGGATCAGGTCCCCTTACGGGAATCCGGAATGACCCCCTATGAAATCATGCTCTCCGAGTCCCAGGAGCGCATGTTGATGGTAGTTAAAAAAGGCTATGAAAATAAAGCCCGGGAGATTTTTGAAAAGTGGGACTTAAAATTTGCCGTTATTGGAGAGGTTACCGGAGCCGAAGCACCCCATCAACAGGCCTTACTCCAGATTTATCTGAAAGGGCAGGTGGTAGCAGAAATTCCGATAAGCAGCCTGACCGATGAAGCACCCCTTTACCGAAGGCCTTTCGTGAAGCCTGATTATTTGAAAGAAACCGCCAACCTGGATCTGGAGAAGATTCCTCTACCTGCAAACCCTGAAGAAGTCTTCCTGACTCTCCTGGGTTCCGACAATATTCGAAGTAAGCGCCCGATCTATCAACAATACGATCACACCATCCTTGCCAATACGATTCTACGCCCGGAAGAAGGAGATGCAGCCGTTCTTCGGATCCGAAAAGTTGAAACTACGAAGACGGCGGAAGGGATAGAAGAACGCGAGAACGGAAAACTGAAAAGGGAAAAGGCCATTGCTTTGACGACAGACGGTAATGGGCGGTATTGCTATCTAAATCCGAGGCGAGGTGCACAGATTGCCGTAGCAGAGGCTGCCCGTAATGTGGTCTGTGTAGGAGCCGAACCCATTGCCATCACCGACGGATTGAACTTTGGTAGCCCGGAGCAACCCGAAGTCATGTGGCAGTTTGTGGAAACCATCGAAGGCCTCAAAACGGCCTGTACGGCTTTAGGTATTCCTATTATAGGAGGAAATGTCAGTTTCTATAACGAAACAAACGGAAAGGCCATTTATCCTACTCCTATCATCGGAATGTTGGGACTGATTGAAGAGGTTGGTTATATTACCGGACAAAGTTTTAAAGATCCGGGGGACCTGATCGTCCTTCTCGGGGAAAATAAAGGTGAGATCGGTGGCAGTGAGTATTTAAAGATTATCCATCAACGTGTCCTGGGGGAAGGACCTTCTCTAGATCTACAAAGAGAAAAAGCGCTTCAACAAGCCTGTCTGAAGGCGATTCGCTCAGGTCTTATCAAGTCGGCTCACGATACCTCCCAGGGTGGATTGGCTATTTGCCTGGCAGAGTCCTGTTTGACCGGACGGGGTAAAGAAAAGAATCCTCATTTACCAGGTATCTCCATCGAGCTTACCGATCCCCTGAGATGGGACTTTTTGCTGTTTGGAGAAGACCAGGCCCGGATTGTTGTGAGTTTAAGCCCCTTGAATCTGGAAAAACTTCAAGAAATTGCTTATAGCTTTCAGGTCCCTATAACCGTATTGGGTAAGGTGACAGACAGTGGAATCTTTCAGATCAATGATTGGATTCGTTTACCTGTATCTAAACTCAGAGAAGTCTGGACCGGAAAGCGGGGATTAGCAGACAGTAAGTAGTGGGCGGCTTTTTTCCCCCCACCCAGAACTTACTGCCAGCAAAGCTAAGCATGTGTGGAATCTTTGGTATCTATGGATCACCTGAAACGACCGATGTTGCTCATTTAACCTATTACGGACTCTATGCATTACAACATCGAGGGCAGGAAAGCGCCGGAATCGTTGTTCATGGTAGCCGGAATGAAACTCACTTCCATAAAGGGATGGGTCTGGTTTCTAAAGTCTTCAATGAACGAGATCTGGAAGGATTGAAGGGGAAGGTGGCCATTGGGCATGTTCGCTATTCAACCTGTGGGGATAGCAATAAAAGAAATATTCAACCCATTATTGTACAGTTCTCAAGGGGAAGACTGGCTATTGCCCATAATGGAAATCTGGTCAATGCCCAGGAATTGTTTAAAAGGTTAGAAGAAGAAGGCTCTATTTTTCAAACCACAACGGATACGGAAATTTTTGCCCATCTTATTGCCAAATCAAGACAGGAAAGCTTTGAAGGGCGGGTTCAAGAGGCTTTAGCTCAGGTTAAAGGAGCCTATTCTCTGGTTTTATTGTATAATGGGGTGCTCTATGGGATTCGGGACCCAAATGGATTTCGGCCTCTCATTTTGGGTAATCTGGAAGGCTCTTATATTTTAGCTTCGGAGACCTGTGCCTTAGATTTATTAGGGGCTGAGTTTATCCGGGAAATCGAGCCCGGAGAAATGATTAAAATCAGCTCTAAAGGATTGGAATCCTCCAGGTTTTCGGCCAAAAAAGAAAGTGTTTGCATCTTTGAATTGGTTTATTTTGCAAGACCCGACAGCCATATCTTTAACCAAAGTGTTTATCAGGCCCGAATTCGAATGGGAGCCCAGTTGGCTAGAGAATCGAAAACGGAAGCCGATGTAGTTATTCCTGTGCCGGATTCAGGAGTTGCAGCAGCCATTGGTTTTGCCCGTGAATCTGGAATACCTTATGAAATGGGACTAACCCGGAATCATTATGTGGGGAGGACCTTTATTCAACCCTCTCCGGAGATTCGAGATTTAAGGTTAAAGATTAAATTGAACCCCATTGAAGAAGCTTTGCAAGGCAAACGGGTTATTGTAGTGGATGATTCTATCGTCCGGGGGACTACCTGCAAGCAGTTGATCAAATTAATCCGAAAAGCAGGGGCCAAAGAAGTTCATCTCAAAATCAGCTCCCCTCCCATCCGATATCCTTGTTTCTTCGGCATAGATACTCCAGATCGAAACCAGCTCATCGCGGCGACCCATTCTTTAGAGGAAATAAAAGATTTCCTGGGGGTAGATAGTCTTCAATATCTTTCCCTGCAGGGACTCCGGGCTGCTGTAAAAGGAAATAAGCATTCCTATTGCGATGCCTGTTTTACAGGACAATATCCTGTAGCCATTAGCAATGCGCAGTGGGCAATTAACGAGTAGGGAGTGCTTAGTTGCTCAAGGCGCATGGCCCCTGGTTCAGTGATTACTTACCGAACTGCCGGTGTGGACGTTGAAAAAGGGAATCGTTTTGTCCAGGAGATCAAAGAGTTGGTGCAATCTACCTTTAGCCCTGGCGTGCTAACGGAGTTAGGGGGATTTTCGGGATTATTTTCACTGGATCTCTCCGGAATTGGCGAACCTGTTTTGGTGGCGACGACGGACGGTGTCGGTACAAAACTTAAGATTGCCCAGATGGTTAACTATCATGAAACAATCGGCATAGACCTGGTAGCCATGTGTGCTAACGATTTGATTACCTGCGGAGCCAGGCCCCTCTTCTTTCTGGATTATTTTGCCACCGGTCGATTAGAGCTGGAACAGGGGAAAGCTATCATTGCCGGAATTGTAGAAGGCTGTCGACAGGCCCATATGGCTCTTATTGCTGGAGAGACCGCCGAAATGCCGGGGGTTTATGAGGCTGGAGAGTATGATCTGGCGGGTTTTGCGGTAGGGATAGTTGATCGAAGTAAAATCATAGACCCCAGCCGGATCCAACCGGGAGATAAGATCCTGGGAATTCCCGCCAGTGGTATTCACAGTAACGGCTACTCCTTGGTCCGAAAAGTACTCCTGGAAATGAACGCCATTGACCTGACCCAATACTCCACCGAACTTTCCAATACTTTTGCCTGCGAACTTCTCAAGCCCACCCGCATCTATGTGGACCTTGTTCAGGAACTCCTGGGAAGATATTCCATTAAAGGAATCAGCCATATCACCGGAGGGGGTTTTCCGGAGAAATTGGGTCGGATTCTTCCGAAAGGATGTCAGGCCCTCATCGATAGCCATTCCTGGTCTGTTCTTCCCATCTTCCGGTTGATTCAGACCCTGGGTCAAATTTCAACCGAAGAAATGTTTCGAACGTTTAACATGGGTATCGGAATGGCTCTCGTTACCGATGTCCAAACAGCAAATTCAATTGTCGAGCAATTTAAAGAAATCAGGCCAATCGGGAAGATCCTGGAGGGTGAAAAGAAGGTGGAGATTCTGTACTGATATCCCTTTGCCTTCCAGAGGGTAATTTGTCATGGTGAGGAGCCCTATGAGCCAAAACCCAGAGCGAAGCCGGGAACTCGCCATAACCGGCTATTCGTTTAATTGCAAACAAATGGGAATATAAAATGTTCTTTGTCCGTTGTTTGTTGCCCGCTGTTTTTGACTTTTAGTACAAACTCCGGGTAAGGGACAACGGACAATGGACAAAGGATGAAACGGGTCGCCGTTTTTGCTTCGGGACGTGGAACCAATTTGCAGGCCCTTATTGAGGCTACAAAAAAAGGGGAAATTCCTGCAAAAATCGTTTTGGTGATTACGGACCGGGAAGATGCCCAGGCCCTGAGACGAGCCGCGCAGAACTTTATTAAGGCCTTTTACCTGTCTCCAGAAGGTCTAACCCGTGAAGAGTATGATAGCCTTCTCTTAAGATTTCTACAGGATAACCAAATCGATCTTATTGCCCTGGCAGGATTTATGCGAATTCTATCTCCGGTGTTGATTCGAGCTTATCCCAATAAAATTCTCAACATCCATCCTTCTCTTTTACCGGCTTTTCCCGGACTTCATGCCCAAAGACAGGCCCTGGAATATGGCGTCAAGGTTACAGGCTGTACGGTTCACCTGGTCGATGAAGAGGTAGATCATGGTCCCATTGTCATTCAGCGAACTGTTCCTGTCTACGATACCGATACAGAAGAAACTCTGTCTGCCAGAATCTTAGAACAGGAGCATATCGCTTATCCAGAAGCCTTGAAACTTTTGGCCGAAGACCGGTTGATCGTTCAAGGTAGAAGGGTCTTTATTCGTGACGCGGGAACAACTTAAGACGCAGGAACGCTGGGACCAGGAGACGCGGGAACCTGGAGGACACGGGGAAATATCTCCATGTCCCCTTGTCTCCGTATCTCCGCGTTTACCGACATGAAAGTATTGGTTATCGGAGGGGGTGGGCGAGAACATGCGATTGTGTGGAAGCTTGCCCAAAGCCCTAAAGTTACCAAGTTATATGCAGCGCCTGGAAATGCAGGCATCTCTCATCTGGCAGAATGTCTTCCGATCAAGGCTGAAGACATCCCTCAACTGGTAGATTTCGCCAGGAAAGCCCGGATAGATTTAACCTTTTGTGGTCCGGAACAGCCTCTGGTGCTGGGTCTGGTGGATGAATTCAGGCGGGCCGGATTAACCGTTGTGGGACCGGATCGGGCAGGTGCCCGATTAGAGGCCAGCAAGGCTTATGCCAAGCAATTTATGACCCGCTTTGGGATACCTACTGCGCCCTATGAAATCTTTGATAATCCCCAAGCTGCAAAAGCCTATTTGCGACATAGGGCCTATCCTGTGGTTATCAAAGCAGATGGATTGGCAGCAGGTAAAGGCGTTGTTATCGCGCAAAATCTTGAGGAGGGGCTTCGGACGATCGATCAGATAATGATAGCCAAAATATTCGGGAGCGCAGGGGACAAGGTCGTTATTGAAGAATATCTTTCAGGTCAGGAACTCTCCTTCTTCTGCTTTACAGATGGAACCACCGTCTATCCACTGGCCTCCGCCCGGGATTACAAAAGAAGCCACGATGGTGATAAGGGACTCAATACCGGTGGAATGGGCTCTTATTCTCCGAACCGATTCCTTACCCCGGAGAGGGAAAATGAGATTATGGAACGCATAGCTCTTCCGGTTATTCGGGGACTCCAGACGAATTCGATTACGTATCAGGGTATCCTTTATATAGGTCTTATGCTGACCCCGCAAGGTCCTCGGGTTTTGGAGTTTAATGTTCGGTTTGGAGATCCGGAGACCCAGGTTATCTTACCAAGGCTCAAAACAGACCTGGTGGAGGTTCTTCTTGCCATTGCCGAACACCGACTCCATAAGGTTAAACTGGAGTGGAGGGAGGATTCAACAATCTGTGTGGTTTTAGCTTCAGGCGGCTATCCCCAGAGCTACGAGGTCGGTAAACCTATTTTTGGTCTGGAAGAATTAAAGGCTGAAGATGGCTGGATTTTCCACGCGGGTACAGCTTATAAAAGGAATCCGGACGATCCGACCGGTCCTCCCCGCTTAGTTACCAGCGGAGGTCGGGTCTTAGGAGTAACAGCCCGAGGAAAAACCCTTGAAGAGGCAAGGGCTAAGGTATACAAAACCGTCACGAGGATTCACTTCGACGGCATGCATTATCGCAAAGATATTGGGGAAGTATGGAGTCTTGAGTGAAAGGGTCCTACAGGCATCCCGAATCATTCATTACTCGGTACGTACGTTAAAGGTGGAAAAACCGCTGGTTGCCATTATCATGGGGAGTAAGTCCGATTGGGAAACGATGCGTGCAGCGGATGAAGTCCTGACCCAATTTGGAGTTCCCCACGAATGTCGCATTGTTTCTGCGCACCGAACGCCGACCTGGCTGGCAGAGTTTGCGACCAATGCTGAGTCACGGGGCATTGAAGTGATTATTGCAGGAGCCGGAGGGGCCGCCCATTTGCCCGGTATGACTGCGGCGCAAACCCTTATTCCTGTACTGGGAGTCCCCGTGGAAAGTCGAGCCTTAAAGGGTCTGGATTCGCTTCTTTCTATTGTCCAGATGCCTGCAGGTATTCCCGTGGGTACCCTGGCTATTGGTCAGGCAGGTGCCACCAACGCAGCCCTGCTGGCTATCGCCATCCTCTCCAACCACCGCCCCGAATTACGGGAGAAGCTCCGTCAATTTCGAGCCGAGCAAACCCGGCGGGTGATGAATGAAACATTGCCCTGACGTAACCCCTTTGGACTCTTTTTGTAACTTCTCCGTGTCCCCTGGGGTTAAAAAGTAAATCCCAAGGTTCACCGAGAAGATACAAAGTTCGCAAGGATTTTGGAGATGCATCTACCTATTCTTCCCGGTTCAGTGATCGGTGTACTGGGTAGCGGTCAGCTGGGACGTATGCTGGCGATTGCTGCGCGACGTATGGGTTATCGGATTCACACTTTTTCTCCTGAAAAGGATACCCCTACCGGTCAGATTGCTGACGTTGAGATGGTAGCCTCCTATGAGGATCTGGATGCAGTACGTACCTTTGCCCGTGGGGTAGATGTGGTAACCTTCGAATTTGAAAACGTTTCTGCAGCGGCGGCAGAAGCTGCTGCCGAATATGTACCTGTGCGACCCAGTGGATTTGTTTTACATACGACCCAGCATCGCTTACGCGAGAAAACGTTCTTAGCCAAAGCCGGATTTCCGGTTACACCCTTCCGATCGGTTCGTTCCCTGGAAGACTTGCTTATAGGCGTGCAGGATCTGGGTTTCCCCGCAGTCCTGAAAACAGCAGGTTTTGGTTATGATGGTAAAGGCCAATCCAAACTCACCTCACCGGATGAAGTCGAATCTGCCTTTCAGGCCCTGGGTGGACAGGAGGCTATTCTTGAAGCGTTTATAGATTTCAGGTGCGAGGTTTCTGTGGTTGCTGCCCGTGGGGTCGATGGAGCCTTTAGTCACTATGGGCTCATCCAAAACACTCACCGAAACCATATCCTGGATATTTCCGTTGCGCCGGCCCCCTTACCGCCTGAAATTGCCCGTGAAGCCGTGGAAATCGCCCGTCAAGTGCTTGAGCAACTGGATGTGATCGGCGTACTCTGTATCGAATTTTTCCTTACCCAGAACGATCAGCTTTTAATTAACGAGTTGGCCCCTCGTCCCCACAACTCAGGTCACTTTACCTTAGATGCCTGCATAACCAGCCAGTTTGAGCAGCAATTGCGTGCCGTTTGTGGTCTACCCCTTGGCTCAACCCGGCAGCTATGCCCTGCTGCAATGGCCAACTTATTGGGTGATCTCTGGCAAAATGGTGAACCTCATTGGGCTGCCGCCTGCGCCTTCCCCGAGGTAAAACTTCATCTGTATGGAAAACGCGTTCCTCGCCCAGGCCGTAAAATGGGGCATCTCACGGCCCTTGCTCCGAGTACCGAAGAAGCCTTGCAGCTTGTTCGTTCGGCACGGGCTGCCCTACACCTCCCGCCTTAACACCCTCAGGTGAGCTTCCACAGATTCGGCTAAAGCCTGAAGGTTATAACCTCCTTCCAGCACGGACACAATACGACTGTCACACTTTTCCTGGGCAATTTGCGAAACGATCTCGCTCAGAGAGCGAAATCCCTCTGTGGTCACCCGGGTATGGGAGAGAGGATCATCCCGGTGGGCATCAAATCCGGCAGAAATGAGGATAAGATCCGGAGCATAGGCCAGAGCCTGCTTCCTCAGAATAGAGTTAAAAACCGATATATATTCCTGATCTCCGGTTCCTGCCGGTACAGGGATGTTTAAGGTAAATCCCTTTCCTTTTCCGGCTCCCCTCTCTTCGCTTCCACCGGTTCCCGGATACCAGGGATATTGATGAATACTGAAGTAAAAGACGGTGGGATCTTCATAAAAGATATCTTGGGTTCCATTGCCATGGTGTACATCCCAATCTATAATTAAGATCTTTTCCAGGTTATAGGTATGTTGGGCATAACGGGCTGCAATGGCTACATTATTGAAAAGGCAAAAACCCATGGCTTTATTCGGCTCTGCATGATGACCCGGAGGGCGTACCGCACAAAAAGCTGTGTGTACCCGACCTTGAAGAACCTGGTCGACCGCCGTTAAAGCTCCCCCTACGGCTTGAAGGGCTACTTCATAAGACTCTGGAGATACCCGAGTATCGGGGTCCAGGTATGTGGCCCCCCCCTCAATATCTCTTTGAAGTTGATCCATATAACTCTCAGGATGAACCCATGTAATCTCCTGTCGGGTAGGTAAACGAATAGGGACCTGAATCAGTTCTTCCATTAAACCTGTTCGGTTTAGATGTTCTACAATAGCCGTAAGCCGCTCTTTTCTCTCAGGATGGGACTTTCCCGTATTATGTTTCAAATAGACATCGGAATAAATAAAAGCCGTTTTTTTCTCCATTTTAAGTATTCATCCACGGAAGGCTATGAAAAGGGTAGAAGTATGGGGGTGTGAGGGTGTGGGAGTATAGGAGAATATACTTCCATACTTCCATACTCCCACACCCCCACACCCTCACACCCCCATACTTCAATGACTTAACGGCCCTTCAGAGTTCTTGAGAGGTAATATTTTTTACCCTTATCATTAAGCAGTTTTTAGAGTTTTTGCGTAATAATCACAGTAGGCTTTTAGGTCACAAATTTCACACCTGGGTTTTTGGGCTTTACAAATTCGACGTCCGTGATCGATCAGCCAGTGATGGGCCATGACCCACTTTTCCTTAGGCAGATTCTTCATGAGATCTTCTTCGGTTTCCAGAGGATCACGACCTTTGGCCAAGCCCAGACGATTGGCTACCCGAAAGACGTGGGTATCCACCGGGATGGTGTCGGCTCCCATGGAGAAAGCCAAGACCACATTGGCACACTTTCGTCCAACACCCGGTAGTTGCATCAGGGTTTCTCGGTCTTGAGGTACTTTTCCCTGAAATTTTTCAACCAGTATTTGACAGGTAGCCAGGATATGCCGGGCTTTGGTTCGATAATAATTACAACTTCGAATTTCTTTTTCTAGTGCTTCCGGGGTTAATCGAAGGAAATCTTGGGGATTGGGATATTTTTTAAAAAGATTTTGTGTAATTCGATTAACCAAAGTATCCGTACATTGGGCAGAGAGAATACAGGCGATCAGAAGCTGAAACGGGGTTTCAAAGTTTAGTTTAGGGGTTGGAACCGCATGGAGCTTCTCTAAAATTTCTAAAATTTTGGTAACTTTCTCTTGGGTCAGGGGTCTGTGGTCTACTGTCCCTTGTCTACGGTCTTCTATTTTTACAACAGGCAACGGACAAAGACCTATTCCCAGGTGGACAATTCTTGAGTCATATCTTCTATAAGATAAAGTACGGTCGGTTTATAATTTAGAAAAGTCCAGATAAGGATAAAGAAGAAAATAAAACCTATTGCGAGTCCTCCCATCCACCCAGAGCTATCATAGAGGTAAAATAAAAGCCGGGTTAAAAGGTGCAGGCTCAAAAATAAAGTACCCAGATAGAGGAAGGTTCGAATCCGCCAAATCAGACCGAGTAAGATCCCTCCAATACAGAGGGTCATTAAAAAATCTATTCGCCAACTCTCTCCGATCAGGAGCGCTTCCAGGTAGGAGAGGGTCAAAATAAACAGGGTACCTGAAAATCGAATATAATGGAAAGTTTTAGGAGATAAGGAATTTTTATTTAACCGGGCGATTCCTATCATTGTTGCCACAATGGGTACGAGATATAGCTGAGGGCTATAGGTAAAAGTTAAGTTTGCCCATGCCAACAGGGTAAATAAACCCCAATTGCCCAGGAACAGGCTCAGGTAGGTAAGATAAGAGGTGGTTTGGAGGTAGCTCACCCAGAAGTAAAAACCGGCAATAGCCAACAGGGATAGGATTTTATAACCGCTTACCGATGAGAAGGGAAGCAGTACCAGAGACATGAGAGGTAGCCATAGAGCCGTATAATGGACTAAGCGGACCAGCATATGAACCTGGTATTTTTTAGTTAATTGTCCCAGTTCCATCAGGACAAAACTGGCTAAAACCAGCCATAAAGTAACGCGCCCCTTTGCAAAGTAGTCAGGTCTGGCCAGGCTCATGAAGAGGATGAGGTAGGCCAGACCTATTTCCGATAAGTAAAGAAATTTCTCCTGCCGTTCGGTTACGGCTAAACTCGCGTAAAGCAGGGTCAGTCCTGCCAGAGCTAAAAGATTTAAAACAAAGCTCAGGGGTTGGGGAGAGGGAACATATTTTAAAAATAGTGCCGACATGAAAGCCACAAAGATAGGAAGAACCTTCCAGGCCATGAAGAAATGAGGAATGGCAAAACTCTTCAAATAGGTTCGACCCGGAATTTCTCCCCGGGCTTCATAATATTTACCCCAGGCAGTCCAGATCCAGCAGAGAAAGACGGTTGAAAGGCTGAGATAACCGGTTATGAGGTAGGGATTTCCTTGGGGCGTCCATACATTCGTTAACCAGAAAATAAGATAAAGGACTCCGACATCCACCGCGAAATTAGCCCCATAAAGCCATTTATTGGCTCCAAAGATATGGGCATAGCGAGTATAAATGAGGGCAGTAATCCAGAGGGTAGCGATCGTTGCCGGAGATACCTGACCCAGGGTGAGAATCAGACTTACCAGGGTATAGGCAAAAATCAGGGGATAGAAAATATCGATGGTTGTTTGCCTGGCCTGAGGAGAAAGGGACAGGCTGATCTTTTCAAATATTCTTCTGTTCGAGGGTTGGGTTATTCCATAAATAACCTCTAACCAGGCCCAGGTGAGCAGAATTGAACTTAAAGAGAGATACTCAAAGTTGATTTCCTGGAGAGAAGCAGTCCCAAAGGAAAAATTTAAGGCAAAGGTAATCAGAAAGAGAAGGAATAGATAAACGGCTTCTCCCTGGAGATAAAACCCCAGTCCACAGAAAAGGGTGGCAAAAAGAAGGGTATAGGAATCTGAAAAGATATTGGTCAGATTCGAAAAGTACAGCACCAGGGAAGCAAGGAATAGTACAATGGCCAGGTTAAATAGCGGTTGATGATAGCCCTTTTCTGGGAGGGATAAAATCTGGCAAAGGGTTCTCTGGCTTACCTGGACGGTATGGGCTATCAGGAAAAGGACTAAAGCCAGGAGAATAAAGGCAGAATCCCAGGAACTAAAGGGAAGTGGAGCAATCCAGCTTAAATGGATACTACCAAAAAAGAGAATAAAGGCCGGATAAAGCCAGTACTTAGAGGGGTATAGAAGGATCAAGAAAAGATAAAAGGCTCCCAATTCCATCAGAACTCCCGGATTCTTCCAGGCCAGGATAAGAGATAACCCAGAGAGGAACAGGGCGCTATGGATCAATGAATGTGAGTATAAACGGGCCTCTTCTTGCCAGGCAGAGGACCTTTCTCCGGAAAGATCTAAATCCGCTTTTAACTGAAGACTTTTTTCATAAAAATAGGCCCCTATGAAATAGAGAAGGCTTAACAGGCCTCCCAGGAGACCGTAGGTTTCGGGTGTTGGATTATTGGAAAGGGAGACCCCATAAAAGATCCCTCCGGCAAAAATACCGGAAGCTAAATAAACCAGAAAGTTGTTGGGATAAATTTGAGTTGTCCAGAGATAGAAAATACCCAATAATAGAAGTGCCGCAACATGAAAAAAAGAAGGGATAGGGGTTGTTAAAATGAGTCCCAAAGTTACCAGGGAGGCTGCTAAAGGAACATCCAGGATAGGGATTAACAATTCTTTTGAAACCTGTTTGAATTCCAGCCATTTTATTACCATAATCTGGGTGAGGAAAAGCAGGGTAAGACTTAAGGGGAGGAGAAATTCTTTTTGCAAATAACTTATCCAAATTCCAAGGGAGAGGGTTAAGAGGATATTGGTGAGATAGATGAAGACCTTACGTTTATATAAATAACCACACAGGCCGTAGAGAACGCTATAGGTCAAAAAAATAATCAGAGACCAGATTATGGAGTAAGAAGGAGCCTGGGAGGGAAAGAAAAGGGTTTGAAGGGACAAGGGGGTTACCAAGGAAGCAGCACTTTCATAATAGAGAACCCCCAGGGTCGTCAAAAGAATAATCATGGATAGGGCGAACGCAAGGTGATAAAGAGGCCTGGAGAATTTACCGTTTTCTAAATGGGAATATTGGTGTGCCAGATAGGTTTCAATAACCGTCAATGGAATAAAAGCGAAACAGGTCATCGGTAGGGAAAAAGGAACCATCTGAAAGAGGGCAATGGCATACAAAGCGCTGAAACACAGGGTACTCAGGTAAACAAACAGGGAACTTTTGTAGACATAAGCCGATAAAATATATAAAAGGATCGCCAGGGTTAAAGTCACAATCATAACCCCCGGTTGGAGACCCTTTAAGGAGAGCAAAAGGGCCAGAAAGGTTAAGGCATAACCGGCCAAGGTTAAAGGATGCGTCCATAGGTAAGGAACTCCTTTAGACTTAAGAATGTTTACGCTGAGAGAATATCCTGTATAAACACCGGTTGCCCCCAGGAGCATCAAAAGAGGAGCATAGTAAGAAAGAGGAAAGTGTAAGGAAATAAAAAAAACACTAAAAACCCCGATAATAATCAAAAAAGTCACGGTCATCTGCTCTTGGGTTAGAGCAGTCCCTGAAGAAGTCGGAGGGATTTTCTCCGGAATCGGGGTTGGAGAAGGTTTCTCCAGAGAGCCGGAAGGGGTAAATCTTTTACCCCCAGAAGTATCAGAAATCAGGGGGGCTGCTTCCTGGGTCCTGAAGGAAGAGGTCGATGCAGATTTCCCATTTTTTTTCTCCGGAAGGGAGGAAGAAGTTAAATCCAGCGAAGATAAGGAGATTTCTTCCTCAGTTCCTTCATCCACTTCAAATTCAAAAGTTCTTTCAGTTTCCGGTAAGGGAGGGGAAACGGGGGTTTCCTGGATCATGTCCCCGGCAATCTCCTGGGTATCTTCTTCGACGATTCTTTTGGTCTTCTCGAAGGATTTTTTTATGACTTTTTCTGCAAATTCTCTCAAGATATCTTCCTTTGGAATAGGAGGAACCTCTTCAGAAGCCTGGAGAAGGATAAGAAGTTCTTGTTTTTTAGCCAGGTAGCGCTCTTTAAGGGGTAAAATAACGGACTCTTCCATAACACCTTCTTCCAACCAGGTGTCGCATTGGGAGAGAAAATAATCCACTTTGACCAACTCTTCGTAGAGCGAAGAATAGGAAGGAGCACTACAATTGGGACAGTAGAGATAAGGTTCTTGAATTCTTGAATTGCAATTTTTACATTCCATGGATATTTACCTCCTTAAAAGGAGCTCAACCATGGGTTAGATAAAACTTAGAGATTCTAACCTGAGTAACCATCTAATATCCGTTCCGTTTTGAGATCCTCCCAGGGCTATTTAAGATTGAGACAAACCATCTACCCTGCATGACCCATACCAAATGGAACCGGAGTCTAACTCTATACGTAGAGCGGGAAGGTATCTATTTACGTTAATTGATTCTAACTTTTATACCGGTTATCCTGAGGTTGTCAACATTATTTTTCCAGGGATGCCTGTAAATCTATATTAGTCTGGTTAAAAACTTCTTGACATTCTCCAGGGTATCCACTAGGGTATCTCATATTTTACTTTTGGGTCCAAGGGGATAAATTTATAAAGGATAGAGATTGACGTTTATTTCGAGGGGTAAATAACCTTGATTTTAAAGGAGACACTGTTTATAAATTTAATTTGAGGATTATACCTATGGCGGAAGAAACTCACAGTGAAGGAAAACCAAAAAAGACCAGAATCCGTTCAACGAAACGGGAAACACGGGAATCTGAACCCGGTAAAGGAAGACCGGTTCCTTCAGATAAAATATCCGAGCACCTTAGATTGGCCAGGAAGGGTATGGAGATCTTGTCTGGTATCTCCTATCGAGAGACCCGAGAGAAAGAGAAGTCAGATTTGCGTCCCCATGCTTCTGGACCGACTTCCATTCAAAAACCCGGAGAAGTGGAGAAAATAGAGGCTGATCTTCCTACCCGTGAGGGACGTACTAAGACCGATTCTCCTGGGTTACGTCCACCGGGCTCCAGAAAGGGTATGGTTCAAGCACCGGGAGAAATCGAAAGAGAAGTTGGTTTACCTTCCCTGCGGGAAGTTCGTATCAAGGAGCAAGTAACTCGCCCGGGTCAGGTACGTCCTTTACCTTCTTTACCTTTTGGGATTCGAAAACCCGGAGAAATTATCAGAGGGAAAGACCTCCCCTTAAAGCGGCCCATACGTGTGAAAGAGATTGAAAAGATACGACCTCTACCCACCGGGGAAGAATTAATCCGAAAACCAGGTGAGATCCCAAAATCCTCCTGGGCAACATCGTCGGCTATTTCTGAACCGACAGTCGAAAGGATCGAGCCGGGTTATATCTTAAAAAACTCGCAGGGTGAAAAAAAAGGTCAGATTAAATTTTTAGCCTGGACGGCTTTGTTTCTAGGAATTCTTAATTTGATCCTTGTGATGGGAATTTATGGTCTAAGAACCTTCGTACCTGAGCCTGCCTTCAACCGGTTGGAGGCCACCCAAACGGAATTGATTAAAGAGGTGGGAGATATGAAATATAAATCTTCTTTAAGGAATGTAGCCGACACTCTTTTTAAAGCCCGGGTTCTTATAGAAGTTAACAAGGATTATAAGGAAGCCGCTAAGGAGTTGGAAAAGGTCAAGATGGGATTAAATTCCCTGGAAGCAGATTTACCTGAGCAGAAAAGAAGAGAAGTTAAAGAACTCCAAAGACAGGTGGAAGCGGCCCTTATCGAAGTACAGAAGGGACCAACCCCCCTCCAGGAGAAATTAACCGATATTTCTACTCGACTCAATGCCCTTTAGATTAAAGTCCAAAGTCCGGAGTCTAAAGTTAGAGGAAGACCCCTTTTAAAAACCCAAGGTGTCTTTTAGCTAACTTTTGAACCTTTGGATTTTGGGTTTTATTTAGGTTCAATTTTTGAAAGTCACGGTCGTTACCCCTTATTACTTTCCTTCCCTTCGGGGAAATGCTATAGCCGTTCAGCGCCTGGTATCCGGTTTACAACAAAGGAACGTGGAAACCCAGGTGATATCCCTGGAACCTCAAAGGGAGGAAACTCTGATCTGTGGAGAGGTTCAAAGGTTTAAGCCGGATCTTATTCATGGGATCCATGCCTACCGTAGCGGGAAGATAGCGGTAACTCTCAGCCAAAAGTTATGAATTCCCCTGGTTATCTCTGTAAGAGGTACCGATATTAACCATCACCTTTTCGATCCAGATAAGCGGCCCGTTGTAGTAGAATCCTTTCTGGTGGCAACCCGAATTATTGTCTTTGCCCGGTTTATGAAAAATAGACTCTGTGAAGAGTTTCCGGAACTTAAGGACAAAATAGCTATTATTCCCCACACTGTTAAACTGGAGAGGCGAATTCATGATTTTTCCGATAAATTAAAGCTTACCGGGGAAGAGTTTATTTTTTTAGTTCCTGCCGGTATTCGACCGGTCAAAAATGTTACTTTTTGTTTAAGGCCTTTGGCCAGACTGCGGGAAAAATACCCTTGTCTCCGATTGGTTTATGCAGGACCTATTTTAGATGAAGAGTATGGAACTCAATTTTTGGAGGCCATTAAAGGCCTGGACTGGGTGATTTATTTGGGGGCAGTTCCCCATGAAAATATGTATAGTCTCTTGAATCTGGCAGACGTGGTCATTAATTCCTCGATCTCCGAGGGTATGCCCAATGCAATTCTGGAGGCTATGAGCCTTGGAAAAGCCGTCTTGGTTTCAAAGATCCCAGGGAACGAAGCCCTTGTTACAGACGGCCGGGAGGGTTTTACCTTTAGTTCAGAATCTGAATTTTATTCTAAAGCAGAAAGACTTATCCGGGAGGAGGATTTAAGAAAAAAATTGGGAGCCCGAGCGAAGAAAAAGGTCATTTTAAACTTCTCAAATCGTCGGGAAATTGAAGACCATCTTCAAGTTTATAAGCAGGCCATGGAAGCTTACTTCCCAAAAAACAGAAGATCTGAGACCTGTTGCAGCCGTCTCTAGAGGTCTAACCTTCTGATTTTTTGACAATAAATTTCAGAATATCCATAGGAGTAATAATCCCAACGACTTTCTGCTCCCTATCCGTTACCACCACCCGACGGATATTCTCCTCTACCATCAGCTTGATGACTTGATCAATGGAATCTTCTTCAACTACAGAGGAGACAATGGGAACCATAATATTTTCGACATAACCCGGGTACAAGGTTGGGGACTCCCGATATTCTTCCGGTAACAGGTGAGTCTCCAGGATATCTGTCTTAGACACCACCCCGATTAACTTCCCCGTTTCATCTACCACCGGGGTCCCGCTGATATTTTTCTCGATAAAGAGTCTGGAAAGTTCCTCCGTTGAGGTTTTTAAGTTGACGCAAACGACCGGTTTGGTCATTACATCTTTCGCTTTTATATCTTTGAGTTTCATGTCTTCAACCTCCCGATATTAAAAATTTTGATAGACAAAGTGAGAGAAACCTTTTAGAGTTTTCCCTAGAAATTAAGATTTTATATTACGTGATGACCGAATAATAATCAAGGAGATTTTTATGAAACCGGCTCATTTTCAAAGCATGAAATATCCCATGCCCGAGAAGAAGATCACCAATTTCCAAACCATTGTTATTCAATTCGAGAATGCTGCAGAACGCTTAAAATTAGAGCCTTATATGCGGAAGATTTTGAGAACACCTTTCCGGGAAATAGCGGTGCAACTTCCTGTTGTTATGGATGATGGCAGAATAGAGGTCTTTACCGGCTATAGGGTACAACACAATGGAGCCCGAGGACCTTATAAGGGAGGTCTTCGATATCATCCCGATGTCGATCTGGACGAGGTTAGAGGATTGGCCATTTTAATGACCTGGAAAACAGCCCTGATGAACCTCCCCTTCGGTGGCGGAAAAGGAGGCGTTCAGTGCGATCCCCATAAGATGTCTCCACGGGAACTGGAGCAACTAACCCGAAAATTTACGGCCAGAATTGGTTTAGTACTGGGTCCTTATCGGGATATTCTGGCCCCTGATTTAAATACCGATGAACAGGTTATGGCCTGGATATTCGATGAGTATAGCTCCCGGCATGGGTATACGCCTTCTATTGTTACAGGTAAGCCCATTTCCCTGGGTGGTTCAATCGGAAGAAAGGAAGCTACCGGAAGAGGAATCGTTTATATCATCCAGGAAGTCCTGAAGGATCTGGAAATAGATATCAAAACGACTACGGCAGTTATTCAAGGATTTGGTAATGTGGGATCCTATACCGCTCAGTTCCTGTATGAAGCGGGGGTAAAAATCCTGGCAGTTTCCGGCAGGGATGGGGGGATTTATAATCCGTCCGGGTTAAATATTCCCGATTTGATCAGGTATGTTCAAAATCACAGATCTGTAGCCACCTATCCTTATGGAGATCCGATTACCAATAAAGAACTTCTAAAATTGGAGTGTGATCTGCTCATTCCTGCGGCGGTAGGAGGGGTTATTACTAAAGAAGATAACGTTCTGGATCTTAAAGCTAAGATCGTGGTAGAAGCTGCCAATTGTCCCACCACACCCATCGCCGATAAAATTCTTCAAGAACGGGAGATTCCGGTTATTCCAGATATCCTGGCCAATGCCGGAGGAGTTGTGGTCTCGTATTTTGAATGGGTGCAAAATCTTCAGCAGTTCAGGTGGGATCTGGATCACATCAATCGGGAACTGCAGGCCCATCTTATTAAGGCTTATCGAGAAGTCCGTAGCCTGGCCGAGCAGGAAAAGGTAACTCTAAGAACGGCGGCCCATATGATCGCCATGGGTCGGGTTGCGGAAGCAGAGAGAATCAGAGGCCATTGAAATTCTTAAATTCTTTGAATACCGCCAAAAACATCGAGTTAAACAAAGTAACGATTCCATACGTATCTTTGAGGATCTTTATATCTCGCCGTACCCCGGCAATTAGACTCTAACCGGACAGGCTCTTAGCTATCTACAGGTACCCCTGCAGACGATACATCAGGAATCCTACCACTTCATGCAGGATAAGATCTATATTATGTAGACCACCTGCCGAAGGTATAAAACTGAAGGGAGTAACAATGGGACTGGCCATAAAATCTGTCGGATAAGCATCGGGATATATCCCTTGTTTATGAAAAACCCCCAAAGAGCGACGCATGTGATAGGAAGAAGTCACTAATAAAACGTTCTGATAGTTATACTCCCGAATGAGCCTGGCCGAGTTAACGGCATTTTCATAGGTGTTGCGGGATGTTCTGTCGGTAATAATCTGATCGGGAGATAATCCAAGCTCTATGGCGAACCCTTTCAGCATTTCGGCTTCACTGGTCCTTCGATCGAACAAACTTCCATTCCCTCCCGAGATGAGAAGCTTATCGCCTATCCCCTGTTTCATTAAAGAAATCCCGGTCAGGATCCGGTCGACCCCCTCCCCAAACTCGATGTGACCTCTCCCGCTCAACTCGAGATTGACCATTCCCGTAAGTACAACAATTACGTCATAGTGGGGTTTTAATCGGTCAGGAGAAGGGCGTGGCATTTCCAACCAGCTTAATACATGATTGGAGGTATAGGGGATACTCAAGACGTAGAGAACAATGAGTAGAGCTAACAACCAGCGCCGGGTATGTTTTCGATTATAGAATATAAAAATGGCCCCTAGAGATAAGAAGAGAAGCGGCAGGGTATAGACAAGAAACTGCAAAATTTTAGATAGGATGAAGAACATATATACCTTTCAGAGTGGATGGAAAATTGTTGGTGCCGGAGGGGGGGATCGAACCCCCATGGGCGTAAAGCCCGCGGGATTTTGAGTCCCGTGCGTCTACCAGTTCCACCACTCCGGCTTCAGATCTGGGGATGTACAATTTCCTAATTTAGGAATTCTTTTAGGCTTTGTCAAGGGAAAATCGGTGTTTAACCCTCTCTGATTGCCCTGCTCTTGGGGTAGATTCAAGAAATGGGATTTTGAGATCGCTGGATTTTTGAGGGTTTATCCTACAAACCCCTTGACATTCCCGGTTAGCTCCATTTATATTATAAGAGTCTGAAGAGCCCAAAAATCTTTCCGATTTCCCATAATGGGGGCGTAGCTCAGTTTGGGAGAGCACGAGGCTGGCAGTCTCGGGGTCAGGGGTTCGATCCCCCTCGCCTCCATATTCCTTACCTTCGATTTGGAATAGCCTGCCTAAAGACCGGTTTTAATAACTTCCATAAACTGCAAAACCCTTTCTTTTTCTACCGGATTTGAGAGGACCTCTCCTTTGTGGAAAAAAGTGCCCACAATGGCCCCATCCGCGTACTGTAAAAAGGGAAGGATATTTTCTGGTTTTGCCCCACTTCCCACCAGAACCGGAACATCCGGAACAGCTCTTTTGACTTTTATCAACTCCGATAAGCTGGGTTCTACACCGGTGACCACTCCGGAGACAATCAGGGCATCGGCCAGTTCCCGGTAAGCCGTTTCTTGTGCCAGGATTTCAATCGAAGGATCTCCCAGGGGAAAGGCATGTTTGACCAGGATATCTGCGAAAATCTTTACCGGAGCTCCCAGAAATTTTCGATAGGCTAAAATTCTCTCCGGCTGTCCAATAGCAATTCCATGGGAAGTGATCATAACCCCACTGTAGATATTGACACGAATAAACCGGGCGCCTACGGTATGGGCAATGGCTAGAGCCGCCCTGGCATCATTTCGTAACACATTAATTCCCAGGGGAATACGGATCCTACGGGAAATTTCGTGGGCGATAAGGGTCATCGCAGAAATAGTATGAGGTTCTACTGGAGAAAGTTTGAAAGGAAGGTCTCCAATGTTTTCCACTATAATACCATGGACCCCACCTTCTGCCAGTTCCATGGCATCTTTCACGGCTCGATCCAGGATCTCAGACAGGGGAAAATGACCTCGAACACTCCCTGGAAGGGGAAGGAGATGGACCATCCCGATAATCGGCTTGGGTACACCGAAAATTTCCGTTAACGTCATCTGAATAGATCTCCCTCTCTTGTTAAAGAATGACCCCGTGGAATGGTCGCCGACCCGGTGCACCGTAGGTTCACAGCAAAGGAATATTACCTCTCATAAACTTGAGGATTTACTACACACGCTAAATCTGGACGACCTCCTTGAAGAACCGTTACGACATTTTGGGCTGCCATTCTTCCAGAAGCCTGCGTGCTCTCAATGGAGTAACCTGCTATGTGGGACGTTAGCACAACATTCTCCAGCTCGCGTAAAGGGCTTTCTTTTAGAGGTTCTTGCTCGAAAACATCTAACCCGGCTCCGGCTATTTTCTTTTCCTGTAAGGCTTTTATCAAAGCTTTCTCATCGATCAATCCCCCACGGGCTGTATTGATGAGAAAAGCGGTTGGCTTCATCAGACTTAGGGCTTTCTCATCAATCAAATGGGAAGTTTCTGCCGATAGAGGGGCGTTAATGGAAACAAAATCTGATTCCCGGAGAAGTTCTTCCAGGGATACATATTGCACTCCATACTCCCGGGCAAAGGTTTCGTCTCGATAAATATCATAGGCTAAGATTTTCATTTCAAATCCGCGGGCCCGTTTGGCAACCCCTTTACCGATCCGACCTAATCCGATAATTCCCAAAGTCTTATTCCAGAGATCGGTACCCATAAATACTTGCCACTTTTTCTCTCGAACCGCTTTATCTGCAAGATGAATTTTTCTGGCGATGGTGAGCATGAGTCCGAAGGTGAAATCGGCCACACTATGGTTTAAAGCTCCAGGGGTTATGGTTACCACAATTCCTCGCTCGGTGGCAGCCTGAAGATCTACACTTTCAAATCCTACCCCGCGACGCGCTATGATTTTTAGCCGATCCACCGATTCCAGAACCTTTCTCGTTAACTTAATTCCTCCGGCAATGATGGCATCAACCCCTTGAAGCATTCGGATAGCCTCTTCTTCTGTAATGACCCGATCATCTTTCTCGCCGCCATACCCACTTTCTACGATCTCACATCCATGGGTTTTCAAATATTCGAGAGGGACAGGATCCTCATTGAAATAGCGTGGTGTAATGAGAACCTTATAAGCCATGAGTTTTTCTCCTTTCTGCAACAATTTTTTCGATTCCTTGAAGGAAAACTTCTATTTCCGCTTCCTGAGTAAAAAAAGCAATGGAGATCCGAACTCCATCTGGTTTCTTCACCAGCCGGCTCAAGATTTTCCATCGTGACCAGAGTAAGGTGAGAAGTTCTTCACCTGGAAGAATATCTAAACTAAAGGTAATAAGGCCTGTGGATAAAGTCGGATCTAAAGGACTATAAAGGCGGACTTCTGGAATTTGAAGCAGCCGATCTTTTGTATAGCTTACCAGGTGAGCCACCCGGGAAGCTATTTCTTGTAAATCCCAGGCGGATAAGAACTCGATTCCCTTCTCCAGGGCCATATACAAAGGTACAGCCCGGGTACCGTATTCATAACGTTCTGCTGAAGTTTTTAAGGTATAGGTGTAGGTTTCCCAGTCAAAAGTACTGCAGGAACCCCAGCCGATCTGGGAAATCTGGAGTTGAGATAAATAAGCAGGATGTATATAAAGCATTCCAACTCCCAGAGGTCCCAACAACCACTTATGCCCACAGGCTGCATAAAAATCACATCCTATCTCCTTAACATTTACAGGAAATTGACCCACAGCCTGGGCTCCATCCAGAAGAACAGGGATCCCTTTTTTATGGGCTATCCGGCAAATTTCCTCTACAGGTAAACGGAGCCCGGTGCTACAGGTTACATGGCTCAAAGCCAGAAGCCGGGTTCGCGAAGTCAGTAAATCCGCCAATTTAGAGAGGATTTGCGAATGGGAGTTGGTCAAGGTAAGAACTTTGACCTGAAGGCCCCGGGTCCTGGCCAGGTGTAACCAGGGTAGAAGCCCGCTCTCATGCTCCTGATCTGTTATGATAACCTCATCTCCAGGCTTCCAATCGAATCCACCGGCTACGAGATTAATTCCTTCGGAGACATTCCGGGTAAAAGCCACTTCCTGAGGGTCTGCTCCTATCAAGCGGGCTACCCTTTCACGAGCCTTTAGATATCCTTTCGTCAGTTCATCTTTTACAGCAGGATGAAAAGGGCCTTTGGAAAGTATAAATCGGTAAATTCGAGTTAATTCCTCAACCACCACCCGGGGCATAGGCCCAAAGGTTCCGGTATTCAAATATAGGGATTCTTGCAGAGCGGGAATTTCTTCTCGGACCTGATCGAATTTCATAGCCTGTAAATTCAAGTTTTAGATTTCTCTCTATTTGAAACTTATCTGGAGGGAGCTGCCGGACTACCCATACCCGGTGCCGGGGCAGGTCCCGTTGTAGTACCTGCTGGAGTTCCCGGTGCAGCCCCTGCCGTAGTCCCAGGTGCTGGAGTTCCCGGGGTGCCGCCTTGCGAAGTCCCTGGACCCTGAGCCGGCGTCGAACCGGTGGGGGTTGTTACAGAACGCCCCAGGTCATAGTAGCCTACCCCCAGGGTGGTACTTTCACCCGGAGCCTGGCTGGTTACCAGAGTACCGCTTATACGTCGGGCTTCTTCTTCCGTTGTGGTATACTGGGCCGAACGGGAAAGATCTACCTGGGAATAATCCAGAATCCTTGCAGAGCCATTCCGGAAAACCGCCACGATAACACATTCATTAACAATATAGCGTTGAATGGGAAGCACCCGACCGTTCGTCAAGGCCAAATACGTTGCCCAAACCGTCCGGCTCTGAAAACTCGGATTTGGAACAAATCCGGGCCGATTACAGGGAGAAGTGGCTGCCTGGGCAGATGACGTTTTTTCTTTACCTTTGGACCCGGGTCCGCCTGATTTTTCAGTTGCCGAAACGGTTTGTTTTCCTGTTCCAGCTTTTTTCCCAGATGGTTTTTTACCCGCTTCTTCTGAAGGCTGAGAGGACTGAGGTTTCTCAAGACCTGGACTACCCGGAGCCTGCATACCGGTTTCTTCTGCTGCAGGGATCGTTTGTACAGAAAATCCCTCGCATAAGCCGAGTATTAAAATAATAACTAAGAGTTTTTTAATCATGGAAGTCTCCTTTCTCTCCACGCTTTAAAAGAGTTATATCCCTTTCTACTTTAATTAACTCTATTCGAATTAAACGCTTTGTCAATTAATATTTAGAGAGAAAAAAGAAAAGCTTTGAATTTTTTATTGACAGATTTCTATGAAATGTGATTTCCTTAGTTAATCTCGGTATATGCTCTCTCGGAGAGGGAAGGAGGTGATAGTTACAACATTTAATGAGTTGGGTTTATCGTTTTAAGCTGAAGTGTATAACTTCGATTCCTTCGAGGAGGTGCAAGCATGTTAATTATAACCAGTAAAAAAACTTTAGATGACAATCTTCCCCCGGAACCCCCTATTCCGACCCAGGTCTTAACAAATCAGGAATATATTCCGCTTCCCAAGACCGAGAAGCAGCGGCAGGTAGATTATCTGCTCAATGAATATGCAGATAAATATGGAAAGAAGCGAGGGCTTTCCAGACGAGCCTTTTTCAAAACTGCCAGTGGATTTGCTGCGGCCCTCCTGGCCATGAACAAAGTCTACGGGATGAAATTCTTTGATGTCGAGGAAGTAGAAGCCGCCGATGAAGCCGCCGCCCTTGCCAAGAAGAAACCGGGTAATCAATTCATCTTTGATGTTCAGACCCACTATCTGGATGCTCCTACCCTGAAAGCTAACTACTCGAAGGCTTTGAGCGCCAAGATGATTGTGGATCTGCTGGATGGATTCCGTAAGTCTACCGTGAAGGGAAGCGGACTTATGGATTTGAACCGGTCTACCTACATCAAAGAAATCTTCCTGGATAGTGAGACGGCCATGTGCATCATGAGCGGCGTTCCTTATGTACCGGGCTCACCGGGGACCCTCCTTCCCATTGAGGAAATGGTTGGAACCCGAGATGAGGTCAATGCCAAAGCCGGTACTCGAAGGATGCTCAGCCATGGACTCCCGGTTCCGACCCGAGGAAAAGCCAACCTGGATGAAATGGAAAGACAGGTTAAAGAGTTCAAAATAGATGGATGGAAACTCTATCCAGGAGATGGGGGTGAAGGGACCGGCTATCGGGGTTGGTACATGGACGATGAGAAGATAGCTTATCCGGTTTGGGAAAAAGCTAAACAACAAGGAATCAAAAATATTTCCGTCCATAAGGGATTGGCAGCCCTCTGGTTCTCCGTACCCCATTGCAAGGTAGATGATGTCCATAAAGCCGCCGAAGATTTCCCGGATCTGAATTTTATCATCTATCATTCTGGATTCCCCTGGGTCTCCGATCTGGCTTACAATCAAGGGTTTAAACCCCATGTGACCAATGTTTATCCAGAACTGGGAAGCACCTTTGCATCGACGGTCGTGGGAGCTCCTATGACTGCCGCCCATGTTATGGGACAGCTCATCACCCATTACGGTCCTGACCGTATTATCTGGGGAACCGATAGTATCTGGTGGGGCAGTCCTCAATGGCAGATCGATGCCTTCAGGAAATTCCGTATTCCCGATGAACTGATCGCCGGATATGGATATAAACAGATTACCGATGAAGACAAGACTAAAATCCTGGGTCTGAATGCTGCCAGACTCTACGGGATCAATGTGGAAGAAACCATGAAAAAACTCTCTATGGATGGGATCTCCCGAATGAAAAAGATCATGAACGCTTAACCTCCCATCGAAAAAGCCCCCGACCTCTCCAGGTCCGGGGGCTTTTTTGTTTAAAAGGGATTTTTTCCTTTGCCAAATTAACAAACTTATGTTAAAGAGGTGAGGTCTTGTACCAGCCTATAGGCCGGTATGGGAATCTTTGGGCAGGTAATGAAGAACGTAGTTTAAAAGAATAAACTTATTTTACAAACTTCCCACTCAGTAATTCTACGTTCTAAAGGCAGTAACTTCTATTAAAAAAGGATAGAGTATGACGTATATTGTTAAATTAAATAAGAAATTCCAACTGACCCTTCCACCCGAAATTCGAGAAGCCCTCAAACTTCAACCCGATGATATCTTTATCCTTTGGTTGGAAGGTAAAACCTTGATACTCAAACGCAAAGATAGACCGACCTCCGTGGAGTGGATTCGGAAAAAGTCTGGATATGAGTTATCAGACCAAAACCCTCCAACGGAAGAAACAGAAGAAACCGATAACCTTGCTAATCTCAGGGAAACTCCTGAGGAGGTATGACGGAATACCTGTGAAAATGCGTATTACCCCTTTTATTTTTTAATGGTTACATCAAACATAACCAATCCTTTAACCTTGCTAATCTCAGGGAAACTCCTGAGGAGGTATGACAGAATACCTGTGAAAATGCGTATTACCCCTTTTATTTTTTAATGGTTACATCAAACATAACCAATCCTTCATCGGGTCGGGCTTTCCAATTGAGTCGATTGTTGACCCCATAGATATCCTCCTGTTCATAGAGAAAAACCCAGGCGGCATCTTCCACGATGAGTTCAGCAGCTTTATGATACAACTCTCGCCGTTTGTTTTCATCCATGGTTATCCGGGCTTCTTCAATAAGCTTATCAAATTCCGGATTGCTGTAGTTAGATAGGAGTTCTCCGGTGTGAAAGAGGGGAAAGTAGGTATTATCGGCATCGTAGGTACTATTTCCCCAGCCCAGTAGATAAACAGGACCCGGTTTATGGGTATACATCATGTTAACATAATTACCCCATTCATGGGTTTTTACCTGAGTACGAATCCCTACCTTTTGCCATTGCCCGGCGATGGCTTCTGCAATTTGCTTATCATTCAAGTAACGTCCGTCGGGAGAGTTTAAGATAAGGTCGAATCCGTTGGGGTACCCAGCCTCTGCCAGTAGTTTCTTAGCCTTATCGGGATCAAAGGGGTAGGGCTGGATGTCGGGGTTGTATCCAAAATGGTCTTTGGTCAAAGGAGTTGCTACCCGGAAACCATGTCCTTCCAGAACGTTTTTTATCAGGCTATTGACATCGACCGCATAGTTGAGAGCCTGCCGGACCCGTTTATCGGCTACAGGTCCTCCATGGAGGGTATCGATTCCCACAAAAATGACCCGAACGCTGGGGGCTGTGGAAATAAAAGCCTGTCCACTTCCTTCGATTTGAGGGACCAGGTTGGGAGGAACATTGGTGATAATATCCACATCTCCGGTTAGAAGGGCTGCTACCCGTGTGGTTGCTTCCGGTATAGGTCGAAAGATGACCGTTTTAACGGAAGGAGCTCCACGAAAGTAGGAAGGATTTGCTTCCATGACCAGTTGATCGTCTTTAGTCCATTTCACGAACCTGAAAGCTCCGGTTCCTACCGGATGGGTGGCAATATAGGTATCTCCTTTTTCTTTAACATATTTAGGCGGAACAATGGAACCATACAGGCATAGAAAAGCAGGAAGGGGGGCAAAGGGCTCTTTAGTTACAATATGAACGGTATACTCATCGATGATCTCCACATGGTCCAGGAACTTAAGACTGGACAGTTGCTTCATTTTGTTCTCCGGGTTGGCAATGCGCTCCAGGCTGAATTTGACGGCTTCAGCATTAAAATCCTCTCCGTTGTGAAATTTAATCCCCCGTCGAAGTTTGAATTCCCAGATTTTATCGTCGATCAGCCTGTAAGATTCTGCCAGTAATGGCTCAATCTTGAGATCCGGGGTTCTCCGAAGTAAGGTATCGAACATATTCAAAAGAACATTAAAGGCCGGAGTCTCCTGATGATTGTGGGGGTCCAAGGTAGAGGGATCTACGCCCTGGGCCACCACCACCTGACCTTGAGGTTCTGCAGAAGCCGGGGAGAAGTTTAAAGCCAGGATAAAAAGGATTCCCAACAGGAAAGGGGATTTTTTCATAGTTATGTTTTCCCCAAGGGACCACGAAGAACCCTCGACGGGGATAAGACTTCCTGGCCCTTCAGGGATAGATAAACGGTTTAGATTTCCAATCTTGGATCCAGCGTATCCCGGATCCAGTCTCCTAATAAATTAATTCCCAGTACGGTCAACATGATGGCCAGCCCTGGAAAAGTCGCCAGCCACCAGGCATTATAGAGATACTGACGCCCGTCGTTGAGCATTCCCCCCCAGGTCGGTGTAGGGGGTTGAACCCCTAACCCCAGGAAACTCAAAGCAGACTCCAGGATAATCATGCGGGCAACTTCTAAGGTAGCAATAACAATTCCCGGACTGATTACATTGGGAAGAATGTGACGAAAGAGGATTCTAAGGTTTTGGCCTCCCAAAGCATGGATTGCTTCAATGAATTCCAGCTCTCGAACCGACAATACTTCAGCTCGAATCACCCGGGCATAAACGACCCAGCCGGTAATTCCGAGGACGATGATAATATTTCTTAAACTGGGACCCAGGACTGCTACGACGGCAATAGACAGGAGGATAAAAGGAAAAGCCAATTGGATATCGGCCAGGCGCATAAAAATATCATCCAACCAACTCCCATAATAACCGGCGATCAAGCCGATGAGAATCCCGATGGTTCCTGAGATAAGAACTGCTGAAAGCCCTACAATGAGGGAAATTCGGGCGCCATAGATCAATCGACTGAGAATGTCCCGTCCTAAATGATCCGTACCGAGAAGATGCTCTCGACTTCCTTTAGGATCCCAGACAGGGGGTTTAAGGCGGTTATTGATATCTTGAGCGATAGGATCGTGGGGAGCCAGATAGGGGGCCAAAAGAGCTGAAGCTACCACGATGAAGAGGATAAAAAGTCCCGCCAGGGCGGCTTTACTTTTAAATAGACTTCGAGCAATCTTTCTGAATTCGATCCCTTTTTCCAATTGAGCCAGGCTTGATTCGCCGTGAGCTTTGTCTACTGCTTCGAGTGCCTCCATTTATAGTATGGGAGTGTGGGAGTATGAAAGTATGGAGGTATGGAGGTCTAGAGGTATGGGAGTATGGGAGAATCTACACCCATACTCCCACACTTCCACACTCCCATACACCCATACACTTCTTTACTCCCACTCAACTTACTCATATCGAACCCGCGGATCCAGGTAAGTATACAAAATATCCACCACAAAATTAATTAGAACAAAAATACAGGCCAGGGTAAAGACGGCTGCCTGAACGACGGGAAAATCTCGATTATAGATGGCTTGAACCGTCAACCGACCCACACCGGGCCAGGCAAAAATCGTCTCGGTGATGATGGCCCCGCCCAGTAAGGTTCCCATTTCAAGTCCAATAACGGTAACAATGGGTATAGCGGCATTTTTAAGGGCATGACGGAGAATCACCGACCAGGGCGGGACCCCCTTGGCCCGGGCCGTCCGGATGTATTCCTGTCCCAAAATTTCTAACATCTCAGATCGGGTTAGGCGGGCCGTACGGGCCATGGTAAACATACCCAAAGTCAAGGCAGGTAAAATGAGATGATCAATTCCTCCCATACCGAAAGAGGGAAGCAATCGTAATTTTACACCGAAAATGAGGATCAACATAATGCCCAACCAGAAAACCGGCATAGACTGCCCTAAAAGGGCTATGACCATACCCACATGATCCAGCAAAGAATTCCGTTTCACAGCAGAAAGAATCCCTATAGGGACTGCTATGGAAACCGAGATAAGCATGGCTGCCAAGGTAAGCTGAACGGTTGCAGGCATGCGATCCCATACCAGCTGAAGCGCAGGTTGATTGTGACGGAAGGAAAGCCCAAAATCGCCATGAAGGGCTCCTTTAAGGAAACGTCCATACTGCACAATTAAAGGATCATCAAATCCCATCTCGTGGCGGAATCTCGCTCTATCTTCAGCCGTAGCTTCCTGAGGTAGCAAAAGGGCCGTGGGATCACCGGTTAAATGCAGGATGGCAAAGGTTACAATGGAGACTCCAAGTAAAACTAAGAGGGTCTGAAAAAATCGTCGGATTAGATGCTTCTTCACCTGAGTTATGGGTTATGAAAAAGTGTCCTGCCGTTGTGAGGAAGTCCCTGGATGAAACCCAGCACTTATCCCCGGCTTGTTAAGGGAATAACTTCCATGATGAAACGACAGGGGGAGCCTGTAGGGAATTGGGAATATCCCTTTACGACCAGGACTTCTCACAATGGCAACCTTTCTTCACCGATTACCTTGATTTTATACATGTATTCTCCGGCATGCAAGAAAAATAACTGGAGTTTTTTTATTGACTTAGGGTTCTTCATTAAATAATATAAAAAAAAGAGCTTCACAGGTGAGGAAATTTTCCATGGAACTTAAGCAAATTAATCCCTATGTTTTTTACCTGCCGGGTCCCGCTAATATTGGCGTGGTTATTCATCGGAATAAAGCGGTTCTTATCGATACAGGGGTGGATGAAGGAGGGGCTCGAAAAGTTTTAAAAGACCTGGAAAGTAAACATATCCAGATCCATGCCATTATCAATACCCATGCCCACGCAGATCATTTCGGAGGTAATCACTATATTATCAGAAGAACCGGCGCCCTCGTCTATGCCCCGGATATTGAAGAAGCTTTTATCCGAAATCCTATTCTGGAACCCTTTTATCTGTACGGAGCGGCTCCCATCGATAGGTTAAAAAGCAAGTTCCTGATGGCCCAGGGAAGCAAAGTCGATTATATCGTCCAAAATAGGATGGAGATTATTGGACTGGAATTTCAGTTTATACCTATTCCAGGCCATTCCATTAATCAGATGGGAATAGGGGTTCAGGAGGTATTTTTCTGTGCCGACGCCATTTTTCCTCCTGAAATCATTGAGAAGTATAAAATTCTCTACTGCTATGATGTGAAGCAACAAAAAGAGACCCTGACCGGGATGAAAACCCTTTCCTTCAAGTACTATTTACCCATCCATGGGGAACTCAGTACCGATATTTCTGGCTCTATCGATTTGAATTTGAAGAGTATTGAAAGGTTAGAAAATCTGATCCTGGAAGTTCTGGATGTCCCTAAAGGAACAGAGGAGCTCATCAAGGCGGTAGCAGATCGTTACCATCTGGACTTAAATTTTGAGCAATATTTTCTAACAGGAAATACCCTGAAGAGTTACCTATCTTCCCTGAAAACAGAGGGAAAAGTGGATTGTAAAGTGGAAAGGAACATCTTGAAATGGTATAAAACGTAGCACTTATTAAACGCATTAAAGAAAAGATTTAACGAACTCCGGACCAGAATAGTCTGCTTTTTAATCTCCCTCCAGGGATAGGTATTAGAGAGCTATCTGATATTTTAAAAATTTATTTTCTAAACCGTTTGAGCAAATCTCTGGCACCTGTGGCCAGGATCCCCGCATCGTTTCCGATGGCGATCATTTGATATCCTTGTTGAATATAGGATTCTACTTCATCCAAACTGATGGCATAAAGACCGGCTGCAATGCCTGCTTTTTTACTGGCTTCCAGAACCCTATCAATGGCCTGAAGAACTTTGGGATGGGTGACTTGGGTGATGAGACCCATGGAAGCGGCGAGATCTTGGGGACCTATAAAGTAGCAATCGATTCCCTCCACTTTAAAGATTTCGTCTATATTATTTACGGCCTCTATATGTTCGATTTGGATAATGACCATAATCTCGTCGTTGGCGGTTTTCACGTAGTCGTTCATTTCGAGGTAATAGTGGGACGGTCGCATTGGACCGATTCCTCGGATGCCTTGAGGAGGATATTTACACGCCTTTACGGCCAGTTCGGCACTCCGTCGGTCGTTGATCATGGGGATTAAAACACCCTGAGCCCCCATATCCAGGACCCGTTTAATAAGGACCGGATCATTCCAGGCGACTCGAACAATGGGGGTAGCATCGGATCCGTTCATAGCCTGAAGGTGATGGAGACAGGTTCTCAGATCAAGAGAACCATGCTCGGCATCAATAACCAACCAGTCGAATCCCACATAAGCCATAATTTCGGCTATCTCCGGGCATCCCATGCCGATAAACGCGCCCAATGTAGCCTCTCCGGCTTGAAGTTTCTGCTTTGTTTTATTTTTCCTAGTTTTGGGGTTTTTGGCCGGGTTAGATTCCTTAGGGGGCAACTTAGATCTTGTCCTGTTTTTCATAAGATCCTATCCTTTCTTTCGTGGGGCGATCCCATACACGATTTTGATTTTTAAAATTTACTTGCTATTGCAGGTATTCTAAATTACAGTTTTACTGGCTAAGGTTATAGTCAATCAGGTATGTCTTTGCTGGGGTTTAGAATTTTAACAGGTTATCTCAGGAAAGGTATTTACCATCTGGTAAGTTGTCAACGGTTTTTTATAGGTTTTTAAAGTTTCTTCATCTTGAGAAATAGATCTTTTAAGATCCCCCTTGACAATTTTTAAGAATCTTCCCAGATTAACCCTTGATGCCAGAGTATATTCCTAAAAAACGAAGGATTTACTTATTAAATGGGCTTCCACCCGAAGTCGTGGCCGTAGCCTTTGCTAAAACCAGTCGATCCCCTGAATCTTTTGATGTGATCGCAAAAGAATTAACTGAAGAGAAATCCTCTCAATTCCATGAAAAATGGGTGGTAGGTTATGGTCATCAGAGCGTAGCCGAGCATGCAGTTCTCAGTATTGCCATTGAGAATGTGTCTCGATATGCGGTGGAAACCATCGAAAGTAATCGTCTGGCAGCTTATACGGAAAAATCTTCCCGCTATCAGATTTTTACTTTGAACGATTTTTATATTCCGGAGGAAATCGAGCACTCTCCGTATAAGGATTTATATACCGAAACCTGTATTTATTTACTGGAGACCTATCAGCGGATCCAGCGCAAGCTGGAAGAATATGTAAAAAGCCGAGGTCTTGTACCCAGGAAAGAGGGAGAAAGCGATCGGGGCTATGAGGCAAGGGTTCGTGCCTTTGCTTTGGATCGATCCAGATTTTTGATGCCCATCGCCGCCCTGGCCAATGTAGGGATGACCATCAACGCCAGGAGCCTGGAACATGCCATTACGAAAATGCTTTCCAGTCCTCTCAGTGAAGTGAGGAAAATCGGGGAGACTTTAAAAGAAGAATGCCGTAAGGTGGTTCCCACTTTGCTCAAGTATGTAAGTCCGAGTCCCTATCTTATGGAAACCCAGGCAGCCCTTGGTAAGTTGGTGGAAAGTTTAGATAAAGATGGGAAGAGGGAGGTAGGAGAGTGGGAAGGTAGGGAAGTTTTATTTTCGGCCTCCTCATCTCCCTACCCTTCCCGACCCTCCTACTCATCCGATTCTGTAACGCTTCTGGACTATGATCCCGAGGCCGAAGATAAACTGGTGATTGCTTTACTTTATAAGTTTTCCCATCTGTCCTATCAGGAGTTGCAGAGGGTGGTTAAAAAAATGACTGCAGCCGAAAAAGAGCGGGTGATTGATGAAGCTTTGCGACGGTTAAAGGATTTTGATACCCCTCTTCGAGAATTGGAGTATATTGGCTATACCTTTGACTGTCTCATGGATTATGGGGCATATTTCGATTTAAAACGGCATCGAATGTGTACGCAAACCCCCCAGGAGCCGACGATTGCCCATGGATTTGTTTTACCCCCCCTGGTCGAGGAGGCCGGATTAAAAGAGGATTTTCTGGAAAGTATCCGAAAGGCAGAGACCGCTTATGAACGGATTTCTTCATTGTTTCCCCAGGAAGCCAGGTATTTAATCCTGAATGCCCATAAACGGCGAATGCTCTGGCATATGAATCTAAGGGAGGTCTACCACGTGGTTCGGCTCCGCAGTAAACCTCAAGGTCATTTTACTTACCGAAAAGTGGCTCAGGAAATTTACAAATTGGTAAGCCACGTTCACCCGATCATAGCCCGATATTTGCAGGTTAATCTGGAGGATCTCAGTGTGCGCCCCCCTTAAAATATCCTAAAATATAGGGAAACAAAAATGCTTGACAAGTTAGAGAGTGTTTGCTAACGTTAGGTACGACAAGAATTTATAACTCTTTTTAAATAGCGATCTTAGAAGCAGAGGTTTATCATTAAATTTTCTTAAAAAGGAGGACTAATTGTGGCACTCTTTGGAAGGCCAAAATCAGAGCCTGAACCTGAGCATACAAATCCAGAAGTAACTGCTGTGAACCATAAAGAGAAGGAGTCCAGTAAAATTCCTAAACGACCTGCTTCACCGGCCCAAATGGGACCCTCACGAAAAGAAGGGATGACGGTGATCGGAAAAAGTATTACCATTAAAGGGGAGCTTTCCGGTGAGGAAGATATTAAGGTAGAAGGTAGGGTCGAGGGTCGTATCATTGTAAAACGAAATGTATTGGTCGGCCAAACCGGGGTGATTGAAGCTGATATCGAAGCTGAAAATATCAGCATCGCGGGAACGGTCATGGGAAATATTAAAGCCGGAAATAAGGTGGAAATTGTCTCTACCGGCAGGATGAACGGAGATATCAAGGCACCTCGGGTTATTGTAGCAGAAGGGGCTCACTTTAAGGGTAATGTGGACATGGATACAAGTTCCAGAACCCCGGGAACTATGGGAAATAGCAGTTTGAAAGTGAAGGATTCGGAGATTTTATCTCAAATTACACGAGATATTCCCTCGAGTTTTGAAGAAATCCCTGAGGATGAGCTGGTAGAATAGGGGTATGCATCCAAGTGCCTCTATGGTTCAGTTTTGTTTTTAGGTTGGGAGATAGCGATATGTACCCGGAGGATTTAAAATATACCAAGGAGCATGAGTGGGTTCGAGTCGTGGGAAACAAAGCCATTGTAGGTATCACAGAGTTCGCCCAGGATCAATTGGGCGATGTGGTTTTTATAGAATTACCGGAAGTTGGGGAGAAGGTTAAGCAGTTTGAGTCTTTTGGCACCATTGAATCGGTCAAAGCGGTTTCGGATCTTTATGCCCCTTTAAGTGGAGAAGTCGTAAAAGTCAATGATGCCCTGGAGGACGAACCAGAGCGGGTCAACAAGGATCCCTATGGTGAGGGCTGGATGCTTGAAATAGAAATCAAAAACCCTGCTGAGTTAAATAACCTCATTTCCGCCAAGGAATATGAGGCTTACATCAAAGACCAGGCTAAGTGATTGATAAAAGTAGCGGCACGGCGCGCCGTGCCCTTACAAGATAAGAGCTTTTTATTCCTTTGAATATAGAGGCTGCGCGATGTTGGAGGCTCATTTTAGATAGCGGAGATATAGATGGCTATCTCCATATGGCCATCGATGAGGCTATTTTGTGGTCTTGTCAGGAGGGTCAGGCCCCTCCTACTTTACGATTTTATACGTGGGATCACCCGACGCTTTCCGTTGGCTACTCTCAGAAGGTTTCTAAGGAATTCGATATTACAACATGTCAGAAGTTAAAATATCCTGTTGTCCGCCGAATTACAGGCGGAAGGGCTGTTTTACATGATCAAGAAGTTACCTACAGCGTTGTGATCTCCCAGGTAGATCCGCTTTTTTCAAGAGGCGTTCTACAAGCCTATCGTAACCTGGCAACCGGTCTACTTAGAGGATGTAGAATACTCGGTATAAATGCTCAAATGACTCCAAAACCCCGAGAGAAACCCCTTCAATCCCATAGATCACCCGTATGCTTTTCTTCTGCTTCCTGGTACGAAATCCTGGTAGAAGGAAAAAAGCTTATCGGAAGTGCCCAAAAACGATTCCAGAATGCCTTGCTACAGCAAGGATCCATCTTGATGGGATTTAATCCACAACGCTGGGTGGATATTTTACGTGTTAAATCTACAACCCTTCTCGAGCAGCTTGTTTGCCATACTACTTCGATAAAGGACCATATCCCGGAGGGTGTTTCTCGGGAAAGGGTTATCTCGGCCATGATAAGAGGTTTTGAACAGGTCCATGGGATAACTTTTCAGGAAACAGGCTTGACCGTATTAGAATGGGAACGGGCTCATTATCTTTATCGTACAAAATATTCTCAGGATACCTGGAATTATCGATTTTAATCCTATTATCATTTCATGGGAACACTGAAATGACTTCAGTGCGCCAATTTGGAGGAGAGGGAGTAAAGAATGTCGGCTAAAAGGTTTGGGTTTTTGGAAGCAGCCATGCAGAGGTTAACCAAAGGTAGAGGCAAGGCTGCTCCAGACAAGGAAACGGACAAATATGAAGCAGCTTTAAAGGAAAATCCTAATAATACCGAAGCATTGAATGCTTTGGGAGATATTTATGCCAAGCAGGGACTCAATGATAAAGCCAAGGAATATTATGTAAGGGCCGGCAGATTATTTGCCGAAGATGGATTTACTTTGAAAGCCATTGCCGTCTATAAAAAAGCTCAACGTACCAAGCCTGATTCGGCGGATACTTATATAGAACTGGCCAATTTGTATGTCCAAAAAGGACTCATCGGAGATGCTAAATTAAACTATATGACGGCCGGAGAGCTCCTGCGTCAGGCAGGCGCTATGAAAGAGTCCTTGGATGTATTTCGAAAAGCCGTTGATTTAGATCCTGAAAATATCACCCTCCATTTAAAGTTGGCAGAACAATACGAAAAGAGTCGCTTTGTCGAAGAAGCCAGCGGACTTTATTTGGATATCGCCCATAAGTATATCCATCAAGGAATGATCAGTGAAGGGGCCGAACTCTATAAAAAAGTCATCAGCATACAACCGGAAAATGTAGATCTCCAATTTGAACTGGTTTATCTGTACCTTAATCAGAATCTTTTGGAGGAAGGTATCGGCCTGTTGGAGAAAATCCAGGAACAATACAGCCACTCTATCCCAATCCTTGAAAAGATTGCAGAAGCTTACAGTCGGATAAGAAAACTGGATAAGGCAGCCCGTATTTACCAACGCCTCGTGGAACTGGATCCCTCGAATAAGGTGTATCGGAGTAGGCTGGGTTTGCCGACCCCATTCGATCAGTCCCCACAGGAAGAGATTACCGATCTGACCCAGATTGCAGACCTAGAACCTGGGTCTTTAAACTTTGGTGAAGAACCCCCCTTATTACAATTCGAACCTGTAGAACCGGCTTCCCAAACAAGGGGAACCCCAGATCAAACCCTTGAATGGAACCCTCCTACAGTAAAAAAAGAATCTGATGATCTCTCCGGAGTAGATCTTCCAGAAGGTGTCTCTTTAGTTTCTGCTGCCCCTGAACCCCCAACGTCAACCCCTCCTCCCGGGGAAACAAATTCTGGCTATTTTGACCTGGCAGCCCGATTGGACACTTCCCTTAAAATCAGCCAGGAATATGAAGTACAGATGACCCAGAATCCTTCCGACTCCAAGATTCAGATCAAGGTAGATGCTGTTAATCGGGTCGGAGGTGACAATGTGGGGGATATTATCAAAGAATTTAAAAAAAGTGTCCTGGACGAGGTGGGTGAGGAAGACTATGAGACCCACTATGAATTAGGTATTGCCTACAAAGAAATGAACCTGCTGGATGATGCCATCGAAGAATTCAAATTGGCTGCTTTATCTCCGGCTAAATATATGGAATGTTCCAGTATGATAGGTCTGTGTCTGGCCGAAAAGGGGGAATATGACCAGGCTATTGCCCATCTGAAAGAGGCTTTGGAAAAAAGTGGGTTCGATCCAGAGCAATATCTTAATATTCGCTATGAACTGGCCCGAATCTATGAAGAAGCAGGTCAACCGGATCAGGCCCTCAAGCTTTATAAGGAAATCTATCAGGTTAATCCCCAGTTTATGGATGTGGCCCAACGCCTGACCCAACTGGCTTCCTAAACCTTACAACTTTTGTAAATTAATCCCTGCCTTTTATATACGTTTATTAATTTTTCCCTTGACATTTTTCCCCGCCTGCTATATTTACAGGGTTTGTATGACCGGCAGAGAACATTATATTGCGGGGATTGCCACCAGTATTCTGGTCGGTATGGCTTCTTATATGTCCCACGGCAATAAATCCATCGCCTATCTTATTTCTGCAGCCGGAATTATTTCGACAACCTTTCTGGATCCAGATCTGGATATGGCGGAAAACGCCCTTATTAATCGAAAATATACCCCAAGTGTCGTAAAACGTTGGGGATTTTTCAAATTTATCTGGTTGCCCTACGGTTATGTGTTTCGACATCGGTCTGTATTTACCCATTTTCCGTTCCTTAGTGATCTCATCCGTCTCTTGTATTTATTTGTGGTCGTTTTTCTCCCCATTGACCTGACTTTATTTAATCTTTCCTTAACTTCCAAACTCAAAACCCTCCATCTCAAACCTAACGAGATCCTGGCCGTCTGGCTGGGTATGGGGAGTTCTACGGCCGTACATTACCTCACCGATCTAGTCACAACCGAGTTTTTCACAGATGAAAGACCCCCTAAACAACTCCCCCATTATCCTCGATATCCAGAAAAACCTATCCCTTATTACCGCCATCAGGATAAAGATCCTAAACATCCCTCGTAGGAAAAACCCGGTTTTGGTTTAATTTCAATAATTTCTTTATCTGGAGAGTCTTCATTTTCATTTTCCCCCTATTTATAGATTCGAAAGAATTAACTTGACACTTTATTAAAGATAAATATACTTAACCGCAGGTTTTTTACTTTTCTGGCTGGTCTCAAATCAGATTTTTCCTTCAGGTCTTCAGATGGTAAAAAATTTACCTTAAATAGATTTTATGCCAGATAGAGGGGAAAGATCTTAAGTGTTCCTGCAGGGAATTGAAAGGCTATCAAAACGATGTAGGCGGTAAAAGAAGATTTTGTTGTTTGTTATGAAAGATCAAAAAGTTTATAGGTTCCTAAAGCGTTGGGTGAGCTGTAGAGTTGGTGGGGTCATCGTTTTTTTTAATATTTTATCCTACCCGGCCTTTGCCGTTACTATACTTCCCATGAGTTTGGTCGAGATGATTGACCGGGCGGATAAGATTTTTGTGGGTATCTGCCTGTCTGTTCAACCAGATTCCATTATTCTGGAACAGACCCCCTTACCGGTTACTACCTATACCTTTGAAGTCATAGAACCCCTCAAGGGGACTTTGCCCAAGAAAATAACCTTCAGCCAAGTAGGAGTAAATGCCAGCTCAGACCTGGCGATTTCGCAATCCATTCCGGGGAAACCGGTTCGTATCCCTTTTCATATTCCTGGTATGCCGACATATCATCCGGGAGAAGAGGTTTTACTTTTCCTGAGTGGAGAGAGTAGAATCGGGTTAACTTCTCCGGTAGGCCTTCTCCAGGGTGCTTTTTTTGCCAGGAAGGATAAAATCTCCGGCAAAAAGTTCCTTGTAAACGGGATTCAAAACGCAGGGCTTATGCCGGGCCATGAGGGTCCCTGGCCCTTTGAGGACCTTTTAGCCCAGATTCGAGCCAACCTGAAAAAATAGAGGCCTGAAAGTCCCATGTCCGAAATCCAAAATTCCATCCCAACCAAATCCGGTGTATTGGTTTTAGTGATGGGTTTATGGGTTCTACCTATCCCCTTAGCCTATGCCGGCGGACCCATGATTTTTAACACTGCCGGTGTACCCTATAGGTGGAACACGCAGAATTCGATTCCCTACCGAACGGATTTAGGGAATTTGGGCTCTTTAAGTAATGCCACCGCAACAAATCTGGTTGATATGGTTTTTCAAAGGTGGGCGGCGGTCTCTACAGCTACTTTATCTTTTACTCGGGTCGGTAACATCTTTCATCCTTCTACCCAACAACCCACCGATGTTAACAGATCGAATTTCCCTATTTTTTTATCTTCAAACAGTCCCCTGGGGGAGAATATTGTGGTTTTTGATGCAGATGGAAAAATTTTTGACACGCTCTTTGGGGTTAACTCGGGTATATTAGGATTTGCAGGACCCACCTGGCTTGAAGGAGATAATATTGTTGAGGGACAGGTTTTTCTCAACGGGGCCTATCTGGACGGAAATTCATCCAACGGAGAAGTGTCTCAGGTGGAGTTTGAGGCGGTTATTTTCCATGAGTTAGGGCACTTCAACAATCTGGACCATGCCCAAATCAATGGATTCAAGTACAAGGCAGGCTTGGCGCCGGCCCCTTCGGTTGAGACTATGTTCCCTGTTCTTTTAACCGTTGAGCAGAGATTTCCTGCTAAAGATGATGAAGTCGCCTTATCGTCACTTTACCCGACCTCCTCCTTTACTTCAACCACAGGAACTATTACCGGGACCATTTTTAATCTGACTCCCGGGGGAAAGATGGCGTTTACCGGAGCGAACGTTATCGCCAGAAACGTTGCTGATCCCTGGAATGATGCAGTTTCCCAAGTTTCTGGAGCCACAAAAATTCCTGCCGGGGTTTATACCCTGAGCGGACTAACACCGGGAGCCAGCTATACTGTTGAAATTCAACCGATTGATCCATCTTTTACCCAGGGTTCCAGTGTAGGTCCTTTAGATCCTCCGGTTCCGTTACCGGGTCCTTCAGAATTTTATAATGGCTCCAACGAATCCAGCACCGACCCTCCGGATAATCCCAAGGATTATACAACCATACAGGTTTCAGCCGGAGTTGTTGTAAGTGGAGTGGATATTTTGATTAATACGGGAATCCCACAACCCGGTCTTACCCCTACGCCGGTTCCCACGGCGACTTCAAAACCACCCTCTGGAGCAACACCGACCCCAACGGTAACGCCAACTCCGGTGGGCACGTCGGAACCTCCTATACCGGAACCCACTCCAACCCCGGTCCCAACTCCCATAACTCCTCCTGCAAATCCAACCTCAACTCCCATAGCCTGGGGAAGTCCTGGGGATATTCCCTTACCGGGGGATTACGACGGAGATCATAAAGCAGATGTAGCCGTGTGGCAACCCATTACGGGCATTTGGTACCTTCTTATGAGTGGAAATAACAGTCCTTTTACTCAGTTCTGGGGTTTAAGAGGTGATAAGCCTGTACCGGGGGATTATGATGGAGATAAGCGGACAGATCTGGCAGTTTGGCGGCCTTCCACAGGAACCTGGTATATCCAGAACTTCCAGGGTGGGGTTCGGATGGAGGTGTTGGGAAGATCTTCCGATATTCCGGTTCCTGGAGATTACGATGGAGATGGAATAGACGATATAGTTCTTTTCAGACCTTCCTTGGGGGGATGGGGTATAAAACCTTCCGGTGGAGGGGGTCTCCTCCAGGTACAGTGGGGGTTACCTGGAGATATTCCGGTTCCGGCAGACTATGATGGGGATGGAAAGATCGATATTGCCGTCTGGCGGCCCAGTAATGGAACCTGGTATATTCTCCTCTCCAGAGGAGGTTCCGAAATCATTGCCTGGGGTCTAAAGGGAGATATACCGGTTCCGGCAGATTATGATGGGGATGGGATGACAGATCTAGGGGTCTGGCGACCCGGTGATGGAAGCTGGTACCTTCTCTTCTCAAAGGGGGGCTATCGTATAACCCCCTGGGGACAGAACCAGGATATTCCGGTTCCGGCAGACTATGATGGGGATGGAAAAGCAGACCTGGCTTATTGGCGGCCTTCCACGGGAAGCTGGTTTATTCTCCCATCTTCCACAGGAGGTCCTTAAGATAAGGGCTATTTCTGGATAGAAATACCACCTAACTAAACGGCAGGAGCAGCCCCTGAAAGGCCTCCTTTTCAAATAGAAAAGATTTTACTTCCTTTGAAGTTTCTCGGCCAGGGTGACCAAAATAAACGATATTACCAGTACCAGGGTACTAATAGCGTTTACCACGGGCGAAACCCCTAATTTGACCATGGAATAAATTTGAACCGGCAATGGGGTTGCGCCAACTCCCGCCGTAAAAAAAGAGATTACAAAGTCGTCGAAGGATAAAGTAAAGGCCAAAAGGGCCGCAGCCACAAGACCCGGCGAAAGTAAAGGAAGGGTAACCTTAAAAAAGGTCGTTACTTCATCGGCCCCTAAATCCATGGCGGCCTCTTCCAAAGTTCGATCTAAACCTTGAAGACGCGCTCGAACAACCACCATGACAAAGGAGATGTTGAATGCTACATGGGCGATGATGATGGAGGCCATCCCTAATTGAAATTTGATCAAAACAAAAAACAGGGTCAGGGAAATGCCCATAACAATATCCGGAATAATAATTGGGAGATAGAGCACACCCTCCAGAATTCTCTTTCCTTTAAAGGAATACCGGTACATCGCCCAGGCCGTAAGGGTTCCGATTACAAGGGAAATGGCCGTAGAAACCAGCGCCACAATAAGGCTCACCTTAAGAGCCTCTAGAATCTTTGTGTCCTCAAAGAGCTTGATATACCAGTCTAGCGTAAATCCTTTCCAGACCACATTGAACCTGGAGTTATTAAAAGAAAAAACTATGAGAATCAGAATGGGGGTATAGAGAAAAAGGTATCCCAACCCGGTAACCCAATCCAGCCAGGAGCTATTGGAATGTGGAGACGCGGGAGCCCGGAGACGCGGGAGCCCGGAGACGCGGGGACGCGGGGCGGTGGGGAGGTGGAGATACTGGGAAGGCGGATTATTCATATTCCTTTGTCACTCTTAAGTAGATAAACACGGAAATAAGGACCAGAATCATCAGAACCAGGGAGATTGCCGAGCCGAAAGGCCAATCCCGTGCGGGACCGAATTGATTCTGGATAAGACTTCCCATCATCATGGTTTTGGCTCCACCTAATAAGTCGGGGGTCACAAAGGCTGCTACAGAAGGTATAAAAACCAGAATAGACCCGGCGATAACTCCCGGAAGGGTCAACGGAAGGGTTACCTTTAAAAATCGCCAAAACGGAGTCGCCCCCAGGTCTTCCGCAGCTTCCAAAAGGGTTTTATCCAGTTTTTCAATAGAAGCATACAGCGGAAGGACCATAAAGGGGAGAAAGCCATAGACCATCCCCACTAAAACAGCTCCTTCAGTATAGAGCAATTTTAAAGGTTCCCGGACGATATGAAACTTCAGCAGCAACTGATTGATGAGACCAGTATCTCGAAGCAGTAGCATCCAGGCATAGGTCCGAATCAGGAAACTGGTCCAGAAAGGTAAAATGATGAGAACCAAAAGGGTATTTTTCCATTTCTTACCGGCAAAGGCGATTCGATAGGCGATAGGGTAACCGGTTACCAAACATATCCCAGTTGTCATCAGAGCCAGTTTGAAGGATCTGATCAGGATGGTCAGATAAAGGGGATCCAGAAACCTGCGATAATTCTCCAGGGTAAACTGGTATAGAATTCCTCCATAGGGACCTTTTTGGAGGAAACTGTAAAGAAAGATAATAAGCAGGGGAACCAGAAAAAAAACACCCAGCCAAAACAAGGAAGGACCCAGTAAGCTCAACAGGCTCAAGGAAGGATGATGGTTGAAAAAGACGAGGAGTTGGTGTCTGAATCTTTTCATTTCATTAAAATACAATATCTTGCGGTGTGGAGACCTGATATCCAGGACGCGGGATCAAAAGAGCCCTCTCTGTATCCCCGTATCCTCTACTTAGTCTTTCAAAATGATACTATCTTCCGGTTTCCACGAGATCCAGACCTTATCCCCTACTGTCCAGGGCCCGCTTTGACTTTCTCGATCTCCTTTTTGCAACAACACCGTAACTTTTTGAGTATAAGAAAGCGATACAATGAAATGGGTAGCATTTCCTGTATAAATCTTTCGTTCGATAAAACCGGGGAATTGGTTTTCACCATTTTTAGAAGACATTTCCGACCTCAGCCACATTCTTTCCGGTCGGACCGAAAAATGAACTTTCTCCCCGATTTTCAACTGATCCTCTTTGGGTAGCTTCACAATAAGTCCATCTTCTGTTTCCACTTCCAGTCTTTGCCCGGTATTACCAGTGATTTTCCCTTTGAAGAAATTTGATATTCCGATAAAATCGGCCACAAATCGGGTTTTAGGATATTCATAGATCTCTTCAGGAGATCCCAGTTGCTCAAGTCGTCCTTGATTCAGGACGGCGATCCGATCCGACATGGTTAGGGCTTCTTCTTGATCATGGGTCACATAAATAAAAGTAATTCCAACCTGGTGTTGAAGGTTTTTTAACTCTAGCTGCATTTCTTTTCTCAATTTGAGATCCAAGGCCCCTAGAGGTTCATCGAGGAGTAACACCTGTGGCTTAAGCACAATGGCACGTGCCAGTGCCACTCGCTGCTGTTGCCCACCACTTAATTGTTTCGGATACCTATGATCAAGACCTGTTAATTGCACCAGCTCCAAGGCTTCTGCCACCCGTTGACGGATTTCTGTACGGGGTAATTTTTTGCGTTCCAGACCGAAGGCGATATTCTCGGCTACGGTCAGATGAGGAAATAAAGCATAATTCTGAAATACGGTATTGACATTCCTTTCATACGGCCGCTTATGATTCACAATCTGGTTATTGATGAGGATCTCGCCTTCGGTAGGGATTTCAAAGCCGGCAATGAGGCGTAGGGTGGTGGTTTTACCGCATCCACTAGGTCCTAAAAGGGAAAAAAACTCACCTTTATGGACCTGTAAAGAGAGGTTATCCACAGCGGTTGTGCGGTCAAACCGCTTGGTGACATTCCTTAATTCGACATCTATAACCATCCTTTTTTATCTGGCTTGTTCCATTTAGGACCCATAAAACAGGTATCCTTTATAAAGTTGGAATTTACTGGGTAAACCCATGAAGGTAAGCCGAATTTTACACATATAATTGGTTTTAAAACTTTACAAGTCAAGGATAAATTTTACCAGGATATTATTTTACCCAATTCATAGATCTTCAAATATCATTTGACGCAACCGGAGCTTTTTACTAATTTAATTAGAGTACAGGACTTGTTTACTAACCAAAACCTTAACGGAAAGGAGGATCTGTTCTTGCAAGCATTCGATTATGCTTCCGCGCGGACAGTGGACGAAGCAGTTTCTTTACTTGCTCAACACGGAGAGAGGGCGCGTATTCTCGCGGGTGGAACCGACATTATCGTTCAGGTTCGAGAAGGGCGTCGTTCCGTAGATCTTTTGCTTGATATTAAGAAGATACCAGAGGTTAATCAATTATCCTATGATCCGATTAATGGTTTGCGCATTGGTGCGGCGGTTCCCTGCTATAAGATTTATGAGCAAGCAGAGATCGCCACGGCATATCCCGGGTTAATCGATGCCGTGTCGTTGATCGGGGGCATACAAATCCAGGGGAGGGCTACTTTAGGGGGAAATTTATGTAACGCCTCTCCGGCGGCGGATACAATTCCGGCACTTATTGTACTCCAGGCCACCTGTCTTATTGCAGGGCCCCAGGGAACCCGAGAGGTTCCCGTCGAACGGTTTTGTACCGGCCCCGGAAGGACGATCCTTCAAAGGGGTGAATTTCTCCTTTCCTTTCATCTTCCTCCTCCACAGAAGCATTCCGGTGCCCGCTATCTCCGTTTCATTCCAAGAAATGAAATGGATATCGCCGTGGTCGGTGTAGGGGCATCGGCGGTATTGAATGAGGCTCATACCCGATTTGTTTCAGCCCGCATAGCTTTGGGAGCCGTTGCCCCCACGCCACTTTTGGCAGTTGAGGCGGGGGAGATTCTGGCCGGGAAAGAGATTTCAGAAGAAAACATCCAGCGGGCTGCTGAAGCAGCTCAAGCCATAGCCCGTCCCATCAGTGATATGCGAGGAACCGCAGCGTATAGACGACATCTGGTCGGTGTATTAACTCGTCGTGCACTCCAGGGAGCTATTCAACGAGCAAAGAAGGAGGCGTGAAATAATTGTTCAGAAGTCAGAATCCCAGCTTAGAATTCAGGATGCCCTCTGACTTCTGAGTCGTTACGATATCGGGAATGTCTAAAAAAGTGCAAGTACAGGCGCGAATTAATGGGGAAGAAGTAGAATTTCTCTGTGAACCTCGTCAGAGCCTGTTAGAAGTACTCCGAGATGAACTGGGTCTTACGGGAAGCAAAGAAGGCTGTAATAACGGGAATTGTGGGGCCTGCAATGTCATCATGGATGGTGTGCTGGTGAATTCCTGCCTGGTCTTGGGAGTAGAAATCCAGGGAAAAGAAATCACCACCATCGAAGGGCTGGCCGGACCCGAGAAGTTGCACCCCCTACAGCAGAAATTTCTGGAATATGCGGCTCTACAATGTGGAATTTGTACGCCGGGCTTCATTGTTGCGTCCAAAGCGCTCCTGGATAAAAATCCACACCCTACCGAACAAGAAGTAAGGTATTGGTTAGCGGGGAATCTGTGTCGATGTACCGGTTACGATAAAATTGTCCGGGCCGTTTTAGCTGCCGCTGAAGTCGACCATGAAGGAAGAAGATGAGGGGTTCTAAGGATCGTAGGTTTCCTATGCATCAAGTTAAGGATGAGACCTGGGGCCTACATACCCTCTGACCTCCTTCCCAACATGGGAGTGGAGAATCGGTCGTCGCTAGACCCCTGGGTTCTCCCCTTCCCTTGAAGGAAAGGAGAGGGGGAGAGGGTTAGGTTTGAAAAAATACCCTTGAAAGAAGGGGGGTGTTCAGGCCGAAAATAAGGCTTTTCCCTTTCTTAGCTGGATGCGTGTACCGTATAGCTTACCCGTTTCCGGTTGAAGAAACTATGCAGGGGAACATGAAAGACCCTTTCGCATTTCATCGATAAAGTAAGTAAGAATGAAGAAGCCTGTAAGTCCATTTGCCTCGGGAAATGGTGTGAAATTTAGGTCTGCTGAAAATTTTTATTACGTTATACCAGTCAAACCCAGAAGGCAGTTCTAAAGTACATCCGAGTCTAGGAGGTATAAGAGCATCCATTTGGATTTATCTGGGTAACATAAGAGGGATGATTTTATGGGAAGGGAAAAAGTCACGGAAGCCATCAAAAGATGCAAAGTGTTTATCCTTATGCTCTCAAAAGTGTCGATTAAATCCCCGCATGTGATTAATGGAGTAGCCCAGGCCATAGAATTCGGTAAACCTATTCTACCGGTTTATTTAGAACCCGTCGAGATCCCAGAACCCTTACAGACTTATCTGATAGGTACACAGCCTATCAAACTTTATCAAGGAAATGAGAAGGAGAATTTTCAGGCCATGCTAGAGGCCCTGGCTCGGTTAGGAGTAAACATGGGAGATCTGGAAAAACCCGAAGAGGGGACGGCCTTGCTGGTGGGTTAACGTGGAAAACAGAGAAAAACCTTACCCTTAAAAGGAGTGACGGGAGCCGAAGGCCGGAGCGAAGCAAAGGGGACCAGATACCCTCTAGACTTGAAGGGATGGCTTCACAAAGCCCCCGGAGGTATCGGAGGGTTCAGAACGACAACCTGATGGATCAAGGTTAACTTTTAGGGACCAGATTGTATGATCGTAATTACCTGTAGGAAAACCCAAAACCTTTGGTAAGACTGAATCCTGGTAAAAGGTTATTCTGTTAAAGAGGAGGAAACAGGTCATGTCTAAATTAGAAAATCCTATCCAAGAGGAACTATCCAAGGAAAAACCGAAATATAAGGTTATAGGTACGCGTCCTATTCGTCACGATGGGACCGATAAGGTTACAGGAAGGGCCATTTATGGGGCCGATGTAAAAATATCCGGGTTATTGCATGGTAAAATTCTAAGGAGCCCGCACGCCCATGCTCGTATTCGATCCATTGATGTAAGTCGGGCCCTGGCATTACCCGGGGTTAAAGCCGTAGTAACAGCACAAGATCTGCCTCCGGTTGCCGATAAGATCGAGGAACTTGGAGAAGGAGCCGTTAATATAAAATATTTGCAGGAAAATATCCTGGCCCGGGAGAAAGTCCTCTATAAAGGTCATGCTGTGGCCGGAGTTGCAGCCATCAATCCGCATATTGCCGAAGAAGCTTTAGCTCTGATTGAGGTAGATTATGAGGTACTCCCTCCGGTGTTGGAGGTTCGGCAGGCTATGAAAGAAGATGCTCCCTTATTACATCCAGACCTGAAAACCAAGTCCCTGGGTGAGAAAACCGATAAAGTCAGCAATATTGCCCAGCATGTCCAATATAAGTTAGGAGATCCCGAGAAGGGATTCCAGGAAGCAGATCTTGTGATAGAAAGGGAGTTTACCACCTCTACCGTACACCAGGGATATATTGAGCCGCATAACGCCACAGCCCTGTGGAACGCCGATGGCAATCTGACCGTTTGGTGCAGTACCCAGGGGGCCTTCATGGCGCAAAAGCAACTTTCCGATGTTCTACAAATACCGGTTTCCAAGATCAAGGTAATTCCGGCGGAGATTGGCGGTGGATTTGGGGGCAAGATCCCGATTTATCTGGAACCCGTTGCCGCTCTACTTTCTCGAAAGACCGGTCGTCCGGTCAAGATAGTCATGAGTCGGACTGAAGTATTTGAAGGGACGGGCCCCACCCCGGCTTCCTATATTAAGGTCAAGATGGGAGTCAAGCGGAATGGACGCATTGTAGCCGCTCAGGCCTACCTGGCTTATGAAGCCGGAGCTTACCCTGGATCTCCTATAAATCCTGGCTGTATGTGTATTTTCGCTCCGTATAACATCCCCAACGTGTTGATCGATGGATACGATGTGGTTGTAAACAAGCCAAAAACCGCGGCTTATAGAGCTCCGGGGGCTACCAACGCTGCATTTGCCAGCGAGACGGTGATTGATGAGATTTGTGAGCAACTGGGGATGGATCCCCTGCAATTTCGTCTGTTAAATGGGGCGAAAGAGGGGGATCGTAAAGCCGACGGTTTACCTTATCCCCGAATCGGGTATCTGGAAACAGTGGAAGCTGCCATGAAGCACGAGCATTATCAAACTCCCCTGAAAGGACCGAACCGGGGAAGGGGCGTGGCTTCGGGTTATTGGTTTAATGTGGGTCTTCAGTCCAGTGCCATTATCAGTGTTAATGCCGATGGTACCGTAAGTCTGGTAGAAGGATCTACAGATATCGGAGGTACCCGTGCTTCTGTTGCCATGCAGGCCGCTGAGGTGTTGGGGATTGCAGCCGAAGATGTTCGCCCCGTGGTGGGAGATACAGATTCCGTAGGCTATACCGATGTAACCGGGGGAAGTCGGGTCACTTTTGCGACGGGATGGGCAGCCTATGAAGCTGCACAGGATGTTAAGCGACAGATGATAGAACGGGCCGCGAAAATTTGGGGGGTTTCCCCGGAAGAAGTCACCTTTGTTGAGGGGGTCTTTCAGTTGAGTAAAGATCCCGAGAAACGCATGACCTTTAAGGAACTGGCCGCCCAATTATCCAAAACCGGTGGACCGGTTGTAGGTCGAGCTACCGTGGCCCCTCGTGGGGTAGGAGGAGCCTTTGCCACCCACATCGTAGATGTTGAAGTAGATCCGGAAACCGGAAAAGTCCAGATTCTCCGTTATACGGCTGTCCAGGATGCCGGAAAGGCGATCCATCCCAGTTACGTGGAAGGGCAGATGCAGGGCGGTGTAGCCCAGGGAATTGGCTGGGCCCTTAATGAGGAGTACTTCTATACCCCGGATGGACGGATGGCCAATGCCAGTTTCCTCGATTATCGTATGCCAACCTGTTTGGATCTTCCCATGATTGATACAGTGATTGTGGAAGTTCCTAATCCTGGGCACCCCTTTGGGGTCCGAGGCGTCGGTGAAGTACCTATTGTTCCTCCGGCTGCCGCCATAGCTAACGCCATTTATCGGGCCGTGGGAGTCCGAATGCGGCATCTCCCCATGTCCCCTGGTCGGGTCCTGGAAGAAATCTTGAAGAAAAATCAGAAATCGTAGGAGTCAGAAGCCGGGGTCAGAAGTCTGAATATTCTGAACCCCGGTTTCTGACCTCTACGGTTAATCTGCCTTTCATAAGGTAATCTATCCTGGCGAGGAACCCTTGGACAGAACCTGTGAAGTATTCAGAGGCTCGCCAGGATAGATTACTCGTTTGATTACAAATTCGTAGAAAGAAATGGCTACAGTATGGATTCCCTCGCTCATGCGGTCGCTCACCCATGGAGTGGAAAAAGTGACCGTATCCGGCTCTACCTTGGGAGAAGTACTGGACAATCTGGATAAGGCTTATCCCGGTCTGAAAAATCGCCTTTGGGAAGAAGGCCGGATTACTCCTCATGTTACAGTGGTCATAGATGGAGAAATGGGTATTCAGGGATTGTGGTATCCCGTACAGGAACACAGTGAGATTCACTTTCTTCCGGTTATCAGTGGGGGGGTTGACCTGGATTAAGGATTCTTAAGTTTATTCGATGGCTTCGTCAACCTTCAAGCAAAGTCCCGGAAGTACTTCCGACGTAATCCTGTCTCCGGTTCCCTATAATCCCAACCGTTCCCATCCATTGAATGAGAGTTTCAAGATTTCTAGAGTCCTGGCCTCGGAAGATACCAGCCAACATTCTCGAACATCTATCCAGGCATAATCCTTGAGCTTTTTTTCAGCATCCGCTCGGATGTTAGAGGGTGGGAGGATTTTGTATCTCTGTTTTATTTCCGGCATTTCAAGATATTCTTCGTAGGTTATGTCTTTTGTTTTAAGAGACCTGAGAAATTCTTTACCTTCTTTAAACATTTTCTTCAAAGGCTAAAAAATAATGCCGCATCTGGGAAGTTTTACTTACATCCAGTTCCAGAGAGTCCTTTTGAAAAAACACCCCATACTCCCGCATGGCTTGTTCTCGGGTGATATAGCCCCCTTTGACGTCCCGTATGATCAACCGGATGGATCGAACAAAAGGACTTCCATAACCGCCGCCTCCTGGAGTTTCCAGATGGATTATATCTCCGGCTTGTAGGGGTATATCCTCTTCAGAGATAAGATAAATCACAGAAGGTGTGGCAAATTTGCTCAAAACGGGAGGGACTTTACCTTCAGAGGCTTCTAACCCGTATATATAGTGGGTTCCTCGAATCTGGAGGACGTACCGACTGCCGGACCCACTCCAACCATTGGCTGCCCCGAAGGGGCGACTGACTCCTCTACCTCCCAGAATGGAAAAGAAGGCCTGACCTCGCCGTAGGGTAAACGTGCAAACTACTCCAAAACCCCCTCGAAATCGCCCGGCTCCGGCAGAACCTTCCCGGATTTTATATTCTTGAAACAGAAAGGGATATCGGGTCTCCAGAACTTCCAGAGAGGGGAGACGGTGAAGGCCTACCAGGGGTGAGCCGTTGGTCAACCCGTCGGCCTGGTTACTGCCGCCATATCCGCCATGCAGGGATCCCGTGAATTTGTAGCTTCCGTGGACGGGGTCTTGACCATACAAAGAAAAACTGGTCCCAGTGGAGAAAGATCCGGCTATGGCCCGACCCGGAGCAGCTTGATGAAAAACTCCAAAAATGACATCTATAATTCGCTGGGATATTTCCAGGACCGAAGCAGATACCGGCTTTGGAAAAGGAGCATTGAGAAAGGTCTCCTTTGGAACGATAAACTGGAAAGGCTTAAAACTTCCGGCACTCAGCGGGATGTCCGGATAAATATGTTTTAGGGCGAGATAGCAAGAAGACAGAGTCGTAGGTAGCGTGCTGTTGAAAGGTCCATCGGATGGAGGGTCACTTTCGGAGAAATCCAGGCAGGCCCCTACGTCTGTTACCTGGAACTTCAAGGAGATTTTCAGAGGTTTACCGTCGGGTTGATCTCTATCCAGATAATCCGAGAATGTGTAAACCCCCTTGGGAATATCCTGGAGATATCGCCGCATCTCTAACTCGCTCCGGCGTTGGAGTTCCAGGATACTTTCCTGAACGGCCTTCAAACCATACCGATCTAAAAGTCGGGTTAAGCGTTGAGTTCCCATCTGAAGTGCCTGGATTTGAGCCTGGAGATCTCCCAAAAGGATTTTGGGAAATCGACTATTCCCCAGAAGAATTTTCAAAATATTGGAGTCGGGTTGATCTTCTGAACCAAATTTTACCAATGGGAATCGAACTCCTTCCTGATAAATATCCTGGACTCGGGGAGAGAACCCGGTGGGGCTTCGACTCCCCATATCCAGGTGCTGACCTATGTTGGCCAAAAAGGCAAAACGATGCCCTTGATAAAAATAAGGTTTGATCAGGGCGATGTGATTTAGGCTGAGGCTACCACTGTAGGGATCGTTGCAGAGGTAGATATCCCCTTCGGCTATGGAAGTTTCTTGCTCTAAAAGTTGCTGGATTGTGGTTTCAAGTGCTCCGGTATAAAGCGGATATCCCCGGCTCCCCTGAACCAGTAAATCCCCAGAACTTCCCGCATAGAGTCCAGAGGCACGATTTTGGCTTTCGGAAATAGCCGGAGAAAAAGCAAATCGCTCAAACCACGTGTCCATTTCCTCGGCAATTTGCTCTAAACCCCCTTTAATAATCACTAAAGTTAAAGGATTAAGGCCCATGTGTGAACGTATAAAAAGTAAATTGTAAAATATAAATTCCCTTCTTTACATTTTACAAAATATATATTATATATGATGAAAGGTGGGGTACCTTATCTCTGCATAACAAGATTTTCTGTAAGCCATTATTGCGAAGAACGAGAGCGACGAAGTAATCTTTCAGGTTCTGGAAAGATCTCCTGGATTGTTTCGCTCCTGTCGTTGCTCGCAATGATCTACAGAAGAAAATGTTATGCCGGGTTAAAAGGGCTACCTCCCTAGAATTAAAAAAAGCTAGCATACCTTTCAAAAAGGTAGTATATTAGTAAATTAGGCTACACTAGTTAGCAAGGAGGGTTAGGTCATTTCAGGTAATATTTATTCCTTTGCCGATTTATTTCAACCTAAAAATGGGTTGACGGCAAGGAATTAAATTCTATGAAAGGATTATCGTGGCTAATATATACATTAAAGTAAACGGGAGTTTCCCTAAAGCATTACAGGAATTTAAAAGACGATCCGGATTCATTCTCCGGGAATACAAAGAGAGTCAGTATTTTGTACCGGCTTCGGTAAAAAGACAGCTCAAGCGGAAACGGAAGCTGAAAAAAAGTAGAGAGTATTCTCGCTAAATTCCTTTTCCGCCCCCTCTATAGAGGGGGTTATTTTTTCTCTCCTGGGTAAATCTTTTCCTGTTTGAGTCCTCTGGGTTTCTTGTAAATTTCTTTCCTTATAGGTTCCCTGATAATTTGATTGACTTTATTTCTCGGGCGGGATATCCTGTTATTTTGTTAATAAACTTAAGGGTTTTAGTCGATTTTAACGAAATTTGTTTTAAACGGGGGAACATCATGCCGGCTTTAACAAAAGAACAGCTTAATGAGTTTTTAATGAAGGGAAACCTGATTGCAAAATTAGCGACCCTTAAAGAGGACGGTGCGCCGTACGTAAACCCTGTTTGGTATGAGTATGATGGGCAGTATATCTATATTATCGGGAGGGCTCGGGCTCAATTCGTCCATAATATTCGGAAAGATCCCCGGGTTGCAGTTTGTATAGATACCCCTACCCCGCCCCATACCCGTGTTCTCATAGAGGGAAAAGCGGAGATCATCGACAAGGACTGGGTCGAAATGGGATACCGGATGGCCCGACGTTACCGGGGGGAGGTGGAAGGTCCCAAGTATATTGAAAAAACCCTTAACAGACCTCGGGCCATGATTCGAATCACTCCTGAAAAAATCACCTCCTGGACCGGTCCAGAATGGCATCGGCGTTATTTTGATCCTGAATAAAAATGAGGAAGGAGGCCTTTTATGCGTTTTAATCTCTTTCCAACGTTTTACAGGCTGAGCGTTTTAACCCTGCTTGTGTTTCTTCTGTCCGGGTGTGTATCTACAAAGGGTAAACCCATTCCAAAGGATTCGGTCGTAAAAATCCAGAAAGGGATTACAACCAAAACGGATATTCTTGAACAATTTGGGGCTCCTGACGAGATTTTATATTCTCCCCGAGGGGAAGAAATATTTATCTACAGGTATTCAGAAAAGCTCGACTTGCATGCAGGTCAGGCGGTAGGAGTTATTCTCCGGAGGGATGTTCCCGGTTTAGGAACCCTGGTAGACCTGGGAACCCGTCGAGTTTCTGAAAAAGAGGATCGACTCATGGTTTTTTTAGATGATAAGGGCATTGTTCAAAATATCGGATTTACCCATGAGACGGGTAAAGGGAAATAATGAATTTAGGAGTTCCATAGTCCCGCAGGAATTCCTGTTCCGGCTTTAAAATCGGTCTTGACTCAGATACTTCACCGCTGCATAGGCTACGGTTTTAACTCCGGTAACCAGGGCTTCCTCGTCGAAATCAAAGTAGGGAGAATGAAGGGGATGGATATGTCCTTTTTCAGGGTTGTGAACTCCGATTTTGATAAAAGTTCCCGGAATGGTCTGACAAAAGGCCCCAAAGTCTTCTCCCGTCATATGCGGATGGGGAAGACGTAATACCTGATCATCTCCCAAGATTTCACGGGAAGCTTCTTCGACCAGTTGGGTCAGAGCCGGTTCGTTAAGGGTAGGGGCTACGCCAAGGAGATAGGTAAACTCATATGTGGCTCCCAGCGCCTCTGTTACGCCTTTCACAATCCTTTCGATTCTTTCTCTGACATAGGTCCGGGTTTCCGGTAAAAGGGTTCGAACGGTTCCCCGGAGTTCCACTTCATTGGCAATAATATTGTGTCGGGTACCTCCGTGAACAAGCCCAATGCTAACCACGACCGGATCCAGGGGATCGGTCATGCGACTGGCGATAAGTTGAATCATATTGATAATCTGGGAAGCAATGACAATGGGATCAATGGTCATATGGGGCAGGGCGGCATGACCTCCCTTACCGATAATCTTGAGAGAAAAGGAGTCTGAGGCAGCCATGGAAGGGCCGTAATTCAATCCAATCTGGCCTAATCGGATAGGGGCCGGCCACATATGGACTCCCAGGATGGCCGAAACTTTTGGGTTTGTCAAAACCCCGTCTTGAATCATCCCTGCAGCTCCTTTCCCACCGGCTTCCTCGGCAGGTTGAAAGATAAATTTAACGTTTCCAGGAATCTCATTCCGCAGGCTATGAAGAACCCGGGCAGCTCCCAGGATAATGGTAGAATGGCCATCATGTCCACAGGCGTGCATGACGCCCTTATGCTTAGAGGTATAGGAAGTTTGGTTCCTTTCTTCGACCGGAAGGGCATCCATATCTCCCCGAAGTCCAATGACTTTATCTTCTGAATTTCCTTTGAGTAAAGCCACTACCCCTGTTTTACCCACTCCTGTCTGAACTTCCAGTCCCATATCTCTTAAAGCCCGGGCAATTTTTTCCGATGTGCGGACTTCTTCAAAAGATAACTCCGGGTATTGATGCAAATCCCGACGAAACTCCGTCAAAAAACTTTTAATCTCCTCAGCCTTCTTGCTGATTTTTTCTTTCATGGGTCTATTTAACCACGAAGAACCCCAAACGCTTCCACAAGTATTGAACCACAGAAAACAGGAAGTAAAGCATTCTTGAGGTTTTCGTGACTTAGGGTTTGTTTGTTCTCTTAAACTTCTTCAGAGCCTCCACCATACGCTGCATTCCTGTTTCTATGTTTTCATAGGAATTGGCATAGGAAATTCGGATATAACCTTCTCCGTAAGTACCAAAGAAAGTTCCGGCAGTTAAGGCCACATGGGCCTCATATAAGAGGTATTTAGCCAGGTCTGCCGATGGAACGCCGTAGCTTTTAATCGAAGGAAACACGTAAAAAGCTCCCTGGGGGCGAACACAGGTTATTTCTGGAATCTGACTGAGATACTCCAGGACCATCAGCCGTCTCCGATCAAACTCCTTGACCATGGCATACATAGGTTCCTGGGGGCCTCGTAGTGCCTGGACGGCACCCTTCTGGGCGAAGGAGGTAGCACAGACGGTACAATATTGATGAACCCGGATCATGGCTCCGATCAATTCCTTGGGGGCAGCGACATAACCTAACCGCCAGCCGGTCATGGAATAAGCTTTAGAAAAACCGTTGATGGTGATGGTTCGTTCTTTCATACCGGGAAAACTCCCGATACTATAGTGCCTGGTTCCTTCATAGACCAGTTTCTCATAAATTTCATCGGATAATACCAGGAGGTCTTTTTGCCGGGCAAAATCGGCAAGCTGCTCCAACTCTTCTTTGCTCAAAACGACCCCTGTAGGATTGTGGGGACTGGTGATCAGCATGGCCTTGGTTCTGGGGGTTACAAGAGCCTCCATATCCTCTATCCGCGGTTTAAATCCATGCTCTTCGGTCAGGGGAATGGAAATCGGATTTGCTCCAACCAGCCTGATACAATGCTGATAACTGGTCCAGGCCGGATCTGGGATAAGAATCTCATCTCCAGGATCCAGGGTAGCCCATAAAGCCATGAGAATTCCCTCGATGGTCCCGACTGTAACGATTATCTCGGTATTCGGATCTACCTCCAGGCCGTTGTCTACCCGAAGTTTTTCCGCAATGGCCTCCCGTAATTCGGGAATTCCATAATTGGAGGTATAATGAACCCAGCCCTGATCCAGGGCATCCTTGGCGGCCTGCTTAATGTGAACCGGGGTATCAAAATCCGGTCTTCCTATTTCCATGTGAATAACCTGCTTCCCCTGCTTCTCTAATTTAGCTACTTCTTCGCCCACCGAACGGATAGCTTGAAAGGGAATATGATCCATCCGCCTGGCTATACGGGATCTTGTAATCATTTTGATCTATCTCCTTGAATAAGGTAGAAGTATGGGAGTATGGGGGTATGGGAGTAAATTTTCCCGCACTTCGACACTTCCACACTTCTTACTTCCGCACTTCCACACTCCCATACTCCCACACTTCCATACTTCTACACTTCCCCCTTTGAGTAAGTAAATATTTTTTCTCTGTTCCCTCAGTCAAAGAGTCCAAACGTTTAGAACGGGAATCCTGCCGAGAAGTAAACCTGCCGTCTTCCCTCATCTCCAATCCCGAAATCCAGATAAATCGGACCAATTATGGTATCCAGTGCAAAACCGAAACTTCCTCCGTAACGGAGCCTGAGATTATTCTCTAAATCGTCCAGGGAGTCCCAAACATTTCCGGTGTTAAAAACCAGAGTTGCATAAGCACCTCTTCCCAGCCCCAGAGGGAGATCGAGTAATTTATAACGGTAGCCAAGTCTCAGAATAGCGATTTGATCCCCCCGAAGTTCTTCCCGCTCATACCCCATAAAGGAATCAGGTCCGCCAAAAAGATAATCCTCATAGGTGGGAAGATCGGTACCGAAGGAGGTCCCTAATTGGACTCCTACCGAGAAATGGTTTTTAGGGAAAGGAGAAAAAAACTTGGAATAATTAAAAGAAAGCCGATGGAAATTCGGGTCACCACCCAAGGATTTATTTGCAAAGTCGTAGATAAGATGGAAGATACTTCCAGAATTCGGGAAAGGGAATTGATCCAGTGTATCTGCCTGGGAACTTAGAGAAATCATCGCTACATTCTCTCGGAATTCCGGAAGGTCTGGACCTCCTACATCTACGGTAAAGTCTTCTCGCTTCCATTGATATCGAGAAGTAATCTCTCCCAGGTTTTTGAAGATGTTTCCGGCTACAAATTCAAACCCTTTAGCCCGATCTGTAAATTGACCCAGACGCCTTTGATTTTCAAAAATAAGCTGAAAATCATCTTTATAAAAGATTCGAGGATTGATAAAAAATCCAGAGTTAAACAGCCCATATCGGAAATACGAACTCTGAAAATTGAAAATGCTCCCAAATTGGACTTCTGTAGATAATTTAGAACTAGTTCCACCAAATCGGTTAAAGCTTAGATCTGCAATTCCTACTCCCTTATATTTATCGTCGTAACGAAATCCGAATCGCAGCAGGTTCGGTTCTCTTTCATTGATCTTGAGTTCTAAAATTTTTCCCCCACTTTTTCCTTCCTCCACATTCACCTTAACCGATTCAAAAAAACCGAACCCAAAGATTCTCCTGATTTTCTCCTGTAATTCCGTAAGCGATAACGTCTCTCCTTTTTGGATCTCCAGGGTTTTCATTAATTGCAACTCTTTGATTTTGACATCGCCTTCGATTCTTACCTCTTCAATTTTGATTTCGCTTCTAGGTCCGGTTTTTATTCTGGTGGATTGGGTAGGTGGGGGCTGATTAGACTGGTACTTTTTTAAGGAGTCTGCCAGGTCCCGCAGCCGTTGGATTTCCTTTCTGGCGGCTTCTTCGCCTTTTTCAATTAACAGACGAGCTTTGGTGAAATCAGACGCAGAATAATCCTTCAGATCTGGGGTGATCACAATATCTGCAAGGGCTAATTGTTGTTCTGTCGAATGGGCTATTTGCAAAGAAATGGCTTGATCGATAATTGCAAAGAAAGATTGGAGATCTTCTTTTTTTCTCAGGGGTGTCGAGACATTCACGGCAATGACCTTATCTGCGCCCATATTTTTAACCACATCCACCGGAACGTTTTTGACAAGTCCGCCGTCTACCAGGAGTTTATCTCCCCATTCTACCGGGGTAAAAACCAGGGGAACCGCAATACTCGCCCGCATCGCTTCTGGCAGCGATAGCTGACTCCCGTCCAGAAGAACTTCAGCACCGGTGACAATATCGGTGGCAACGGCCCGGTAGGGGATTTTAAGGTCGTCGAAATTTGTAATACCCGCAGCGGGGATAGTCAAAAGGGCCAGGAGGTTAGAGAGCTTCTGTCCAGCAGATAAACCACTGGGGATCTGGAGCTTATATCCTTTAAATCCGATCTCCAGAAGGTATTTGGAGACCTCTTTTTTCTGCTCGAAAAAAAGGGTTTTTCGGGGCGGGTTATCACGGAAGGCATCTTGCCAATTCATGGTCACCGCCAGGCGGGCAAGTTCTTCCGGTGAGTATCCCAGGGCGTATAGACCTCCCATGACACTCCCCATACTGGTTCCTGCAATTCGATCTATGGGAATTCCTACTTCCTCTAATACTTTTAAAACCCCGATATGGGCAAAACCCCGGGCCCCTCCCCCACTTAGGGCAAGACCTATTTTAGGCCGAGGAGAACTTAACTCCCCGGGTCCCTTTTCATTCTTGAAAGGAGACCCGGTTTCCTTTTCCTGGGTTAAGGAAGGTTTGGGCGAGGAGTTATCTATCTGGCCTTTAGCCGAAAGGCAAAAGGTAAAGGGTAAAAGGTAAAAGGTAAAAATAGCAAAGCAGCGAAATAGACAATTATTCAAGTCTGAAATGGATTTTTGTAATCAAAAGGTAATATCAAACTGTTTAAACTCTCCGGTATATTTCTCATTTTGCACATTAATCCGCTCCACCACAGATCCCGGAGGGCCTTTTTGGCACCATTTTATAAATTGAGCAATAGCCTCTTCTTCCCCTTCAGCTACAGCTTCTACACGTCCATCTCGAAGGTTTCTAACCCAGCCGGTTAAACCTAAACTCCGGGCTTTGTGGAGGGCACTGGCCCGATAACCAACACCCTGAACGTATCCTTCAATATAAAGATGTACCCGAGCTTTGGACATAGTATAGATGTCTGAGAATAGGAGGAAATAAAGGTAGGAAAGCAGAGAGGTTCTCACGCTTTATTTTCATACTTCCATGCCTTCCTGCTCTTATTATATCCCGATGTACCTGGCATAAAGTCCTTTTGCGACGAGCGGGTCTTTGACCCCTTTGATAATGCTTCGGCCATCAGGAAATAGGGTCATTTCGAATCCGTTAACTTTAAATTTGAGGATGTAAGCATTATAGCTGACCTCACCCAGAGATTGAAGTTTTTGAGCCAGACTTTCAAACTGAATCTGTACAGGGGTTTTATGGCTAATTTGTACCGCATCACGACCGCAGAGAACCGTCATATAGGAACCTTCTTTTCCTTCCAGGAATTCAAAGTTACCTTGCTTACAGGTGGGACAGTTGGCGGCTTCCCTTGAATGAGAAATGTCGACCTTTGTAAAACTCCCCTCCCAGATATCAACCATGACGATTTCTTTCCGTAAGGCTTTCCAGTTTTGGGTTAGAATTTTTAACCCTTCCGTAACCTGAATCGAAGCAATGACATTTACAATCGGTGCAATAACTCCGGCTGTATCACACGTCGGGGTAGCTCCTGCCGGGGGAGCTGTTTCCAGCACACAACGCAGACAAGGAGTCTCATAGGGAATAATCGTCATGGAAAGACCATAACTACTTACACAAGCTCCATAAATCCAGGGAATTTTATGCTTTACACAGGCATCGTTGATCAGGTAGCGGGTTTCGAAGTTATCGGTCCCATCCATAACCAGGTCCGCACCTTCCAGGATACTTTCGATATTTGTGGGGTTAACGTCGGTTACCAGAGACTCGATTTGGATATGGGAGTTGATTTTCTCCAGTTTTCTTTGAGCAGCCACAGCTTTAGGAAGATTTTCTCGAACATCTTCTTCATCAAACAGAATTTGACGTTGGAGATTATTCTCTTCCACAAAATCCCGATCTACAATTTTTAGCCTTCCCACTCCGGCCCTGGCCAGGGAACTGGCTATAACCGTTCCTAAAGCACCGCAGCCGATGACGACCGCATAACTCTTCAGGAGCTTTCGCTGACCTTCTTCTCCGATTCCCGGGAAGAAGATCTGGCGAGAGTATCTTTCTAAATTTTTATCCATAAATTTGTTAACTTTATTTACAATTTCTTAGGTTCTTCCTTTTTGGCACGCTTTTTAAGCTTTCTTTTAATGAGATCTTGTTTAAGACGGCTGAGCCGATCTATAAACAAAATACCGTTCAAATGATCGATTTCATGTTGGATGACCCGGGCCAGGAAAGTATCGGTGGTAAAGCTAACCGGCTTTCCATTTTCATCTAAGGCTTCTACGGAGATTTTTTTAGCCCGGACGACTTCACCGGATATTTCGGGAATGCTTAAACATCCCTCCTCATCGGAAGTCGAACCCTCTGAGTGGGTTATAACCGGGTTAATGAGCTTCATCAACTTTGCCCCTTCATCCTTTGGGCTGGCATCCACCACAATAACCCGAAGCGAGACTCCGACTTGAGGAGCGGCTAAACCAACTCCCGGCGCCGCATACATGGTTTCAACCATATCATCCAACAGACGCCGAATAGAATCATCGATTTGTTCAACAGGTTTGGCTTTTTGTTTCAAAATAGGATCTGGATATTCTTTAATCTCTAAGATGGCCATTTTTATTGATTCAGATCTGATCAGGTAAAACGAAGTGTTATAGGGGTTTTATTTTAAAACGGAATAGCACTTCGCTTTACGTACCTGAACTTTCAAAACCAACTCCGGTTACGGTTACTTTACCGTATTTTCCTTTTTCTTCCTGAATTTGAAACTGAACCGGAAGAAATTTTTGGATGACCGCGACATTGGTAAAAAGATGTTGGGTTAGACGAGAAGTTGTAAATGCTGAGGTACCTTCTGCCAGAGCCATAAATAAAAGAACCTGATCGGCCAGGTGTTCATCTAGACATCCTTGCGTCTCATAATAATTTTTAAAAGCTTCATAAACTTCATCTACCATCTTCTCGGCAGGTTTTCCCAAAGCCCCCAGTGAAGAAAAACCTGCACACCCTCCCTCAAACTCGGCCAATAAAAAAACTGCACATCCTTTACCCAAACTGGGAACATGTTGCATTTCGATTTCAGGTTCTAAATCCAGGGTTTGAAACTTTTCTTGAAATCGCTTCTTTTGCCTTTCCAAGATGGAAGAGGGAAGATTGGATAAAATTAGAGATCCTCGAAGCCGTTTCAGGTTCCCTCTTGAGAGGCGTTGAAAACTTTTTAACTTTTTTACCGGCTTAATCTCCCCGGTAACCACCCCGCCGCCAATAGGGTACCAACCCCATCGGTTAATCTGGAAGGTGGCCTGACTACCCATCTGGGCCAGAGTCGGCAAAAATACTTCCTGAAAATAGTCAAAGGGAGGACTCCATTCGACGTGGGTTCCTCCTTTCAGAATTAGTTTAGCCCCTATAGGAGAAAAAAGCAAGGGTGGATAGATTGTCTGGAGGAGAAGCGTTATGGAACCTGCACTGGAAGTCTCCTCAGCCACATCAAAGGTATAGCTCCCCCCTTGAATCTCTCCTGGAATAAATTGGAGTCTCTGGGACTTTAACTCGGCTCCGGTTACAGAGGCCTTTGTAAAAGCTGCGGTAGCTTTTACTCCCGCTAGGTGTTGGGCTTTTAATCCCGGTGGCTTTCGATTGGCCCGGATATTTATGATCTCAAAGGGTTTTTTCAATAGGGCCGACAAAGCCAGGGAGGTTCGTAAGATCTGTCCACCCCCTTCACCCTGGGAACCATCGATCTGGATCATGGGTTAGGAAGTATGGGGAGAGGATATGGGAGCTTGCAAGGACTTTTCATACTTTCCTATTCTCCTATCCTTCCCCTACTTCTTAAACTTGATATTTCCGAAAGAGCTGGCCCCACTCGGTTTTCATAAAATGGTTAATTCGTCTTTTACCGATAGTCGGATACCAGAGAAAATCATGATAAATATTAGAGGCTATAGGGGCCCAAACCCAAAGAGGGGAGTGCAGGGCAATCTTTTTAAGGAACCGGAGTCCTCCCCTTCGAAGCATTTGATCCCCCCAGATAACCAGACTGCGACGGGTTTGAAAACCGAAATTAACCTGGGAGATATCTTCTCCTATCACCTGAATTTCCCGAGGATCTCCCACTCCTAAGCCTCGCTCATGGCACATTTGAATATAAGGGATGGACAAAGGATTAAATCCCATCATTTTTGCAGCCACTGCATCGATGGCCACCGAGTCACTACCAGCCAGGATATAATTTTTAATTTTTGGGATCATGGTTCGGGGCCCTGCACCATCTCCACAAACGGTTCCGTCCATAACGGTAAAAATTCCAGGATGGAGTTCCTGCTGCATGATCAGAAGATCTACCATGACTTCGTGGATGAACTCATGGGCGTAATGGCGGACTTCCTTCAAAAGCCCTCCAAACGCATTTTTGATAGATCCTGTAGTTATGGTATGCCCATGGGTTTTCAGGGTAGGTAGATGAAGAATACTTTTTCCAGGAAACATTTTGGGAATCAGAATACCCTCCGGAAAAATCTGGGGAAGCCTGAGGAGTTTACTTTTAAACGGGTAAATAACCCATTCTACTTCCGGCAAGGGAATAAACGGAAGTCCATATCGGCTTAAAATAGGCAACCATAGATTATTTTGCGCTCCCTGTCGAGGATTCGTAACTACCGTTTTGTTTTCTACCGGATGGAGTTTTTCTCGCTCATATCCGTCCTGTAAAAGGGTTTTAATGACCCCTTCAACTTGCCAGGGCTCCGAAGAGCAGGCCGGGAAGTATTTCGTCCAGGATAAATTCAATTTGATAAGAAGATCCTTATTTTTTGGTAAAGCTTTTTCATATTCGGCCAGTCGCATGAGCCGACCGTAATCCTCTAAAACGGTTTCAGGTCTGGTTTTAAGTACCACTACTTTACTCATAGTTCTGGATCAGGCGTCAGGAATCAGAAGCCGGGTTAAAAACATCCCTTATCTGGTTTATTTACCCCCTGGGTGATGATTTTTCAATTTCCCTCTGATTTCGGGCTTCTACTCTCTGCTTCCTGTTCATAAAATCTTTTTGATGGATCGAACGGCCTGGTGAATTCGTTTTTCATTTTCAACCAGGGCAAATCTTACATATTCATCTCCGTACTGGCCGAATCCAATCCCTGGAGAGACGGCCACTTTTGCTTCTTTGATCAGAAATTTTGCAAATTCCAGGGATCCTAAATGGATAAATTTAGGTGGAATTTTAGCCCAAACAAACATGGTCCCTTTGGGTTTTTCGATCGCCCAACCCGCCTTGTTCAATCCCTCTACCAGTACATCTCTGCGGTTTTTGTAAGTACGCACGATTTCTTCAACACAATCTTGAGGCCCGTTAAGGGCAATAATACTGGCAATTTGAATGGGTTGAAATACTCCATAATCCAGGTAGCTTTTAATACGTTTCAAAACTTGAATAATCTCCGAATTACCCACAGCAAAGCCAACCCGCCATCCCGCCATGCTATAGCTTTTAGAAAGAGAGAAAAATTCAACCCCTACCTCCTTCGCTCCCCGGACCTCCATCAGACTCGGAGCTCTATACCCGTCAAAGACAAGATCTGCATAGGCGAAATCATGGATCACAATAATATCATGGGCTTTGGCAAATTCTACTAACTCCTCAAAGAAAGGCCGCTCAACCGTGACGGTGGTCGGGTTATGGGGGAAACTCACGATAATAAGCTTCGGAAGGGGCCATGTCTGCTTGGTGGCCTCTAAAAGATTCTCCATAAAATCACTCCCCGAGGTCAAAGGGATACTCCTTAAATCTCCACCTGCAATGATAACGCTATAGGCGTGAATGGGATAGGTGGGCGTGGGGGCAAAAGCAACGTCTCCACGTCCCATCAAGGCAAGAACCAAATGGGAAAGTCCTTCCTTAACCCCAATGGTTGTAACGACCTCCGTATCGGGATCAAGTTCGACTTGATACCGTCGAGCATACCAGTCCGCAATGGCTTTTCTTAAATTGGGAATTCCGGCTGAAGCAGAATACCTATGATTTTTAGGATTGTAGGCTGCCTCACAAAGTTTGTCTACAATATGTTTAGGGGTCGGTAAATCGGGATTACCCATTCCCAGGTCTACAATATCCTCACCCTGCCGTCTGGCTTCCATTTTTAACTCATTTACAATGCTAAAAACATAGGGGGGTAATCGTTTAATACGAGCAAATTTTTCCATAAAGCCTCCTCTCAACGAACTGCTCATCGCTTACACGTAGGGTACATATATCATGATACTAAATAGCAGATCCCTTCTATTCTGTCAAGAAAGTCCTTCTCAGACAAGATCGAATGGATTTAGCAAACGAGTTTTTGAATGGTTAAACTTTTACGGATTTGAATTATCTATTTTATAAGGTTAATTCTGTGTAATTCCCTGTCCTCATCCCCCAACTCCCTCTCCCACGCTGGGGAAAGGGGGGCGAAGATATACGTACCAGAATAAGAAGGTTACCCAGCGGGGCAACCTAGGGGTAGCCCCTGGCTTACGCCAGGAGAAATGGGATAAAACCATCCTCTAAGCCCCGTTAGGGGCAACTTGTTTAACAGGACGCAATTAGGGAGCTTAAAAAATTCTGAATTTATGAATCCCCAACTTACATCGGGGGCTACCAACCGTTCGCCCCTAACAAGTCTTTTCAGCTTAACCCGGCATGTATAGGGGCTTGAGGTGAGGGCAAATGACCCTTTCAAATTTAAGTACCTAGTGTGCTCTGGTTAAGGGGTAAAAGGGATGTAGGTGCGGTTTCTATCCTCTGATTTTGAATGATATATTTTCAACCAGATTTGGTATCTTTGCAGGATCTCTTCGGATGAAGGGTTGTTACCTGTAAGTGATCAAACCATGAAGATAAAAACGTCTAAAACCTGGACGACGGAAGACTGGTAAAAGCTCACTCTGGTTGATGGATCAGTCCTATTCTTTGTGAATGCGGAATGATGGGGATAAAGACGGTCTTGGCATCAAGGTTGCTAAAAGGTTTGAACGCTTAAAACAGGGGCTTCTAGCTCTGAAATAACTAAGTAATCCAGTTTAATATAAATCAGTTCCGGTCCATTGTTTGCTTAGTTTTGACAAATAACTCTACGCCATTCATAAGCCCTTAGAAGGGTAAATAATAATAAAGAGATACCTACATTCCGCCCATGGGAAGGATAGAGTAAAAGTCTTTATTAAATAAACAATGCACGAAATTCTTATGAAGAATTGATATGACGGAAAATTAAAATATGTCCAGTGATAAAATTGCCCTGATCGATGAGCTCAAAAGATATGTAACCGGTTTAGAAGAGATAAACAAGGATTTGAAGTCTCTGGTGACCTCTATGATCCCCGGAGCTCTTCTGGTTGACAACCGGGAAACCATTAAAATCATGAACCCTTCGGCCAAAAAGATATTGGGATTACCGGTAGATACTGAATTTGTGGAGGGTTCTTTTTTAAAGAATACTCTAGGATTTAGTCCCATAGGATTACTTATAGAAAGTAAAAAGGAGATTGTCAAAAAGGAGATACAGATCTCTGAAAGAATCTATCAGACTGTTATATCTGCTGTTCGGGATGAATCTCAAGCTCTGTTGGGAGCTGCAGTTGTTATTTTAGATATAACCGAAGAGAAAAAGCTTCAGGAACGAGAAGCGGATTTCCTGGCTATGATTGTTCACGATCTTAAATCTCCGATGACGGTTATTAAAGGAGGTACCGAGGCCATTTTGGGTGAGGTAACAGGAAGTATTACCGAGGAACAAAAGGCAGTACTTTTCGATATCCAAGGTGCAAGCGAATGGGCCATTGAGTTGATCAACAATTTCCTTGAACTATCTCAATTGGAATTTCGACAGATGAAGTTAGAATTACGAGGGGTCAATATCTGTGAGCTTATTTTGAAAGCCCTCATGGAAATTCATCTTCTTGCCCAGAGAAAGAATCTTGTACTAACCCACCATCTAGAAGAAAATCTGCCTCCCGTTCTTGGAGAAGCGGAAAAGTTAGAACGGGTTCTTGTTAATCTTCTCAACAATGCGGTTAAGTTTACACCGGAACAGGGTCAGATTGAAGTAAGGGCCCGGTTAATTGAATGGCCCGCAGAACAGGAGGAACTTAAAAAAAGGAGAATGATCCAGGTAGACATCCGTGATACAGGTCCGGGGGTTGCTGTAGAAGACCGGGAGCTCATCTTTGAGAAATATCAACAGGCTAAAATAGGAAGATCCCCGGAGTATAAGGGAACTGGATTGGGTTTGGCCATTTGTAAAATGATCATAGAGGCCCATAACGGCAAAATTTGGGTCCATGGCGAGCCGGGAAGAGGAAGCACTTTTAGTTTTACAGTACCCGTGGCAGAACAGAACCCCTCTGATCCATAAAAATTTAATTCTTATCTCCTCACTTTACATTTGTTCACCTTACCGTTTATATTAATTATAAAGACCCATTCACCGTGAGAATTTTCCTGAAGGGAAAGGCCGATTCTAGGGGATTGATCTCTAACCGTCCTCTTCCTACACGGGAATGGTATAACAACAATAAACGATGAATTTCCTTAGCTCATTGTTCCTGGTTGAGGGTCCTATGCAAGTTTATCTGGATCATAATGCAACCACTCCCGTAGATCCTCAGGTTTTGGAGGCCATGCTTCCGTATTATCGAGGTAAGTATGGCAATGCTTCCACCCTTTATGCCTTGGGAAGAGAGGCCAGAGTTGCCGTAGATGATGCCCGGGAGCGGGTCGCGGAGTTAATCCATGCCCAGCCTGCTGAGATTTATTTTACCAGTGGTGGAACCGAATCGGATAATACCGCTTTAAAAGGTGTTGCTTTTGCCAATCGGGAACGAGGAAATCATATTATTACTTCCCAGATTGAGCATTCTGCAGTTTTGGATACCTGCCGTTATCTGGAGAAACAGGGGTTTGAGGTGACTTACCTACCCGTAGATCGATTTGGAAAAGTTCATCCCCAACAGGTGTTAGAGGCCCTCACGGACCGGACTATTCTGATTTCCATCATGCATGCCAACAACGAGATCGGAACCATCCAACCCATCGAGGAAATTGGGACCATAGCTTGGGAACGAGGGATTTATTTTCACACCGACACGGTTCAAACGTTTGGAAAACTACCCATCGATGTAAAACGGATGAAAATCGATTTGCTATCGATTTCGGCTCATAAGATTTATGGACCTAAAGGGATTGGGGCTTTGTATATTCGGAAAGGGGTGAATATAGATCCACTTTTGCATGGAGGTGAACAGGAACGCAAGCGGCGGGCAGGAACCGAAAATGTTCCGGCCATTGTAGGATTCGGGAAGGCGGTAGAGCTGGCAAAAAAACACATGGAGGCAGAGGCTCAGCATCTCACAAAGCTGAGGAATCAACTTTTTGAAGGACTTCAATCCCGAATTGATGGAATTACCCTCAATGGGCATCCTGTAGACCGTTTACCGGGTACCTTGAATATCTCGGTAAAGTACGTTAAAGGAGAGGCCCTTTTACTTCAACTGGATAAACAGGGAATTTATGTCTCTACGGGTTCTGCATGTGCCTCGGGATCTATAGAACCCTCCCATGTTTTGTTGGCCCTGGGTATGTCCGAACAAGAAGCCAGGAATTCTATCCGATTTAGCTTAGGACGAGAAAACACAGAAGAAGATATTGCCTATGTATTAAATGTCTTCCCGGAGGTCGTACGAAAACTTCGAGGAATCTCTGTACTGGCCTAGGGTAGTGTTAGGAGGAAGTTTGGATAAATGAAACCGCCACTCGGAAGCCGTTACCGGCATGCCGTACGTCTGGTTGGTAGCGGTCCCGGCATGCGGAACGGCAATACCAGGCGTAACTATTCCAGGAGCCTCCCCGTAATACCCGGTAGGCGTTATTTCCCTCTGATTCCCAAATCTGCTTATCTGACGGTGCGTTCTGATAGTTTTCATGCCAGGGGTCTGCACACCATTCCCAGACGTTACCATGCATATCATAGAGTCCGAAGGCGTTTGCTATCCCAAAACTTCCCACAGGGGTGGTCTCCTTACGGTATTCCCCGAGGGGTCCTTCTCCATAAGGCTCCTGACCGTTATAGTTGGCCAGATCCGTTGTAAGGGTATAACCCACATGGAACGGCGTCATGGTTCCGGCCCTACAGGTGTATTCCCACTCGGCTTCGCTGGGTAAGCGATAGGCTCGCCCCGTTTTAAGGGATAATCGGGCACAAAACTCCTGGCAATCATACCATGATACCTGTTCCACAGGTCGATCTGCACCCCGGAATCTGGACGGTTCAGGATCCAGGGACCGGTTAACGGGGGGTAGGGCGGCTATGGCTTGCCATTGTGCCTGGGTAACTGTAAACTTTCCTATAAAAAATGGCGTCACCCTCACCAGATGTTGGGGACCTTCTTCACCCAATCGCCCCGGCTCTTTATTCGGTGACCCCATCCAAAATGTTCCCTCCGGAATGGCAACCATTTCCAGGGTTATTCCATTCCCCAAATCCTCCAGGAAAAAGTACCCCTGACCCCTACGATAGCCTTTAGCCTTTCCCCTCGGGTCTACGGTCAGGGTATCAAACTCGAAGGGATAAAGTTGAGGAAAACCGGATTCAGAAGGAGGAGTAGATAAAAGTGTGGGAGTATGGGTGTGTGGGGATATGGGCGTGTGGGTGTGAAGGCGTAAGGAAGGTTTCTCTTCTCCTCCCCTACCCTTATACCTTCCTACTCCCATACCGGTTTTTCCACGTTTTTTAGTCTCAACCGGAGGTTCTACCCAGGTTCGAGGATCTCGACGGCTTTCTTCAAAGGATCTGCCGGCTTCGATACTTTTCAAAATATCCTGAAACTCGAAGTAAATCTCACCGGTGTCATAATTTAGTTTTAGTTCGATATTCTCCGGATCTTCGGCGGCTAACTCTCGGAGTAGTTTCAGGGCTTTTTGGGAGTTATAGCCCAGGGTGGTGACCAGATCGAAAGGTTTTATCCTTCCGCCATTTCGAAGGGCAATCCTTCGTACAGTATCTTGTAGGAGTTTTTTCATGAACTTAGCCTTCCGTAGGCAAACTCTCCTCAAGAGGCCAATCCCGATGAGCAAAGGTATCATAGCCAGTCCGATGTAGGCAATAATCCCCGACACCTGTAGGCCCCAATGGGCCCAGATACTTAAAAAAATAAAGGTGTTTAAAGAGCCCAGGATAAGGGCGGCAGTACCCACAGTAAAATCAAAATTAATGCCAAATCTTTCCGATATTTTTTCTGGATTCTTCATTCTATCTAATCGATATTTAGTCCTGTTTACTCGTACTTCCCCCACGTGTGCCCCGGATGGCCTCTATGAGAGCTCCCCCAATAGCTCCGACCACCGAGAGTTGAAACGCTCCACCCATAGCTCCCTGGATAGCTCCGATAATGGCCGAAAGGATGGACAGGAAAATTGCAAAAGGGAGGGTCCAGGTTATTCCATAGCGGGCTCCGGTCACTGCGCCACCGATGGCCCCGGTCATCGCCCCTCCTAGGAGGCCAACAATAGCCCCAAAGATAGCCAGGTGGAAGGCTCCGAGGAAAATAGCTTTACCGGTTGTTCCCAGAATCATCACCGTATTCAATACCTGGTTAATTACCTGGGAGCTTCTGGCTACTTCCTCCCTTCCCCCCGGGGACGGGGGGAATTCCCCCGCGAGCGGGGGAAGAGGGGGTTGAGCAGGTTGAGGATTCATTCCCAATGCCAGGGCCCACGATTCTACTGCCCAGTAAGCTGCATCCTTGGATAATGCAAGATTATCCTGGAGTCGCTTTGTGAGCCGGGTTAAAAGAATCTCAGCAGGTATATCCTCCTGCGATGTGAGGAGATCAGCTATAGCTCCTTCCCTGAGGGCACTGATCAGTACAAAAATCTCGCGTTTGTACTCTCCACAAGAGTCCCGGAGCAAAGCCTCGCAACGCGCCGGATCTTCACATATCGAGCGCCCGTACTGGATAAGGATTTCTCGTAATTTTTGACGAGGTAAGTTATCCATGGGTTTATTTAATTGATTTTGCACCGTCGGATAATCGGATGACTTCCCTGGACGATTTTTACTTCTAGGTGAGCATTATTAAATAACTCACACTCCTCCACGATTCCCTGTCCTTTGTTAAGGATCCAAAGTCCCCCTGACTTTCCATGATGAATCTTGCATTGTCGGATAACAGGGGCACTATTTTCCTGGATTCCTATTCCTACCCTGGCATTGCCGGAAATTTCACACAACTCCACCCTTCCCCGACTGTTCCCGGTAATCCAGATGCCTCCAGAGCCACCATCGTGGATTTTACATCGCCGGATAACCGGATCACTTCTCAGACCGATTCCTATTCCCACCCCGGCATTACCGAAAATATCACAGGATTCGATCATGCCCCAACTGTTTTTAATAATCCAGATACCATCTGATTTTCCATGGTAAACCTGGCACCGTCGGATAAGGGGGGAACTTCCTTGCTGAACCAGGATAGCCACCCCGGCATTACCAAATATCTTACAATCTTCGATGATTCCCTCTGCCTTTTCACCGATCAAGATACCCAAGAGCTTCCCGTTATAAATCTGGCATTTACGAATATCGGGATTACTTCCCCGCTTGATTTCGATCCCGGTCCTTGTATTACCGAATATCTTACAATCTTCCAGCGTTCCAGATCCGTTTTCAATAAAAGAGATACCTGTAGATTTTCCGTCCCGGATCTGACATCGTCGAATGAGAGGATGACTCCCACGGGCAATGATTATTCCTGTAGATCCATTACCGAAGATATCTGAATCCTCGATGATACCTGTACTCCTTTCATGGATATAAATCCCGACCTCTTCTCCGTGATGGATTTGGCATTGTCGGACGACGGGATTACCTCCTTGTGTGATGAGTATTCCTGCTTTGACGTTATTGAAAATTCGGCAGGACTCTACAATTCCCCGTCCATTTTCGGAGATGGCAATACCCACATGCCTCCCATGTCGGATTTGACACCGTCGGAGGGTCGGATTACTATCCTGCCGGATAGCCACTCCAACCTGGATATTACTGAAGATATCACAATCTTCCAGGGTCCCTTGACCCTTTTCGTAGATATGGACACCCCCTTGTTTACCATCATGGATTTGACATCGGCGTAAGATCGGATTGGCAGTAGGTCCATGGATGGCCACACAGAACAGCGAATCCGAAGTGATATCACAATCTTCTAACACTAACTGGCCCTGCGGGATATCCACTGCAGCGTATTTCTTATCCGGTAAGGTAGTACGACCTCGCAAGGTTAGACCCCGTACCAGGGCATAATCCGTTTCCATGCGAATACAATTTCCATCTGTGTTTTCAACAATAATCTCTGTAACCGGCCCATCGCCGATAACTTGTAAGGATTTATCGATTATAAGGCTTTCTTTATACAGGCCCGGTCGCACAAGGATACGAGCTCCGGGTTGTGCCCTTTTAAGGGCTTCACCTAAGGTCTTACTGTGTCCGAGACCTTGGGGGGAAACAATAAACGTCGGTACCGAAGGAATTTCAGCAGGCAAAAAAGAGGTGGAAGTTTTCTCTCTTTCTTTTACCTCTCGCTTTGTTCCCTCTTCTTTTTTAAGTACCCCCAGTGCCAAGGCCCAGGATTCTACTCCCCACCTTGCAGCCTCTTCGGGAAGATTAAGGTGTTTTTGCAATCGTCTGGTAAGCTCTTCCATCCGTGCTTCCAGTAACAATCCGTCCTGTAAGGTGAGTAGATCGATCGGCACCCGGGCCTGGAGAGCGCGGATCAAGATAAAAATCTCCCGTTTATGTTGATTCCCAAGGTCTCGTAGCAGGGTAATCCAGGATCGGGGATTATGGCATACAGAAGGACCGTATTGGGCAATAATTTCACGGAGTTTTTGACGGGGTGCGTCGTTCAAGCATGATGAAGGCCACCTCCGTCTCGCCTCCCAACCTCCCCTTCAACTTTTTTCCCTTTTAGAGATAAAAGGATTTGAGTAAATTACCTTTTCCCGTCGACGGGGGCTTTTAGGAATAGGTTTTTTCTCACCCAACCCCCTCACTTCCCTAGGCGCCAGGTTAGGGTGCCCGCACCGGTCCCTCCCCCCCTGCCCGCGGGGGAATCCCCCCGTTCACGGGGGGAGAGGGGAGAGAGGGAACTTCGCTTCAAAGTTCCTTCCCCTGCCGGACGGAGGAAGGTCAGGAAGGGAGCCCTCATAGGGGTATCTTTTTATTCCCCTAATCCCCTGACCCCCTTCCCGATGCGGGAAGGGAAGTCGGAGGGTCAGGTTCAAACAACCTGACCCTGAAGGGTCAACGGGGAGGGGACCGAGGGGTAAAGGGAGTGAGGCGAGTCGATCGGCCCTGGTATTATTCTTTATTCTTGCTCCAAATCAGCCACCGGCTGAACATTACACACTTCAACTCCCACCAAATCCAATGGTTACTTTTCCATTTTCCACAATAACAGGGACATCTCGCCGCCCCTTCGAGTACTCTAGCATGCGCTTCAAATCGTCTTTGCTTCTATAAACATTGATGTATTCAAATGGAATACCTCTCCTGGCATAATCCTGCCGGGCATCTGAAGTATAGGGTCACGTGTCTTTACCAAAGATTAAAACTTTTTCGGACATACCCCAGGGAGTCCAAAGTCCAGAGTTTAGAGTCCTATTAACCCAGGACTTTAAACTTCGGGCCTTGAACTTATTTTATTTCAAATCGTTGAACGGCTTCTTCATTGAGATCAATTCCAAGCCCGGGCTTCTGAGGTACTTCCAGGAAGCCCTGGACCGGTTGAAGGGGCTCGATTAAGAGATCATCAAAATTTACAATATCTGACTCTCTTAAGAAATATTCTACGGTTAAACTATTTGAAGTAGCCGCAACCAGATGAACGTGGATATCCCAAAAATAATGAGGAGCTACAGGAATATCCCAGCCACCGGCCATATGGGCTACCTTCATCCATTCTGTGATTCCTCCGACAACCGTTACATCCGGCTGTAAGATGTCGGCGGCTTTTCTCTCGATGAGATCCCGGAACCCCCATCGGGTTCCTTCAATCTCTCCGGTTGCTATAGGAGTTTCCAGGGCAGCTTTAATCTCGGCACTTGCCTGGATATTATCCGGCATTACCGGTTCTTCAATCCATTGAATGTTATACGCTTCAAATAGACGACCGGCTTTAATGGCCGTTTTAGCATCGGGATAGGCATTGTTGGCATCTAACATTAGAGAGATATCCTCGCCAATGGCTTCACGAACACGCCGAACCCGCTCTACCTCTTCCTTTAAGGATAGTCGTCCCACCTTTATCTTTACGGCCTTAAATCCCTTCTCCACATAACCGGCTATTTCATCGGCCAGGTCCAGGGGTGTTTTTCCCTCCCGATAATATCCTCCACTGGCATAGGCCGGAACTTTATCCCGATATCCTCCCAACAACTTATAAATCGGTTTCTGAACCGCTTTCCCCATGATATCCCAAAGGGCGATATCGATACAGCTAATTCCCCGGATTATGGCCCCCCGACGTCCTGGAAGAAGGGTATTATAAAACATCTTATGCCAGATGCGTTCCACATCAAAAGGATCTTCACCGATGACCAGATCCTTTAAAATCGACAAAACCCCTTCTTTTACCAGGCGTCCACCGAAGGAATAACCTATGCCGGTAATTCCTTCATCGGTGATAACCCTGACGATGGTATACTCCCGCGCTGTAATAACCTTCGTAGAAAAGGCAGTAGGTTGTCTCAACGGGATTCTAACAACCTGGCATTGAATGTCTCTAATTTTAATAGTTGTCCCTCCTATGGAGTTTGTCCAAGTATAATTTCGTAGAGAATGATCTTTAAAAAAATACTCCACCTTTTCCTTGACGAGATGAGGAAGCGGTGGTAGCCGTAAAAGTAAATATGCCGATCACTTTAGTAGAAATGAGGAATATTGTCAAGTATTTCCCTGGAGTTCTGGCTAATGATCATATTAATTTTACAGCCTGGAAAGGGGAAATTCATGGGTTGTTGGGCGAAAATGGTGCGGGCAAAACCACTTTGATGAATATCCTTTACGGCCTTTATCAACCTGATCAGGGAGAGATTTACTTTGAGGGAAAAAGGGTGGTTATCCAGGCCCCTCAGGATGCTATTCGGTTGGGGATTGGGATGGTTCATCAGCATTTTATGTTAATCCCACGTCTGACGGTCGCCGAGAATATTGTTTTGGGACTCAAGTCTCCCCGAGAACCTTTTTTAGCCATCCGAGAAGCAGAAGATCGTATTCAGCAGCTTTCTGAAGAATACGGCCTCAAAGTAAATCCCCGGGCACGGATTTGGGAACTCTCAGTAGGGGAAGAACAGAGGGTTGAAATCCTGAAAGCTTTATATCGAAACACTAAACTCCTTATCTTAGATGAACCCACCGCGGTCTTGACTCCTCAGGAAGTAGATCGATTATTTGAGGCTTTGAGTTATATCCGGAAAAAGGGATGTACCATCATTTTCATCAGCCATAAGCTCAAAGAGGTTAAAGAAATTACAGACCGGGTCACGGTTCTTCGTAATGGAAAAGTTGTTGCAACTTTTGCAACGACAGAAGTTACCGAGGGCCAATTAGCTAAACTGATGGTGGGTCGCGATATTCTGCTGCAGGTATTTAACCCTCCGGTAGAAAAGGGAAAGCGTGTCCTTGAAGTTCAGGATCTTTCTGTATACAATGATAAGGGCCTGGAGGCCGTAAAAAAAGTTTCTTTTTCTATTCATGAAGGGGAAATATTGGGTCTTGCCGGAGTTTCTGGAAATGGTCAGAACGAATTGGTTGAAGCCCTGGTCGGGTTACGAAAAGTCGAAAAAGGAAAGGTCTGGATCTATGAAAAGGATATAACCCATCTCTCACCCCGGAAAATCCTGGAACAAGGGGTAGGATATATTCCCGAAGATCGCTTAAAGGTGGGAATTGCAGTAAGTTTATCCGTGGCTGAGAATCTGATTCTCCGACAATACCGTCACCCGGAATTTTCCAGGGGAGGCTTTTTCCGTTCCGAAAAAATTAACTCCTATGCTAAAAGTTTGGTCGATCGGTTTAATATTAAAACACCTTCTCTGGATACTCCTGCCGGTAAGCTTTCCGGTGGAAATTTACAAAAACTCATTCTGGCCCGAGAGATTTCTCAAGAACCTCGCCTCCTCATTGCCGTTCAACCTACCCGCGGATTAGACGTGGGAGCTACCGAATATATCCAGACCCGACTTTTGGAACAAAAACAAAGGGGAACGGCCATTTTGCTGGTTTCAGAAGATTTAGAAGAAATATTTGCCTTAAGTGATCGGATCGCAGTGATATACGAAGGCCAGATTGCCGGTATTGTTCCAACCCGGGAAGCAGACCGGGAGCAAATTGGGTTGATGATGGCCGGAGGATAGCCGGTTATCTGTTGTTCTTTGTTCGCTATTGATACCCGATGGCAAAATTTCACGGGTGTTCCTCAGGTAGGGACAACCCCATAGGCAGTAAGCTAATGTTTTCTAAAATTTTGAATTCCTTTATTACGATACTGTTAGCTTTGTTGGTTGGGATGATTCCGCTTATCCTTACAGGAAACAATCCTGTGAAGGCTTACATAGCCCTTTTCCAGGGCGCTTTTGGGAGTCTGTATGGGTTGACCGAGACCCTGGTAAAGGCTATTCCCTTGATTCTGACCGGACTGGCCGTTTCTTTCCCACTTCGCGCAGGATTTTGGAATATCGGAGCAGAAGGTCAATTGTATTTGGGAGCTATGGCTGCTACGGGGGTTGCTTTAACCTTTGGGCACCTGGCCTCCTTTATTTTACTTCCTTTGGTTATCCTGTCCGGGTTTTTAGCCGGAGCTTTGTGGGGTTTAGTTCCAGCTTTTTTGAAAGTCCGATTACAGGTCAATGAGATCCTTCTGACCCTGATGATGAACTATGTTGCCGTTAACGGATCTAATTATTTGGTATATGGACCCTTAAAAGACCCGCAGGGAGCCAATTTTCCAATTACTGCTACCTTTTCAGAAGCCGCCTGGCTTCCTCGTCTTCCGGGTACCCGTTTGCATGCCGGAATTATCCTGGCTTTTACCATGGCCGGAGTCCTTTATCTTATCCTGGGTAAGACCCGTTTGGGCTATGAGATTAAAGTAGTAGGAGCCAATCCCCAGGTCGCTTTATATGGAGGTATTTCCTTGATGACCATTACTTTGATCGTGATGATGATAGGAGGCGGATTGGCAGGATTGGCAGGGGTCGGGGAGGTTGCAGGCCTTCAACATCGTCTCCGAAAAGATATCTCACCCGGATATGGCTATACCGCGATTCCTATTGCACTGCTTGGAAAAGGACATCCTATAGGAGTTACCATTGCTGCCCTCCTCTTTGGGGCTTTATTTGTGGGAGGTTCTCATATGCAACAAACAACCAAAGTACCTGTGGCCTTGATCTCTATTATTCAAGCTTTGGTCGTCTTGTTTGTGGTGGCAGGAGAGGCCTTAAGAAGTTCTTCCTTTGGAGTCCGTAACCCGTTACAAAAGATAACAAATCCATAACCCAAATTCCACAGACCTATGTCGGATATTTTAACAATAACTTTTCTCATTTCGGTCTTGACGGCAGCCGTGCGTGCGGGAACCCCTTTATTTTTTGCCGCCTTAGGGGAGATCCTCGCAGAGCGATCGGGGGTTTTAAATTTGGGCCTCGAAGGGTTGATGATCCTGGGGGCTTTATCTGGATTTATGGTAGGAAGTGCGACGGGAAATCCCTGGTTAGGATTGCTTGCTGCCATGCTAAGTGCCGGACTTCTCAGTCTCCTCCACGCTTTCCTGTGTATTCATCTTAGAGGCAATCAAGTCGTCAGTGGCATTATGCTGGTTCTTCTAGGAATGGGTCTATCCAGTTTTGTAGGAGAAAACCTGGTCGGTAAGACGACCCGGGGGTTTCAGCCCCTTCCTATTCCTATTCTGAGTCGACTACCTATTCTGGGTCCGGTTTTATTTCAACATAGTATTCTGGTTTATCTGGCCATCTTGCTGGCCTTTCTTTCCTGGTTTTTTCTGTTTAAAACCCGTTGGGGCCTGGAGGTCATTGCCGTAGGCGAAAGTCCCGAGGCTGCAGACACGGTAGGTGTTCCCGTACAGGCTATTCGATATGCCTGTGTCCTGATAGGAGGTATGTTGGCCGGAATTGGCGGTGCCTTTCTTTCCCTGGCCTATACCCGCATGTGGGTCGATCAGATGACTGCCGGTCGAGGCTGGATTGCCGTAGCTCTCGTAATCTTCTCGGCCTGGCTCCCTCAAAGGGCTTTGCTGGGAGCTTACTTTTTTGGTGGTATAGAAGGACTTCAACTCCGGCTTCAGGCGGCAGGAATAGGTATTTCTTATCATATCTTGCAGATGATGCCTTATCTGGCCACTATCTTTGTCCTTGTCTTCTCAGCCCGACAAGAATTCCGACAAAAGATAGGCGCCCCAGCAGCTTTAATGAAACCCTATGTGCGTGGAGAACGAGCCTAACCTTAAAATCAGTATCCATGAAGGACCCTAAGACTATAAAGAACCCTATAGAATAACTGTACCGTCCTTTAAAAACTGGTTGTATCTTATAAAATACAAGGGGATTTTGCTTTGTAATGGGAGGAGAGTTTAGAGGATATTCTTTTAGTCCTTTGGGACCTTTCGTAGGAAGATCGAGGAGAGAACTATGAATAAAAGATCCTGGTTTACAGGCGTTGTAATCGTTTTGCTTTTTTCCGTTCTTTCAACCTTTGGGCTCAAAGTACAGGCTCAAGACAAACTTAAAGTAGCATTTATTTATGTAAGCCCGGTCGGGGATTTTGGATGGAGTTACGCCCACGATCAGGGACGGAAGTATCTGGAGAAGACCTTGAACTATGTGGAGACTGCCTATACAGAGTCTGTAGCTCCACCCGATGTGGAACGGGTCATCCGGGATTATGCCCAGAAGGGCTACAAAGTTATCTTCACCACCAGCTTTGAGTTCATGGATCCCACATTGGAAGTTGCCAGGGACTTTCCGGATACTATTTTTGAGCACTGCTCCGGATACAAGACCGCGAAAAATGTAGGCACTTACTTCGGTCGTATCCACGAAGCTGCCTATTTAAGTGGGCTCGTTGCGGGGAAAATGACCAGGAAAAACAGATTGGGTTTTGTGGCTGCCCATCCTATTCCTGAAGTTATCCGTAATATTAATTCCTTCACAAAAGGAGTTCGTGAAGTCAATCCCCAGGCAACCGTTAAGGTGGTCTGGACTGGTTCGTGGTATGATCCTCCTAAAGAAAAGGAAGCAGCCCTGAGTCTTATTGAGGCCGGAGCCGATGTGATTGCTCAACATCAGGACTCTCCGGCGGCTTTAGAAGCTGCCAAAGAAAAACAAGTCTATTCGGTGGGTTATAACAACGATATGAGTCAATTCAATCCCGAGGGTTTTTTAACAGCGCCCGTCTGGAATTGGGGTCCTTTTTATGTAGAGGTTGTAAAATCTGTAAAGGAGGGGACCTGGAAAAGTGAGTCCTACTGGAAAGGTTTTGAAGCCGGTATCATCGATATTGCTCCTTATGGAAAGGCGGTCCCTCAAGAGATACGGGATTTTGTGGACAAAAGAAAACAGGAAATCAAGGAAGGGAAATTTAAGGTATGGCCGGATAAAAGCGATGAAGAACTTCTCAAAATGAATTACTTTATCGAGGGGGTAGAAGGACAAATTCCAAAATAAACCAGGCAAAAAGAATTAACCTTTCGGGGTTTTTTAAGGAGGTAAGTATGGAATCAGTACCCAGAAAAGTCGAAAAGCTCATTGAGCCGCAACCTGTCATTGAAGGAGCAGGTGTTAAGCTGAGGAGAAGTATTGCAATCCCAACCTTGGACCACCTGGATCCCTTTCTATTACTGGATCATTTTGCGTCCGGTAATCCCGATGATTACAAGGCCGGATTCCCCATGCATCCCCATCGGGGAATTGAAACCGTCACCTATGTGCTTTCGGGGGTTGTTCACCATCGAGATACCCTGGGTAATTCTGGAAGTATCAGTGCCGGGGATGTTCAGTGGATGACGGCGGGAGGTGGTATTATGCATGAGGAAATGCCCCAGGTACGTCCTGAAGGAATTGCAGGATTCCAGCTCTGGGTCAATCTCCCGGCAAAACTTAAAATGACCCGGCCTCGCTATCAAGATATCCGATCCCATGAAATTCCAGAATTCAAACGGAAAGACGGTACCATCATTCGGGTGATTGCAGGGGTTATAGATGATATTCAGGGTCCGGTGACCGGTATTGCAGTAGATCCCCTCTACCTGGATGTCTTTGTTCCTCCCCACACTTCTTTCACACAATCGATTAATCGGGGGCATACGACTTTTGCCTATGTTTTTGAAGGTAAGGCGAAATTTGAAGAAAACGGAGCGATGGTCTCTTATCCCCAATTAGTGGTTTGGAGCGATGGGGATAATGTCCGAGTTACCACGGATGAGAGTCCTGTTCGCTTTTTGCTGGTTTCCGGTAAGCCTTTGCATGAACCGATCGCGCGCTATGGTCCCTTTGTCATGAATACCCGGGAACAAATCGAGCAGGCACTCCTGGATCTCCGGCGGGGAACCTTTGTTTATTCAGAATCCAGGTAAAGGATTCCAAGAAATATCCTTTACAGGGATGGGCTTAGAAAAAGTAACAGTAAATAGGCCTCCCCTTCGATCCCTCCCTGTTCCAGGGAAGGTTGAAGGGGAAAGGTTCTTCCTTTGCAACAGTAAAGGAAGAACTCGGGAAAGGACCTGCTTCTCAGTACTCCTTAAAAACCTATCCTTGTAAAAATTCAGGGAGTCAGGTAAAAGCCTGTCCCAACAAGAGGAAGTACCTGACACTTATGGCCGGCAAGGAGGACAAAAAATCAAAGATCCCGGTGCTGGAACAAACCTCGGCCGGGGGAATTGCTTTCCGCTATGGCACTTCCGGACCCGAGATCGTGATCATCTCAGTAGGACCTCAGGAACGCTGGCAACTTCCCAAAGGTCTTGTTGATCCTGGCGAATCTCCAGAGATAACGGCTATGCGTGAGGTACGAGAGGAAACCGGAATTGAAACTGAGTTAATCTCTCCTATTGATACCATCGAATACTGGTATATGGGGAGCCAGGATAATCGGCCTGTACGATTCCATAAGTTCGTACACTTCTTCTTACTACGTTATAAAGCCGGTAATGTAAATGAACATGATCGAGAAGTAAACGAGGCGCGATGGGTTTCCCTGGAGGAGGCAAAAACCTTGCTGACTTTTAAGAGTGAGCGGGAAATCGTAGAGAAAGCTGAAGCCATGATCAAGGCGTTGAACCCAGATAGTAAAATTTCTTCTTGAAGTGAATCAAAACTAACTTTACAGGGTGTTATCATAGCTTTTGCCCTCACCCCCCGGCCCCCCTCTCCCCCTTCCTCACCCTTCCCATAGACGGGGAGGGAAGGGGTGGGGGGCGGAGAGGGGAGCGAGAAGATCTCCGGGTCAACTTCCCAAATACCCCCCTCTCCCGAAGCTTTGGGAGAAGGGAGTTTGGGGAGCTGGCCTGGAGATTGGCCGGTACCCCTCGCCCACGCTGTGGGAGCGGGGGAGGGGGTCAGGGGCATACCCGCCAGGTTAAGGTACCCCCGCCCCGTCCCTCCCCCGTTTCACAGGGGAAGGAACTTCACTTCAAAGTTCCTTCCCCTGTGAAACGGGGGAAAGTGAGTAGGTCAAACGTCTCGTTTGACATTAAGGAGACCCTCCTCAGGGATTTCACTCTTAACCTGGTGCCTATGGGGGTTAGGGGTGAGAGGAGAGAGCCCCGTGGAATTAGCTTTACAAGGTATTCTTATCTCAAAACTTTGGAGAACTTATTTATGAAGATGAATCCACCACAAAATCCAGGAGATCCACAGGGTAAAGAAGTTATAACCCTGGGAGGAGGCTGCTTTTGGTGTATTGAAGCAATCTTTGACGAACTGAAAGGAGTGGAAAAAGTGGAGTCGGGTTACTCAGGGGGCTGGGTGGTCAATCCGACCTATCGTCAGGTTTGTACAGGGACCACCGGTCATGCTGAGGTTGTACAGATTACCTTCGATCCTAAAATTATTTCCTTGAGAGAGCTTCTGGAGATTTTCTTTACCGTACACGACCCCACCACTCCCAATCGTCAAGGACCGGATATCGGTCCACAATACCGCTCGGTGATTTTCTATCATAATGAAGCCCAAAAGGCTATCGCTGAACAGGTTATTAAGGATCTTGAAGCTGCAAAGTTATGGAGTGCACCCATTGTAACGGAGATTTCACCTTTTAAGGCGTTTTACAAGGCAGAGGATTATCATCAAGAGTACTTTAAACTGAATAGTGAGCAACCTTACTGTCGCTATGTGATTGCACCAAAGGTTACGAAATTTCGGGAACATTACCGGGATAAGCTGAAAACAGCATAGTCCGGCATCCCATGAGACGGTTAAACAACCCCTGCCGGGACTCTAAATAAACTGCTTACTTTTGTTGATATAGGCTTCTTGCTTAAAACTAGATGAGGAGGTTTGCCTGTGTTTCAATTAAATACTGGAAAGACCTTGCCAGAGGAGCCTACCTGGAAATGGTCTGACGAGAAGATATTTGAAGTGGTCAATAAGGTTCGTGCCGGGCGGGATTTAACTCCTAAACGTTGGCCTCACAAAGCTCGCGTAGCTGTGGGGTTGTCCTTTGATGTAGATAATGAAACCCTCTCTCTGAGAGATGGGCAGATATCACCTGCCTTAATGGCTCAGGGTGAGTATGGTTCGAGGGCTGGTTTACCGAGGATACTTCGATTACTGGATCAATTCCAGATTCCGGCCACGTTCTTTACACCGGCCGTGACCGCAAAACTTCATCCCCGATCGATCCAGGATATTTTAAGCAGTGGACGGCATGAAATAGGGATCCATGGTTGGATCCACGAGCGTAACAGTCAACTGGATGAAGTAGAAGAGTACGAACTGATGCGACGTAGCCTGGAAACACTTACAGAAATAACAGGTAAAAAACCTGTGGGACTGCGCACCCCATCCTGGGATTTCAGTCTGTCAACTTTGAAATTTATCTGTGAATTCGAGTTGCTTTATGATAGTAGTCTCATGGCTGATGATCGTCCCTATGAAATACTTTTGGAAGGTAGGCCTACAGGCGTCGTCGAATTGCCCGTTGAGTGGATCCTGGATGATTATCCCTATTTTGGCATGGATAGAAACCTGGCTATTCGTCCCTATACCCCCCCTGAGGATGTTTTTAATATCTGGCGGACCGAATTTGATAAGGCCTATGAAGAAGGTACAATATTTATTCTCACAATGCATCCCCATATCATAGGTCATCGATCCCGCATCATTCTACTTGAGCGGTTGATCCGTTATATCTGGTCGCGTCAGCAAGTGTGGTTTGCTACCCATGAGGAAATTGCACAATTTGTACGACCAGCGAAGGAAATTGCCTAGAGGAAGAATGGAGGAGATATGAACGAATTTTCGCTAGAAAGTAAATATTTGCAAGAAGAGGGGAGAATCATTCTATCCGGAGTTCAGGCTCTGGTGCGTTTACCGTTGGATCAGCATCGTGCAGACAAAAGGGCTGGATTGCGCACGGCAACTCTGATCTCAGGTTATCGAGGTTCACCACTTGGGGGCTTAGATACCCTGCTTCAGCGGAATCGAAAGCTCTTAAACGAACACGATGTAGTCTTTATACCCGGGGTAAATGAGGATCTGGGTGCAACGGCCATATTTGGTAGCCAACTGGCGAACCTCTTGCCCAATCCCAGGTATGATGGGGTATTGGGTATGTGGTATGGTAAAGCCCCGGGGGTGGATCGTTCTGGAGATGCCTTCAAACATGCCAATTTTGCCGGAGTCGGTCGTTATGGAGGTGTGTTGGCCCTGGCCGGAGATGATCCCATTTGCAAATCCTCAACCCTTCCTTCTCACTCGGAAGTTGCTTTGTATGACGCACAGATGCCCATTCTGTATCCGGGTAATGTTCAAGAAATCATCGAAATGGGCCGGTATGGATTTGAACTCTCCCGTTACAGCGGGGCCTGGGTTGGTTTCAAAGTGGTTACAAATATAGCCGATGCGTTCAGCACTGCCGAAGTTTATCCCATTGAGAACATCGTCCGACCGGAGTTCATCTTCAATGGCCGACCCTGGCAACATACTCAAAATCCTGCCCTCCTGGCTCCCTACTCTTTGCAACTTGAGCGTGAAATTTACGAAGGGCGTCTCGAAGCCGCCAGGCTCTTTGCTGCCGCCAATAAACTTAACCGTATAACTATTTCCGGTGCCCGGGATTGGATCGGGATCGTATCTGCGGGGAAAGTTTATTACGATGTACGGGAAGCCCTCTACCAACTTGGATTGAATGATGAGCAATTACGCCGATATGGGATTAGATTACTCAAAATTGGGCTACTCTATCCCTTAGAACCGGAAATCATTAAAACCTTTGCCCGAGGTCTGGAAGAGATTTTTGTCATTGAAGAGAAACGTGCTTTTATCGAATTATTTATCCGGGATGTGTTATATAATCAATCAGAACGGCCCCTGGTTGTTGGTAAACGCGACGAGCAGGGTCGTTTTCTCGTACGGGGAGATAGTGAACTCGATGCAGATCAGATTACAGAACTGTTGGTCAGACAGTTGACAAAAAAAGTACCACCGGCGTTATTTGAGAAGCGGCTTGCAGCCTTGTCCCATCACTCCCTTGCCTTATCAGTTCAGGATCAGCCCTTGCTCCCGCGTACTCCCTATTTCTGTTCCGGTTGTCCCCATAATCGCTCCACCGTTATCCCCGAAGGCTCCATCGCGGGCGGAGGTATTGGCTGTCATAGTATGTCCTTGTTAATGGACCGTCGTACCTGGGGTATTACCCACATGGGAGGTGAAGGGGTCCAGTGGGTTGGTGCAGCCCCGTTTTCTAATACGCCTCATCTGTTTCAGCATCTAGGGGATGGTACACTATTCCATTCGGGCTATCTGGCAATTCGGCAAGCAGTAGCCGCCGGAACCAACATTACTTACAAAATTCTTTATAATTCGGCTGTTGCCATGACCGGAGGTCAGGCCGTGGATGGGGCAATGCCGGTACCCGAATTAACCCGGGCCCTGGAGGCTGAAGGAGTACGAAAGATTATCGTCTGTGCCTATGATCCAAATAAATATCCCCCAGATGCAAAATGGGCTTCGAATGTGGAGATATGGCATCGAGATCGTCTGGACGAAGCCCAGCGCGTGTTACGCAAGGAGAAAGGGGTAACTGCTTTGATTTATGATCAACCTTGTGCAGCAGAATTACGCCGTAAGCGTAAACGGGGATTGGTTGAAGATCCCCCCCTGCATGTCTTCATCAATGAAGCCGTCTGTGAAGGGTGCGGCGACTGTGGAGTGAAGTCAAACTGTCTCAGTGTACTCCCGGTGGAAACTGAATTGGGACGTAAAACCCAAATTCATCAATCGTCCTGTAATAAAGATTATACCTGTCTCCAGGGAGACTGTCCTGCCTTCCTCACCGTAATTCCTGAGCAAAATGATAAAGTGGAGAAACGGCTGGAGATTAACGTGGAGGACTGCGACCTACCAGAACCCCACCGTTTGTTACCCAAAGAAGCCAATATTTATATGACAGGTATCGGTGGTACAGGCGTCGTCACGGTCAATGAAATTTTAGCAACGGCAGCCTTCCTGGAAGGTAAATATGTCTATAGCCTTGATCAAACAGGACTGAGCCAGAAAGGCGGTCCGGTCCTTTCCCATCTGAAAATCCTGGACCAGCCCCGTGAGATTTCCAATAAGATTGGATGGGGTACAGCCGATGTTTATATTGTGTTTGATATCTTGGGAGGTGTGACCGATGAAAATTTACGCCATACCCATAAAGAGAAAACCATAGCTGTGGTATCCAGTAGCCAAATAGCAACTGGAGCCATGATAAGATCAACGGCTGTCCGTTTTCCTGAAGAAGACTCTTTAAGGCAACGTATCGAAACCCATACCCAGGCCCAAAAGAATGTATATCTCGATGCAGTGGCCTTGGCTGAAAATCTGTTCGGTAATCATCTGCTTGCCAACATGATTACCATTGGTGCGGCTTATCAGGCTGGATTACTTCCACTGACTGCCCAGGCCATTGAACGGGCCATTACGCTCAATGGAGTAGCGGTAGAAGCGAACCGGCAGGCTTTCCGAGTCGGGCGAATGGTTGTAATTAACCCCCATTGGAAACCTGTACAAACCTTAAACCGTATGGGTTCTCAACCCCTAAAATCAGAAATTACACCGGAAGCGCAGGCCCTCATTGATTCTGTCGAGGCACAGGGTGAATTACGTCGTCTACTCGAAATTCGCGTCCCCGAACTGATAGCCTACCAAAACCTGTCTTATGCTCGAGAATATGTGGAGTTTGTTAAACGGGTGAAAAAAGCCGAAGCCCGTATAACCCAGGATACCCGCTTGAGTGAAAGTGTGGCCCGATACCTGTTTAAATTGATGGCTTATAAGGATGAGTATGAAGTAGCCCGTTTGCAGATACGTCCCGAATTTCAATCGATGTTGGCCCGACAGTTTGGCAAAAATGCCAAAATCACCTATCACCTCCATCCCCCCTTCCTTCGGGCCCTGGGCCTTAAAAGGAAAATCGGTTTGGGTAAATGGTTTAATATCGGCTATTGGTTATTGACAAAGCTCAAAGGCCTACGGGGTACTCCCTTGGATATTTTCGGTTATACTCACCTACGCAAGGTAGAGCGAGAATTAATTACAGAGTACCGTGCCCTTATCGAACAGGAATTGATCGGGTTATCGATAGATACCTATGAAAGGGCTGTGACCCTGGCTAACCTGCCGGATATGATTCGTGGTTATGAGGAAATCAAACTGGCTAACGTAGCCAGATTCCGTGCAGAGGTGCAGAGGGTACGGAGTCAATATTCCAAACAGATACCGGTGTAAGGATTCACTCTCTTTCTGATACTTGCCAGAAACTGCCTTTTATCCGTTTCTACATTGGAACATCACCTAAACGGTAAGGGCAGCTCTTGTTGCTCTTACCGTTTATGCAGGATTTCAAGGTAGGAAATGACAGGGGATTTTACTTTAACCTTCCAGATAGTGGAATTTGTCTTTATCCATTGAAGCATTCAAAGTATTATCCCTTGAGAGCACCTCCCGTAAGTCCCTTGACCAGTTGTTTTTCGATCAACATAAACAAAATAACAATGGGGATCAAAGCCAGCAGAGAGGCGGCCATTAAATATTGCCACTGTACCGTCCATCGTCCAATGAAATTATAGAGGCCAATGGTTAGGGGTCTCTTCTCCAGGGAAGTAATAAATGTTAGGGCGAACATGAACTCATTCCAGGAAGCAATAAACGTGTAAATAACCGTGGTGACAACCCCGGGCATGGCAATAGGTAGCATAATTTTCGTAATGGTCTTCCAGCGGGTACATCCATCTATTAAGGCTGCTTCCTCCAGCTCTAGGGGAATCGTACTGAAATAGCCGTTGAGCATCCAGATGGAAAACGCCAGGGTAAATACGGCGTTGACCAGGATCAAAGAAAGACGTGTATCCAATAATCCCAAGCCGGCAATGACTTTAAACAGAGAGATAATGACAATAATGGGAGAAAACATCTGAACTACCAAAAACAGGTAAAGTAAAAATCGCCGCCCGAAGAAACGAAGACGGGATATTGCATACGCAGCTGGGACCGATAGGACGGTATTTAAAAGGGTTGAACCAGAAGCAATAAGAAAACTATTGAGGAAATAATGAAGCAGGGGATATTTATCCCAAATCTCTTTAAAATTTTGCAGCCGTATATGTCGGGGGATCCAATAGGGGGGGGAAGTGTAGACTTCATCGACACTCTTAAGGGCCGTCGAGACCATAACAAAAAAAGGGAAGAGCAAGATAAGTAAAATCCCAGTGACAAAAACATACAACAAAACTCTACGTAGCCCTTTACCCTTCATAGGGAAGATTTTCTAGTCCTCTTTAAAATAAAAATAGGCATAAATTAAGCTAACGGTTAGAAGAATTCCAAAAGTTATCACGGCCATAGCGGCTGCAGTACCGAATTTCAGGAATTCGAAGGCATGTTTATAAATATACGTGATAAGAATATCCGTAGAACCGGCAGGTCCTCCTTTGGTCAGGATATAGATAACGTTAAAATCGTTAAAAGTCCAGAGAACTGATAACAGGGTTGCAATCAACATGATCCGCTTGAGTAAGGGAAGGGTAATATAATAGAATTTTTGCCAGGGATTCACCCCATCAACCTCGGCGGATTCGTAAAGTTCTTGGGGAATGGCCTGGAGACCGGCCAAGTGAACCAGAACCATAAAAGGAATTCCGATCCAGATATCTACGTAGAGATTGGCAAAGAAAGCCGAACGTGGATAAGCCAGCCAGATGGGGGGATCCCCCCAGAGACCGGTAGCCCGCAGGGTATAGTTCAGAAGCCCGAAATCATTATTATAAATCCATTGCCAGAGCATGGCACTGATGGGAACAGAAGATGCCCAGGGTATGATAACCAAAGTCCGGGCCCATTTTCTCCCTTTAAAATCAATATTCAGTAATAGGGCAATTCCCAATCCTGCCAGAGTTTTAGCCGCTACTGCTAAAGCCGTCCAGATAACCGATCTAAGGGTTACCTGCCAGAATTCTGCCGTTCTAAACAGGGTCTCAAAATTGCCAGTTCCTATATACTCAACCAGATTACCCGAACGATTAGTTCTGAAAAAAGCCATGGCAAAGACATAAGCAATAGGGTAGAACATGAACGCGATCAGGAAAGCCGTAGCAGGAAACAGGAAAAAATAGGCAAGTTTAGACTCTGTCCTCCAGAAGGAGGTTTTTTTAAAAAAAGTTTTCTTTTTGAAAGGACGCCTTCTTCTAATACCTTATACCTTTTTTATTCAAATTTAACTTGTTCCCAGGCTTCTACCTTAGGTCTGTATCCGCTCAGCAGGTAGACTCCCTTTCAGGGGTAGTTTTTCCCGCCTAATTCCCTTCCCACGTTGGGAAGGGGGAACTCGAGGATAGCCCGGGTCCCCTCTCTCCCTTCACCCCATAGGCATCAAGCTAAGGATTAGACCTGGGGTCTAGTACCCCTAACCCTCCATACGGGTCAGGTTAAGCTGAAAAGCCCCGTTAGGGACGACCAGTTGGTAGCCCCCGACACAAGTCGGGGAATTCAGAAATTCAGAATTTTTTCTCCGTAGCAACATCTTGTTAAACAGGTTCCCCTCCTGGGGCTAACCTTCTTAGCTTGGTGCCTTATGGGGTTAAGGGGGTGTTCAGACAGAGAAAAGTGACACCTACTAACTTGTTACAGTTATCTTCTGTCCTCATGGGATTGACTTAAGGAATCAGTTCCGTAAATCGGCAATTACCACAGCAGGTAGAGCGCAGGAATAAGATATTACAAAAGGTTATCCAGTGCGTTATTATCTTTTCTTCTGGGCCCGAAGACTATCTATCTTTGCTGCAGCTTCATCAAGAGCTTCCTTGGGTTGCTTTTGGCCTAGAAAAGTTGCCTCAATGGCCTCCCAGATAATGTCATTGCATTCCGGCCACTCGGGTATAAGAGGCCAGCCCTTGGCAGTGGGAGTTGACTGGATCATGGTTTTATAAACCGGGGTCTGGAAATATTCATTGTTTGCCAGGGATTTTGTAACCGGAGGAAAGCCGACGAGTTTATCAAATTCCAATCGCCATTTATCCTGATAGAAAAATTCCAGGAATTTAGCCGCTGCCGCTTTATTTTTTGAAGACTTGAACATCACAATGGAATCGGTAACCAGGAGGGTACTCTGAGGTTTTCCTTTGAAATGAGGCATAGGAGCCACATCCCATTTAAAATCAACGTTCTTTTGCTTTAAAAGAGCCGCCGTAAAGCCTCCACTCAACATGATGCCTAATTTACCCGAAAGAAAGAGATTTTGGACTTCATCCCGTTTATAGGCATTGACGCCGGGCTGGGTAACTTTGTATTTATTGACCAGATCGTTCATGAAAGTCAATGCCCCAACTCCCGCTTCATTGTTTACAATACACTTTCCATAGGTTCCATCGGGATTTATTTCAAAGAAGTAGCCGCCATTCCCAAAAAGATAATAGGCGAATTCTGTCAGTTCTACATACTTCTGGCCTATCATGCCGATGGCATATAAATCGGGAGGGTGATGGATTTTCTGGGCAATCTCCAATATTTCTTCAAAGGTTTCTGGAGCCTTAGGGATTAGGTCTGAGCGGTAGTACATGATACGGGTACCGATGGCGACCGGAAGAGCATAAAGAACGTTACCAATTTTGGCTTCCATGGCCGCAGGCTCAATATTATTGATCAACTCCTTGCTGAGATGTTGCTCGATAGGCTCAACCACTCCCATGTCCATCAGCTCCAAAAGCCATCGCGTTCCAATAACCGAAAGATCCGGAGCTTGATTTCCGGCCACAAAGGTAATCAATCGATCATGAAATTCATTCCAGGGAGTCGAGATAATTTTGAGATCAATATCCGGGTTCGCTTCTTCAAAGGCTTTTTCCAAATTTTGAGCATACTCGGGAGTAAGTCCATCATATTCTGCCCACATGATGCTGACCGTTTCTTTCGCCTCTGTACCGGAGATAAAGAATAAAATTGCTGCGGATACCAGGGCCAGGATAAAATAAATCTCTTTCTTCATAGCCAACTACCTCCTTTAAGTTAAGCAGGATTGAATCCATGCGGGGGAATTTTGTTGTTACTTTCCGACTACGGTCATATTCGATTTAGCCTGATTTGTCAAGTTGGAATTAATCCCTACTCCAGAATACCCTTCGCCGAATCTTTATCTCCGTGGGTAATTTCATAAAACTCGTAGACCAGAATACCGGAATTGGTTACCTTTAATCCGACATAACCCCGGGTTACCATTTCCTGAAGGATTTTTTCGGCCTCTTCCAACGTCAGAGAAGTTCCGGCAGCAACCTCCGTAACGGTGAGTCTTCCTTTTTTACGCTGGGCTAGGCGAATAATTTCCCCTTCTTTCTCTTCTTTTAAAGCCCTTTCTTGAGCCTCTCGAGCCCGCTTCTGATTCTGATAATTACTCCTCAGCAGGGCAATCCCGACAATTATGGGAAGAACTCCAAAAAAAATCACGGCGATTAAATCACCCTTTGTTAGACCTTTTTCCTCAAGGTTAATAAAAAATCCAATAAGCATGAGTCCCCCCATAACAAAGCAGAGAACACTGGCAATCATTTTTATCATCATAACTTGCTCTCCCTTGACAGGTTAACTCTTCTTTTTATTGTCGACTCTCGTGAAAAATCGATCCAAATCTACCAGGTAGCGCTCGTGTTCCCCTTCGGCTATTTTTTCTTTTTCATCAAAGGCTTCCACGTGGAAAACCAGTCTCCGTCCATCGACTTCTTTTAACTCAGCTTCTGCACGAACTTTCATTCCCAGGGGGGTTGGGGCTAAATGTTTGATATTTACAATGGTCCCTACAGTTCCAGACCCTGGGGGAAGATGAGGTTCAATGGCTTTACCGCAAGCATACTCCAGAAGCCCCACTAATGCAGGAGTTCCATAAAGGTGAAAACCCTTATTTCCGAAATAATCCGCACTATCTGTTTCTCCAACCACTTTCTCAACAGAACCCTTCAAACCTTTTTCAATGGCCATAGACTCTCCTTTTCTGTAAGATGAAATTTTAACGTTTTTTTTACCCATTTATTTTTATGCTAATAAAATTTCATGTGGCGTCAAGTAAAATTGAGGGTGTCTGTATCCGTTTGGCAGATCAAAGAACGGGAGGTGTTTGGCCTTACGTATTAGATGGCTACAGATACAAATTGGTGGCCTGGCATTGACACAGCTTGCCCGGGAGGTTATAATCCCAGAAGGAGGTTTGCAAATTGCGTGATTCGACTTCAGGAGGTTACAAAGATTTATAATCGTGGCTCTCAACAGGTGGTGGCCCTTCAGCAGGTAACGCTCGAAATGGGTAAGGGGGAGTTTGTAGCTTTCATGGGTCCAAGCGGATGTGGGAAAAGTACCCTTCTGAATCTGGTAGGTGGGTTGGATGTACCCACGTCGGGTGAAGTTTTCATTGATAATCTATCTCTGGGAAAACTGTCCGATCGTCAGTTGTCTCTCCTACGCCGGGAAAAGATCGGGATTGTTTTTCAGTTTTTTAACCTGCTTCCCACCTTAAATGTCCAGGAAAACACCGAACTCCCCCTTTTGCTCCAGGGAGTTTCTCCAAAAGAAGCCAGTCGGAGGGCAGAAGTTCTGCTTAGCCGGGTCGGTTTATCCCATCGTATGACCCATGCCATCCATGAACTCTCCGGGGGTGAAATGCAGCGGGTAGCCATTGCCAGGGCTTTAATTCATAATCCTGAGATTATTTTGGCCGACGAACCGACCGGGAATTTAGATTCCAAAACCGGCTCAGATATCCTTAAATTGTTAAAGTCCTTTTCCGAGGAGTCGGAGTATACGGTGCTTCTTGCAACCCATAGTTTAGAAGCTACGCGATATGCGGACCGGGTTATTAACTTGAGGGATGGGAGGGTTCTAAATTCTCCTTCGTTATCCAGCTTCGAGCCTTTTTGAAGTCATAGGAAGGATTTCTCTTATAACTTGAGGGATTAAAAGGTCTTCCAATAGATTAAGGATACCCCCTCAGATTTGGGTATAATTCCTTGACAAGGAGATAGTTTTTCTCTTACTTAAAGAGAATTGGACTCTCATCAAGTACCCGGTGACGTGAAGCGTCTCCAGGTCGAACGAATAAATATCCTCAAACCTGGAGTCGTGACTTTGCACCTACCAAAAGGAGGGATTCATGGAGTTAAGAGATAAAGTGGCGATTGTAACAGGAGCCAGTCAAGGCATTGGGCGGGCCATTTCCATTGCCCTGGCAAAGGAAGGCGCCTCGGTAGTTTTGGCTTCCCGCAATGAAGCCAAATTGGAAGAAACAGCTCAGATCATTAAATCTAACGGAGGAACCAGCTTGAAAATCCGAACCGATGTGTCCAAGGAAGCAGAGGTTAAGAACATGGTCCAGAAAACTCTGGAAACCTTCGGAACCATTGATATTCTGGTTAATAACTCCGGGATAGCTGGGCCGACCGCCAGATGTGAAGATGTGACTTTAGAAGAGTGGGAAGAAACCATGGCAGTCAATCTTCGTGGCCCCTTCCTTTGTTGTAAATATGTCATCCCCACTCTGAAAGCCAAGAAAAGCGGACGGATCATCCATATCGGCTCTATTAGTAGCAAGCGCCCGCTTCAAAATCGTACCCCTTATACCACTTCCAAAATGGGTTTGATCGGATTTAATCGAACCCTGGCAGTAGAACTCGGCCCGTTTAACATTACCGTCAATCTGATTTGTCCCGGGGCTACGGCGGGGGAGCGTTTAGATAATGTGATGACAACCATGGGAAAAGCCCTGGGAAAGTCCTATGAAGAAATGGCCGCCACTTTTAAAGCTTTATCTCCTTTAAATCGGTTTGTGAATGCAGAAGATATTGCCAGTATGGTTGTCTATCTGGCCTCCGATAAAGCAAAAAATATAACCGGCCAGGATATTAACGTATGTGCCGGGATCATTATGTATTGAAAAGACCTGGGACAATGGGCGGCGGATGACTGGTCATTCCCTGCCGCCCACTTCCCACAGCTCACCATCTCCCCGTGTTGATTTCTGCTATTTTGCTCGCAGCCGGTGAATCCCGAAGAATGGGAGAGTTAAAGCAACTTCTTCCTTTTAGGGAAAAGACCGTGATCGAACAGAGTATTGACAATCTCCTAAACTCTCAAGTGGATAAAATTTTGGTCGTCTTGGGTTATGAATGGAAGCGAATTTTGGAAAAAATTCAGCATTTACCCGTGACCATTGTCGTGAATGAAAATTACCGCCGGGGGATGCTCTCTTCCATCCAGTGTGGCCTTCAGGTTTTATCGGAGTCGAACCAGGCTATCCTGGTCATGCTGGGGGATCAACCCCATATTCCTTCCTCTGTGATTGACCAACTCATCGAAGCTTATCGGCAGGGAACCCACGGAATTATTATCCCCAAATACGAAGGGAGGCGGGGCCATCCTGTTCTCCTGGATGGGAAATATCGGGAGGAAATTTTAAAGACCGATCCTGCTAATCCTCTTGGACTTAACCACATAGTTCGATCTCATCCCGAAGATATACTGGAAATTTCTGTAACGGTTCCGGCTATTATCCAGGATATGGATACCCCCGAGGATTATATCAGGATAAAAGATGAGAGATGAAAGTGTGTGGGAGTGTGGGGATATGGGAGTGTGGGAGTATGGGAGTTTATTTTTTATACGCTATACTCCCATACCCCCACACTCCCATACCTTCCTACTTCCCCTTTTTCATGGTCCTTTGTTCCAGAACTTTTCTTCATCATAAAAAAAGGTAATCCATTCGGGAGGGAGTTCTTCAACGTAAAAATCCGGAGTAATCCGAGAGTGGGTTTTTTTATATAAAACCGCGGTTTTTAATTGAATTCCAGGATATTCCTTCTGAAGATATTCCATACCATAGATTAAAGTTTCTCCGCCATCTACCAGATCATCGACCAAAATTCCCTGTCCCTGGATTTTATCCAGGCTGGCCAAATGTTTGCTAAAAATCGGTTTTTGGAGAATGGGAGCCTGACCTTTGGATTCGTCGGGGTACCGCTTGCTGATCATCAAAGCGATGGGGGCTTTTAAAGCTTTAGAGATAAAAAAACTGGGCGGCAGACCTCCACGGGCAATTCCTATGACGAAATCAAAGGATTCTCCACTTTCCACGATCATCTTACAAAGCCGAAAGATATCATCATGATATTTTTTGAAGTCTACGAAGATCATTTTTTAATGGATGGTGGTTGATGGGCCTTGTCCGATCCTTTTACTCCCCCCTATCCCCCCGTCCTCTCTTTTAAGGGCAGGGTTTGTAATTTAACCCTTTCGACTTCCCTTCCCCGGTAGGGAAGGGGAAAGTTGAGACATAGGCAATCTTCCTACCTCTTGCAAAGGTTCATAGCTTTCAAATGGGAGTCTGAAGCTTTCAATCCTTATCCTGGCATGTATACCCCGATTCTCTCTTCTTACCTCGGGAAGGGGTCAGGTCAAAAACTTACCCCGGAACGCATTATACTCTGCCTGCCGTCCTTAAATTTCGTGTGGGAGGCTTTCTCTCCGTCCGGCATCGGTTATGAGGATAAAGGTTATGTTTTCTTGCAGTTCTGGAATGGTTTTTGCCCCGCAATAACTCATCCCGGAACGCAGGCCTCCTTCTAATTGGAAAAGAATATCCACCACACTCCCTTGATAGGGAATTTCTGTTTCGACCCCTTCGGGAACGATACTGATTAAATTTTCAGTTCGTAAAGAACCTTCTCGAATTGATCTATCGGAAGCGGCGGTCAGGGAAGCCATTCCGCGATAAAGCTTGTAGCGACGGCCTTTTCGGATAATACTTTGACCCGGACTTTCATCGGTTCCCGCAAACAATCTCCCGATCATAACCGAACTGGCCCCGGCGGCTAAAGCCTTTACAATATCTCCCGAATCCTTAATTCCCCCATCGGCAATGATGGGAACATTCCGTTCTCGAGCGACTTCAGCACACTCCCAAATAGCAGAGAGTTGGGGGACTCCTGCTCCGGCCACCTGCCGGGTATCACAGGCAGCTCCAGGCCCAACTCCTACTTTCACAGCATCGGCTCCTGCCTCAATAAGGTCTCGTGTCCCTTCCTTTGTAGCTACATTGCCTGCAATGATATCCACTTTATCTTGAACCGTTTTTTTGAGGGTTTGAACCGCTTCGATGCACAAATCGAGATGTCCATGGGCAATGTCGATAACCAAAACATCCACTCCGGCCTCGACCAGAGCCTGGGCCCTTTCTTTATAATCTCCCGTGGCCCCAACGGCTGCTCCCGCTAATAACCTTCCCTGTTTATCCTTCATAGCCGAGGGATACTGACTCGTTTTGAGAATATCCTTGGCTGTGATAAGCCCTTTCAAGAAACCCTCGGAATCTACCAGGGGCAGTTTTTCAACCTTGTGTTTTCGAAAGATCTCCTTGGCCTCTTGAAGGGTAATGTTAGGAGATGCGGTAATCAGCTTCTCCTTCGGGGTCATGAGTTCTGAAATGGGCTCCTCCAGATTTTCCTCAAATCGAATATCCCGGAAAGTCAGAATACCCACCAGTTTCCCTTGCTTATCCACAACCATAACACTGGTAATTCCATACTCTTTCATGACCGCTTTGGCTTCCTTCAAGGTATGGTGCTGCTCCAGGGCACAAGGATTGTTGACGATGAAACTCTCTGCCCTCTTGACCCGCCGAACCTGCTCAGCCTCCTCTTCAATACTCATAAAACGATGGATGATCCCCATGGCCCCCAACCGGGCCATGGTAATCGCCATGGTCGCTTCGGTTACCGTATCCATGTTCGCTGCTACAATGGGGATGTTTAATTTGATGTGACGAGAAAGATAGCTGGATACATTGACATCCTTTCGGGAAATGATGGAAGATCTCTTGGGTTCTATTAAAACATCATCAAAGGTATATCCCTTTTTTAGTTTTATTCTCGGATTCATACTAAAAACTCCTTTAAGTATTACCTACAAGGTAATTCCTTAACTTTACCTTGCCTACCCGGAAGGTTCATGGGAAGTTAAATCTTGCCGGTCGTTGAGAGATATGGGATCCAGCGACACTTTACGGTTATAGAGTATTTTTTTGAATCCCAGTATGAAATTCCCGAAAAAGGTGAAAATGCCAAAAGGAATTAAACTTAGGAGTAGGGCATACCACAATGGGCTGAGGATAAAGTCATGTACATAATATACCTTCGGGTGTAATGCTACAGACTGTATGTAGACTCTTCGCTTCATCTCATATTCTCTAGGCCACTTTTTATCAAAGAATAAGTAGTCATAAGCTTTCCTTAAAGGAATCTCGGGTTTTGGAACAAGATAAGAAGTTTTCAGATAACCCTTTAGAAGAGAAACCATCAGGAAAAGCATACAGAGCATTACAAACATTCGCCTGGATTGAGTTACCCGAAGGTAAAGGAAATAAATACCTACAGGAACAATAATCAGAATTATTAAGGGCAGAAAAATAGGGCCGAAATATCCAAAGTCGGGAGGTGTTTCCTTTATAGGCATAAAATATCTCCTTTCCTTTATTTACCCCTAGATGGGGTACCCCGTCAATGGCTTTTTATGGATGATCACTCTCTCCCCGGAAAATCCTTCAAACCTTCTGCTACAGAAGCATAATCGACCTTATTCGAAGCGGGATCAATGATGGTTTTAAAACTTCCCCTGTAAATAATTCTTTGATCGGGTAGGGTGAGCAATCGGAACCTGGTTTCTAATTTTAACTCAGAGGGAGTCGAAGAGATAAGGGAACTTTTTAAAACCAAAAGACTGTCGGCTCCCTGATTACCGGCCGTGGTCAAAGCCAGGCTTTCAGTCGGGGGATGAGAAGGGGGAGGCCACAGAAGGGTCCGATACCCTTTCTCTTCCATGAGAAATTGAGAGATCCTCTCTTCCAGACTAAAATTTATAAATCTCAAAATTTCTTTGGGATAACCTTTGTGCCGCTCTAAACTTCCATAGATGCCAATGGTTCGTAACCTATATTTACTGATATCCGATCTTAAAGGAGTTGCTGTACAGCCGACTAAAAGTACAAGAAACATCATGAAGATCTTTCTTCGCCACATTTTGTTCTCCTATTTCTCTTGACATCCCTACCAAACTGAGATACCTAAAGTAGAATAACTCATAGGTTCGTTTTAAACAACCCTTTCTGAACGGTTTAAACCTATGCGACAGATGGTTCCCGAAGTCAAAGAAAACCCGGAGAATTCATCCATAAAAACCTATCCCGGTGCCTTAACTTTCCTGAAGAAGCACGTTTTCTCTTCCAAAGGATTAAGGGATAAGTTTTCTACGAAGTTAAAAAAAAATAGTTTACCTCTGGCTTTTCTCTCCCCAGCCGTTATTTTTGTTCTCCTGATCACCTTTCTTCCGATCCTGCACGCGATAAGTATAAGTTTCTATGAAACGTCTTACCTTCAAAAAACGGAGTTTATAGGTTTTCATCACTATTGGAATTACCTTCAGGAACCCGCAGGTCGTCAAAATATTCTGAACTCCCTGATTTATGTGTTTGGTTCTCTGATATTGGCCGTGCCTTTTGGAGTTCTACTGGCCACGCTTCTCCACCGTAATCTGCGATTTAGAACCCTTTTCCGGACTCTCATCGTTCTCCCCTGGGTTGTAGCCCAACTTATCAGTGCACTTCTCTGGAGTTGGTTGATTAACCCAAACTATGGGCCTGTTAATTACTTTATTCAACTTTGGTTTGGTTTTCCCGTGGATTTTCTCAGCCAACCCCTAACGGCCATGCCTACCCTGATCCTCGTTAATGTCTGGCGGTCTTTTCCTTATCCCATGTTATTAACTCTGGCCGCACTCCAAACCATTCCAGAGGAACTCCTGGAAGCTGCAAAGGTAGACGGGGCCTCGGCCTGGACCCGATTCTGGCGAATTACCCTCCCCCTCATCCAGAATACGCTTTTAATTGCAATTATTATGCTGAGCCTGTACTACTTCAATATGGTTACCCTTCCCCTGGTTTTAACCGGTGGAGGACCCCTGGGGGCCACGGAGGTTATCTCCCTTCGAGTATATCGAGAGGCTTTTAATTTTTATCATATCGGCTACGGCTCCGCCATAGCTATTTATATTTTATTATTCAATATACTTTTTAGTCTTCTATATATAAAGATTTTGAGGACTGAAGCTGTGGGTTAAAGAAAGTACTGAGTACTGGGTGGTGAGTTTTAACTCACCATTCAGTCGTGTATAGGGATGTCTCGGCGACCCGGTAAATTTTCAAAATATCTTGAATCGATGGTTGTTTATGGGATTCTTATAGGTACCTCTCTGTTTGCTATTTTTCCCATTGTGTGGGCCATTTTAACTTCTCTTAAACAAGAAGCTACTATTTTTCTCTATCCTCCTCAGTGGCTGCCCCATCCGATAACCCTTGAAAATTACCTCCACATCCTTTATAACTCCAATATGCCCCGCTACTTCTTGAACAGCCTGTGGGTAGTTTTCATGACCATTCTCTTGAGTCTGACCCTCTCTTCCCATGGGGGATACGCGGCTGCACGTTTTTCCTTTAAGGGAAAAAATACCCTGTTGTTTATTATTCTCCTGACAGTTATGATTCCGGGCATTGTGGTCTTAATTCCTCTTTATATGCTGGCCACTCAGGTAGGATTGCTGGATACTTACTGGGTTTTGATTCTGGTTTATACGGCCTGGCAAATTCCGGCGGTTTTATGGCTGATGCGAGGGTTCTTTGAAACTATTCCCAGGGAATTGGAAGAAGCTGCCCTCATAGATGGATGTTCCAGGCCCGGAGCATTTTATCGAATCATCTGGCCTCTAACCCGACCCGGATTGGCCGCAGCAGCAGTTATTGTCTTTGTAAATGTCTGGAATGAGTTTATTCTGGCTGCTACTTTAACAACCTCTGATGATAAACGTCTGATTCCTGTAGGACTTTATTACTACATCGGAGCCTATGGCATTGAATGGGGTAAATTAATGGCAGCCGTCTGTATAGCTTTGCTTCCCATTATCCTTTTGTTTATATTCCTCCAGCGCAGTTTCATTAAAGGACTATCATCGGGATCTGTAAAGGGTTAGTTGTCCGTTGTTTGTTAGAAGTTGCGTGGAGTTGACAGATTCAAAGGGAGGATAGAAATCAACAAGCAAAGGACAGCGGACAGGAATATGAAAATAGATCAGGTAGAAGTAATTCCCATTCGGATACCCAACCGGGTTCCTATGAAGCTTTCCACCATGCTTTTAGAATTTCAAGATAATGTGATTGTCCGGCTAAGGGCGGGGGATTTAACTGGAATTGGTGAGACTGAGCCGATTTACGGGTTTCAGGGATGCGGAGAATCCCAGGTAACCATAGTTCCTTTGATTCGAGAGCGATTTACACCACTCCTTTTAGGACGAAGTCCCTTTGACATCGAACGGATGGTTCGAGACCTGGAGAAGGCTGTTTGGGGTAATCCCTATGCTAAAGCGGCCGTAATCAATGCGCTGTATGATCTCATGGCAAAAGCCTTGGGGCTTCCTCTCTATCAACTCCTGGGTGGCTGCTATCGTGAGAAGATACCGGTGGTATGGACCATTGGGATTAAAGATAAAAAGGAGATGGTAGAAGAGGCCCTCTGGGCTGTGGATCGAGGTTTTAAGTTGTTAAAATTAAAGATAGGGGCTTTAGCGCCCGAGATGGATTTACAAAACATCGCAGCGATTCGAGAGGCTGTAGGACCCGACATCGGGATTCGTGTCGATGCCAACGGTGCCCTCAGTTTTACCCAGGCTTTGAAACTCCTCACCGGGTTAATTCCCTTTAATTTGGAGCTGGTGGAACAGCCTCTGGCTATATGGGATCTGGATGGGATGGCTCGACTTATTGAGCTTTTAGGTATTCCGATTATGCCCGATGAAAGCCTCCACTCCCTTCAATCTGCTCTGGACCTGATTATGAAAAGGGCCGCTTCCATCTTTGGAATGAAACTGGCCAAACACGGGGGGATTTATTATGCTCAGAGAATTGCCGCCCTGGCTCAGGCTGCCAACCTCCCCATTTATCCGGGAAATCAGCCGAGTACCAGTATAGGATCGGCTACCGCTGCCCATTTCTATGCAGCGACATGGAATGCTACTTTAGGAGGAGATTTTCATATAGGTCCTGCCGGGTGGCTTGCCGATGATATCGTCAAAAATCCCCTGGTCGTTCGGGATGGCCATGCCTTTGTCCCCCAGGGGATTGGAATTGGAATGGAACTGGATGAAGAGAAATTAGCTAAATATACCAGGAAGATCTAGTAGTTCTTTGTCTATTGTCCGTTGTTCCTTGTAGTAGGTCAAACGTCTCGTTTGATGCTGAAGGAAGTTATTTATGGAATTGAAGGCCCGCCTTCCACGGCGTTGGAATAAGGGCGAACAGGGACAATTCTAAATGCCGTCCCGCGAACAACGGGCAACAGATACACTCAGATGAAAAGCGAACACCGCTTATTATCGCGTCGTACCTTTCTCCAGAAAGCCGGACAGATAGGGGCTGCTACGGGACTCCTGGCTACCGGTGGATTTCCCACCCTGCGGAGAGCCCGGGCTCAGGATAAAAAATCCGTAACCCTTCGGTACTGGACTTTCTTAAATCCAAAGGATCCGAATCCCCGCTCTCAAGCTCAGAATCAGATCCTTGAGAGTTTCGAAGCAAAATATCCCCATATCAAGGTTTCGGTAGAAATTGTTCCCTGGCAAACCACCGGACTCCAGTTGATTCAGGCGGCCCAGGCTGGTAAAACACCCGATGTAATCAGCATGTTTAACCTTTATCTGGCCCAGCAAGTGGCCGCTAAAACGATTCTTCCTTTAGATGAATATCTTCAAGGATGGAGTCCGGAACAGCAACAAGATTTTATTTATCCCCTGGAGCAGGTTAGCTTCGAGGGACGCAGGATGGCTTTTTTCCGGGATCTGAGGGTTCGACTTCTCTGGTACCGAAAGGATTGGCTGGGAGAAGCCGGATTTGGGACTCCTCGAAGCTGGGAGGAATTGGCCCGGGCAGCTCAAGCCGTTACCACAGGTCGTCGGACCGGCTTTACCATGGCCATGGAGAGATCCAGGGACAAGGGGGTTCAGCTCGGTCAGTTTATGATCAGTAATCTCTGGGCCCAGGGAATTAATATTCTGGATGATCAGGGGAAGGCTAATTTTAATAACGAAGCAGGAGCTCGGATTTTTCAATTCCTTTACGATTTAGTTCATACTTACAAAGCCATGCCCCTCAGTGTCATCTCTGTGGATTCCGATACCAGCTTGCAGATGATCAAATCCGGCGCAACGGCCATGATTACGGAAGGAAGCCATCGGGTTTCCACGGCCCGGGCCGGTCAGGGGGTCGGCATGAACCTGGCTACCACGCCCATTCCTTCCCCTGAGCCGGATAAACCTTGTCCGGCATTGACCACCGGACAGGTCCTCATGATGGGTAAAGATTGTAAGAATCGGGAGGAGGCCTGGTTATTCATCGAACATTCTATCAGTCCAGAACAACAAGCCCTGATCGGTAAAGTAGCTCAGGAGATGCCGACCCGTAAATCCTCCTATCAAGACCCCTGGTTTAAAACCCCTGAAGCCGCAGAAATGCTAGCCTGGGTGGAGTATGTTCAAAAAACTTCTCGACCCTTCATTTTTCCGGAAAAAGTAGAGATTCTTTTTGATACCATAGCCGGAGCCGCCCAGGAAGTCATCACCCGACGTAAACCGATCCCCCAGGCCCTGGAAGAGGCCGCAGCAAGATGGAATAAGGAAAAAGGAGGAGGATCTTAAAAAGATCCCGGTCGGCTGTTTTTAGTCCAGAGGATCTTGATTTTTCCTCATCCCCTTGCTTAGCCTCCCAGACTATCCAACGTTTCTTGTAAACTCTTCCGAATACAAGTAATCGTCGGGGTATCCCGTACGGTGTATCGGCTCCCTTCGGTTTCCCGCAGTTCCATGACCAAATCAAGGAAATCCTCCGGTTTGTCGGTTTCAAAGGCAACTACAAATTCTTGATCGTCGAGGCCGAAAGAGTAAGTGGTATTCAACTTTACAGAGGTATAACGGCTCCCAATCTCAATGTGTTCGTCCATAATTCCCTGTCGGGCCGGTTTGGTCATCAGATACCACTCCCGCTTCTTTACGAAGGGATAGACAAACAAGAATTTGGACTGGGCCGGGATGATTTGTAACCGACTTTCTCCATGCTCCGGGCTAATCTTATCCACATAGATCGAACGTTTGGTCATGGCCAGAAAGGAATAGGGAGTATCTAAATACTTCCCAAGGCCTGTGGATAGCAAACTGGTGCTCATCTCTTGAAAAGACTCCAGGGAATAAGAAATCCGCCATAGCAAAAAGTCGGTTTCAGGTCGAATCCCCACCGTGGTATAACTGTAGGTCATAACCTTCGAAGGGGAGTCCTTCGAAGCAAATTCTTCGACTACGGAGATGAATTCCTTTTTACCGAGCTCTCGTTCCGACTGAGAAAGTCGTCTCCAGATTGGATCCACTTTATAAAAAGCAAAATTAACAAATTGCCGTTTCACTTCAGGCATACTTAAATAACAATGAATAACAATGAACAATGAACAATAAACAATGAACAATTGTTCATGGTTAATTGTTAATTGACTTTGAAAGCTTCTGGAGATATTTTACTTACAGCTTTTACTCCCTTGTTGTACATCAGTTTACAGAACTATAAAGGATATTTCAATCTTTTTTTACTTCTTAAGACTCGGCGGTATCATGATTATTACATCATCTCTGGGTGGAGGTAAGCAAGGAGATCCCTCTCTGTACGTGGATCTGGTGGATAAAAAGATGGGGCTGCTGTTCGATTGTGGATTTAATAATTTTACCGTAGCTCAGATCAAAAAAATTGCTTTTATTTTTGTATCCCATACCCATGTGGATCACTTCATCGGGTTTGATATCATCTTGAGGATGAGTCTGGATGAGCCTAAATCCCTTGTCGTATACGGACCTCCCGGGATCCTTCAGAATGTCCGGGGGAAGTTAAACGGGTATACCTGGAATATCTGCCACGATTTAAAGTTAAAGATCACTGTGGTAGAAATCCGGAATGGGAAGCGAATATCCGCTTCCTATTATAGCCATCGGGGATTTCAAGAAGAAGATATTTCCGAGGGGGAAGCCTCTTCCGTTTTAGTAGAGACCGAAGATTTTAAAGTGGAGTATACTGCCCTGGATCATATGATTCCTTCGTTTGGATATGCCTTTACCGAGAAAGATTCCTATAATGTGAACAAGGAACGCCTGGCCAGTCTAGGCTTTTCACCGGGTCCATGGCTCAAAGAATTAAAAGAGCGGGCCCGAAATCCTCTGAGACTGGATGAGATGATCCGGGTTCAGGGAAAGTGGTACCCGGTCCAGATTCTGAAGGAGCAGCTCTTAGAATTTAAAAAGGGACGAAAAATCGCTTATGTAACGGATACGATTTTTGATGAAATCACTCGAAAGAAGATTACCCAGTTGGTTAGAGAAGCCGATTTGTTTTATTGTGAGTCTTGCTTTTTAGAAAAGGATCGAGACAAAGCCAAAATCTCTCATCACCTTACGGCCCGGGAAGCCGGAATCCTGGCCCGGGAAGCTCAGGTCAAAAAATTGATTCTCTTCCACATATCCCGACGATATCAGGAAATTGAGTCCTCGTTGGAAGAGGCCCGAAAAGAATTTGCAGCTACGGAATAAGAAGCAGGAGGTGGTGAGGAGCAAAAGGAGGTGTTTCGTTGAAAGCCATTGTCATCCATGAGCATGGAGGTCTTGATAAGCTCAAATATGAAGAGGTAGATAAACCCAAAATATCTCCCAAAGAGGTTTTAATTCAGGTAAAGGCTTCTTCTCTGAATCACCTGGATATTTTTGTTCGCAACGGAATTCCTGGGATTAAAATCCCTCTTCCCCATATTCTGGGATCCGATTGCTCCGGCATAGTGGCCGAAGTAGGTTCAGAAGTTCGGCGGGTCAAGGTGGGGGATAGGGTAACTGTTAATCCGGGACGATGGTGCGGGCGTTGTGAGTTTTGTGTTGCAGGAGAACAAAGCCTCTGCCCGTATTTTCAGATCATGGGAGAACATGTGGATGGGGCCTGGGCCGAGTTTGTTAAGGTTCCAGAAGAAAGTGTATACCCCATCCCGGAGGGCTTATCCTTCGAGGAAGCTGCCGCTTTCCCACTGGTGTTTTTAACGGCCTGGCGAATGCTGATTACCCGAGCTGCTTTGAAACCTGGAGAAACGGTGTTAATTATTGGAATTGGGGGTGGGGTAGCGATGGCCGCTATGCAAATCGCCAAATATGCCGGAGCTAAGGTGATCGTAACTTCGGGTAGCCAGGAAAAGTTGCAAAAAGCCCTGAGTCTGGGAGCTGATGTAGGGATCAATCATCGGGAGCAGGATTTTGCAGCCGAAATTGCCAAACTGACCGGGAAAAGGGGTGTGGATGTTGTTGTGGATAGTGTAGGTGCCGATACCTGGCAGAAGTGTATCTTGAGCCTGGCAAAGGGAGGACGGTTGGTAACCTGCGGGGCAACTTCCGGACCCAACCCCAAAGAGGATCTCCTTCGGATTTTCTGGAAACAACTCTCCATACTCGGTTCGACCATGGGAAATCAACGGGAGTTTAATGAACTCTTGCGTGCCTTTGATACCGGTCGACTCAAACCCATCATCGATCAGGTCTATCCCCTTGCAGAAGCTGCAAAAGCGCTCCAAAGGTTGGAAGAGCAGGCTCAGTTTGGAAAGATTGTGTTAACGGTATCATAACACGGCAGGAGACGAAAGCCAGAAGCACTCTCCCATTTTTTATGGAGTTTCTTTGCCCTCACCCCCAACCCCCTCTCCCGAGGCTTTGGGAGAGGGGGGTAAGGGCAAAAGTGCCAGAATAAGAAGGTTAGCCCCAGCGAGGCAACCTGTGGATAGCCCCGTCAGGGGCTTTTTAGCTTATCCTTGCACCTTTGCCCCCGAACCCCTCCCTCTTCTCCCTCCCCGTCCATGGGGAGGGAAGGGGTGGGGGTGAGGGCAGAACAATTATTCAAATTTAACTTTGGCATGTCACACCACAAATGACGAGGTATTTATGGCCCGTAGGACTTAGAATAAGTATTCTAGTTTCTCCGGTCTCCTTATTCTCATCACAATGGTCTTATTTCTCCGAGAAACAGATATTCACCAGCTTTTAACCATGGAAGACACACTGCCTATTGTGGAAGAGGTATTCCGACAACAGGGTCTCGGTACCGCTATCAATCGACCTCGATTTCGAGTTCGCCTCCCTGAGGGGGTTCTTCACATTATGCCGGCAGCTACACCGGTTTTTAAATCCCTGGGGTTTAAAGCTTATACCACCTTTCGGGGAGGAGCCAGGTTTTTATTTTTCCTCTACCACTCCGATACGGGAGAGCTGTTGGCCATCATGGAAGCTAATCGCCTGGGTCAGATGCGAACCGGTGCTGCGACCGGGATTGCCACAAAATATATGGCCCGTCCAGAAGCTCGTACGGTAGGTATATTCGGGGCAGGATGGCAGGCCCAGACACAACTCCTGGCAGTTTGCGCCGTCCGAAAGATTCAAACGGTTAAAGTTTACAGTCGTACTCCTGAGACCCGTCGTACCTTCTCTCAGGAAATGGCTTCCCGGCTTAAAGTCAACGTACAACCGGTAGATTCTCCAGAAGAAGTCGTCCGGGGATCTGATATTATCATCACCATCACATCAGCGCGAGAACCGGTTTTTAAGGGAGAATGGCTGGAGCCGGGCGTTCATCTTAATGTGGCAGGCTCTAATTCGGCCATCCGACGTGAAGTAGATGATGAGACCATCCGGCGAAGCGATTTCATCGTGGTCGATTCTAAGGAAGATGGTATGATAGAATCTGGAGATCTGATTATCCCCATAGAAAAGGGAATTCTCCACTGGGGCCAGGTTCGCGAATTGGGAGACATCGTGGCCGGATATATGCCGGGTCGTCGGACTCCTGAAGAAATCACCCTATTCAAATCCAATGGCCTGGCCATTGAAGATGTTGCCGTTGCAGTCAAGCTCTATGAGCTGGCAAAGGCCAAAGGTGTTGGAATGGAATTGCCTATCTAATCCATTGTCCGTTGTCTATTGTTTCCTCTAGCCAGCAGCAGACAATGACCCACAGATCCATGACGAAACTGGCCAGTATCGACGTTGGGACCAATTCGGTCCTTCTGCTTATTGCTGAGGTGGATCCGCAGGGGAAAATAACCCCTTTGCACGATGAAGCCCGCATTACCCGCCTGGGAGAAGGATTTGGAAAGGATAAAATTCTCAAACCTGAAGCTATGGAGCGGACTTTTGAAGTCTTAAAGAAATATGTGGATCTCGCCAGAAGTTATAAAGTCTCGGAGATTAGAGCTGTCGGTACCAGCGCCTTGCGCGATGCAGAAAACAGAGAAGTTTTTCTGAACCGGGTAAAAAGTGAACTGGATTTATCCATTGAAGTTATCTCCGGGGAGAGGGAAGCCTGGCTGACTTACAGGGCCTGTGTGCTGGCCTTTCCAAAGTTGACCGGAAAAACCCTCATGCTGGACATAGGAGGGGGCAGTACCGAGTTTATCTTCGGAGATCGGGAGCACCTGGAGCAGATGGTTAGTTTAAATATCGGGAGTGTCCGGGCTACGGAAATGTTCCTCCACAGCGATCCCATCGGGGAAAGGGAATTTCAGAATCTCTACAGTTATTTACAGGATAAAATCCGGCCCGTCCTTAATCCCCACAAAAAAAACCTTTCTTGCCTGATAGGTGTTGCTGGAACCGTCACCACCCTGGCCGCTATGGATCTTGAAATGGTTCACTATGACCCCTCCCTCATCCACGGCTTCCGTTTGACCCGAGGACGATTGAATCAACTCCTGGATAAGATGAAAAAAATGACCCTGGTAGAAAGAAAAAAACTCCCCGGTTTGGATCCCGGGCGGGCCGATGTTATTGTAGCCGGAGGGTTAATTCTCAAAGTCGTTTTGGAGGAAACCGGGTTGGAAGAAGTTATCGTAAGCGATTGGGGAATCCGGCATGGTTTATTAGAGAGCAAAATTTGAAATTTTTCATTTGAAATTGGATTTAATGGGGTATAAATTAGTAATACCTAACTAATTAGTCAGGATTTGCCTTCGATCTATGTAATCTAATCAGAATGGGTTTTTGACTAGATTACATGGAATCCTTAAATTAGGAGGGATAACAAATGTCTTTGCAGTTAGGAGCCCCCGTTCCAGATTTTGAAGCGATCAGTACCCATGGTCCCATCAAATTGTCCAATTATAAAGGACAGTGGGTTCTTCTCTTTTCACATCCTGCCGATTTCACACCGGTCTGCACCACGGAATTTATTGAATTCGCCAAGAGATATGATGAATTCAAAAAACGTGGGGTCGTGCTGATCGGTAATAGCGTAGATAGCATCTATTCCCATATTGCCTGGACCCGAAATATCGAAGAAAAAATGGGTGTAAAAATTCCATTCCCTGTTATCGCGGATCTGGATCAAAAAGTAGCGAAGCTCTACGGTATGGTCCATGAACCCACCAGTGTTACGGCGACGGTCCGATGTGTATTCTTCATTGATCCCAATCAGATTTTACGGGCGATGATTTATTATCCCTTAACAACCGGACGTAACATGGACGAGATTTTACGGGTCATTGACTCCTTGCAGGCGGTAGATAAGTACGGGGTTGCTACTCCTGCAAATTGGCAACCGGGTGATCCTGTCATTGTTCCGGCTCCTCAAACTACTGAGCTGGCCGAAAAGCGATTGCAAGACCAAAGCGTTGAAGCCAAAGACTGGTACTTTAGCTTGAAGAGAATTTAATGGAACACAGAGAGGCAGAAACACCGAAACCTGGTGTTTCGGGATATAGACACCTTGGGACGCGGAGACACGGAGACATTTCTCTGCATCTTCCAGTCTCCGCATCCCCCAGATCCCTTTGAGAATTCCTTAAATTTTTTGATCAAATTTACCAGCATAACCCGTCATTTCTACATATCCTTTCCCGGTTACTTTCTGATTTCCATAAGAACCTGTTACGTTGACACTCCCTTCCCAGTAAATAACTCCTGTTTTTCCCGGGCGAAGTTCCTGGTTCTCAAAAGCGGGAACTAGTTCCAGTGCTATTCTGTATCCTGGAATGCGAACTCGCCATTGGATGGGATAATTGCCTCCACTGAAAGGGCTTTGCCAGAATTTAAGAACTTCGATCTGAATCTCTTCTAACTTTAGGTGTTGCCAGGTTCCGTCTGAAAAAACTAAAGTACCGCTGGAATAAGGGTCCGGATTTCCATTCCTTTGACGCAGATGATAGAACATGAGTTCCGTTTGATTATCCAACTGAATACTGAACCAATCCCATCCTATCTGGTAATCCTGGAGCTGATTACTCCCAAATTCATGGTCCATCCAGCTAATTCCGGTTACTTTCATCGGTTGATGCTCTACAAAGAGGGTTCCTTCTGTTTTTAATCGGGTGAAGGAAATATAATGGGAAGCATGTCCGACCCCTTCTGCTTTCTGGCTGATACCATTTTCTCCATGAATGACGGGACCTTTAAGAGGTGTTAAAATTAAATCGATGGCAAACTTATCCTGGGAGGCCTGGAGATGATGGCTACCGTTTTCCTCTTCTCTGACCTTCCAGTCTTCATTCCAGACCAGGTATTTTCCCTCCTCGGCCCCGGCCTTTCCCAGAGCTGCTCGATTCAGTTTCTCTGTAAAGAAAAATTGCCGACGTGAGATATCCGAGATGGCAAAATGGGCAAAGTAAAGATGTTTCGCAGCCCATCGGGAAGGACTTTCCTGCATCTGCGCATTCTCTGACCCGACCCTAAAAAAAGTAACCTGATAACCGTATTCATCCCCTTTTTCGGTGGTCAGGTGCCCGGTATAATACCACCACTCGGTTTTAAAATCGTTGTGGGATCCATAGTCTTTGGGAAAAGAGTAAACATAGCCGGGTAAAGCCTGTTTAAATAAGTAGGAAGGAGGAGTCTCGCTCGCCTCAATAAAAACGGGAAGCATTAAAAAACAAAAGATAAAAGCCAGAAAACCAGACCGGTTCTTTGCCCGCTTCTGTTCCCCATGACCCTCCGGCTCCTCTCCTACGCTGTAAAACAGGGAAGAAGATAAAAGGTTATAATCTCTTCGTTTCCTTTCCCTTAAAGCCCCAGGAGAGGAGTCAAGGGCAGGAATCGATATAACTTCAATCCTGGATTCTTGTTGCTTATTCATAACGCATTGTTTCTACAACCCTTAGTTGAACTGCCTGCTTAGCTGGAAAATATCCGGCCAGGATCGAGGTGATCAAAACGATCAACAGCGACTTTGGAATGAGTATAAACGGAAAGAAAAACTGAATGGTCCAACCGAAGGATTGTTTGTTAATGACATAAATGAGGATAAAAGACAGGAAAATACCTGTAATCAAACCCAGGAGTTGACTGATGATTCCCATAAGCCCGGCTTCATAAAGAATTATCTTCATGATTTGGGTTCCGGTAGCTCCCACAGATCGGAGGATTCCGATTTCCCGCCTGCGCTCTAAAATCGAAGCTAAAAGGGCGTTAGCAATTCCTAAAACGGCCACAATAATTGCGATTAGCTCTAATCCCGAAGTAATGGCAAAGGTCTGATCGAAAATATCCAGGACGGTCTCCCGCAGGGTTCGATTGGTTATTACCGTGATATTATGGGTTTTTCCGAAGCGATTCAGGATAGCTTCCCGGACTTTTTGAAGGTCGGTATCGGGTTTGAGATAAACAATCAGGCTGTTCACAAAGGGATCCTTCCAGTATTTCTTGAAGAGCTGTCGGTCCAGAACAATCATGCCGTGTTCGGTGGAATAACTGTAGAAAACCCCGGCTATGGGAACTTGAAGTTCTCCCGAAGGGCTATTCAAGGTTAACGTATCGCCCACATTCAGGCCGTACTTGACAGAGAAACTTTCAGAAACCAGGGCTTCTCCCTTTTCAAGGGCCTGTTCTAAAATTTTGTGCTTCTCACCCTTTAAGAATAACATGTTTCCATACTCTTTAAAAACCCGGAAATCCCCGGCCCCCAGAGTAACCGGTCCCAGGGTCTGGAGTTCATTATCCGTTCCAGATTCTGAGTTTAGGAAAGAGGTTTGAGATTGGCTATCCTTTGCTTGTTTTAGATAATTGATTTTCAAAGTTCGGAAGGAATCCACCGCTGCAACCCCTTCCACTTCCTTGAGTTCTTCGACCATTTCTTCCGGAACTCTGGCTTCAGCTCCCTGGGTAAATCGGGTGATGGGAGCCACGATCAGATCTCCGGTTATCGTTTCATTGACCCAGATCTCGACCGTTTTTCGAAAGCTGCTGACCATGATGGTTACCCCGACTACCATGGCCAGTGCAGTCATAAGTGCAGCGACGGCCAGGGTGGTACGACCTAAGGTTTGAACCAGATAGTTACCGGCCAGCTTCCCCTCTGTTTTGAGGAGTCGGCTTATCAGAGGATTCGTTAGCCAATTAAAGAAAACGATGAAAGCCGGGGTAAGAAAAGCAACTCCTAATATTAAGAGAAGTGCAGAGGCATACCCGTAGATAGGAACCTGGCCGATGACCCCGGTGGAGTCATTCAGAGGGAATTTCTGGATGGCTGCCAGATAAGCCAGGCCAAGTAAAACTCCTCCTGACAGGGAGATCTTCAGATAATTTTGGGGTTGTTTTAAAGGATAAGCCCCTTCTTGAAAAGCTTCCCGGGGAGATATCCGAGAAGCTTCAAAAACAGGGATCAGGGCCGATAGAACTGATACTAAAATTCCCAGCAGAAATCCTTCTACAATAAGTTCAGGGGTCCAGATTATCGAATCGGTCTGAACCGGTACATAAAGGGAAGAAACCGTGAGGGTCATGGCTTTTAAAGCTCCTCGGGCCAGTAAAAGAGCTAAAAACAATCCCAGTACGGAACCCAGAAAACCGATGAGACTCGCTTCCAGCAAAAAGAAAAGCCGGATCTGACCCCGGGTCACTCCCAATGCCCGCAAGGTCCCGATCTCTTTTCTTCGTCGAACAACCGAGATGGCCAGGGTGTTATAAATCAGAAACATTCCCACCAGGAGGGCAATGGCACTCAGAACCGTTAAATTGATCTGAAAGGAATGAAGCAATTTCTGAACTTGCAGGTTTCGAGACTGGGGTCGTTCCACTCTGAGGTGGGGAGGTAACATAGCCTTCAACCGGGCGATAACCTTCGGGATCTGGGCATCGTCGACAATTAAATCGATTCGATCTAACTTCCCAACTTTGTTAAAAGCAACTTGAGCGGCAGCAATATCCATAATGGCTATGTTCCCACTCTGAGCTTTAGCCGTACCTTCCTGTTCCAACAGTCTTTTTACTTTAAACGTTAACACCTTCTCGTTCGCCGCCAGTTTAATGGAAGAACCCACCGAAAATCCGTGTTCTTCGGCAAATTTCCGGGTTAGTATAATGGCCTGGGGATCCCATAAAAGTTCCAGGAAATCTCGGGTGGGATCGGTGGTCTGGGTCTGCCTGGAAAATTTATACTCTCGAACGGTAGAATCTCCCAACACATCGACTCCTAAAACCAGCAAAACCTCTCCCTGGGATCCGGCCAGTAAAGTCGTGGTTTGAACAACCGGGCTCATCTGCCGGATTCCTTCTACCTCTCGAACTATCGGCAATATCATTTCGTCGAACCCTGCCTCCCCGGCAGAAATCTGTAAAGTTGCTCTGCCTGAAATAGCTTCCAGAGAAGTTTTGAAGGATTCTAAGATACTTACATTGGCCAACCGGATGGCCAGAAAAACAGCTACTCCCAAAGCAACTCCGATCACCGTGAGGAGCATTTTGATTTTTTCTTGGAAAATGGGACGAAAAACTAAATGCTTGCAGAGCCTTAATCCTTGAGAGATCATACTTCATAATAGGGTAGCACGAAGTTCAAACGCGTGCAACCGATTTGTTGTTCGTGGAGACCCGGCACGCCGTGTCCCTACCGGGCTCATTGACACTCTTTCCTTTCACGATTATATTGGTTTCCAATGAGTAGCTTAAACGTCCTCGTTTGAGGGTGGAGGTAACAGAAAATGGATACGTTAACCCATGGATTGGCCGGTGCGCTCATTGCTAAAACCGGATTTAGTCAACGAATAGGAAAAGTGGCAACCACGGTTCTGGTAGTCAGTGCAGTTTTCCCGGATAGCGATGTTATCGTGGATCTGGTGGGAAATGAGTTTCTCTATTTAAGATATCATCGGAGTTTAACCCACTCTTTTTTAGGCGCTCTCTTCTTTTCAGCCTTATTGGCAGGTATTTTTTATCGATTTAGTACCTATAAAAAATACTGGAATCTCTATTTCCTCTCCTTGCTGGGTATCCTCAGCCACATCTTTTTAGACTTACCAACTTCATTCGGAACCATGATCTTTTTTCCCTTCAGTGATCGGCGGGTTGCCTGGGATATGATTTTTATTATCGACCTGATCTTTACGGGAATTATTGTAACCCCTCAGCTCATCGTCTGGATTTATCTAAATCCCTCTTCCCGAGGTGGGAAGTCCTCCCCACCTCTCTTCTCTCCTTTCTCCAACCCCTTCCGTCGTGCAGGGTTTGTCTGTTTTATGTTTTACCTTCTGGCTTTCTCCGTGACCCTTTTCCTTTCCCGACTGGTTCACAAGGAAGTTCCCTGGAAGGTTCTCCTTGGGATAATCCTTCTTTTTACCGCCCTCATCCTGGTTCCTGGAATAAAGGGATGGATTTATCGACTGGACAGAACCGTCCCCTGTCGAATTGGATTAATCGTTCTCCTTTTCTACATGGGACTTTGTTGGATGAATCATTGGATAGCCTTGAAAAAGGTGGAGGATTACATCCAGAAACAAGGGCTTCAGGTTGTCAGCTATGCGGCCTTTCCACAACCCCTTTCGCCCTTTAACTGGTCCGGTGTTATCAAAACCCGAGAAGCTTCTTATCAGAATTGGTTCAATATTTTAACGCCTCAAATGCCTGAATTTTCAGTTTTTCAAGATCCCCCAAAAAATGAGTACCTTACCATGGCCGAGAATCTTCCCGTTGTCCAATTATTCCTGTGGTTTGCCAGGTTTCCTGTGATTACGTATCAAACTTTAGGTTCTACCCACATCATAGAATACTTCGATTTAAGGTTCAACTCCAGGCTTCGACGTACCCCCTTTGTCCTTGAAATTATTATCGGACCCAATGGCGAGGTAATCCGGCAAGGGTTTGCAAATTAGGGGGAAATCTCCTGGATAAACTCCCTTAACTTCCTGGCCACCTCCGGAAAGAGGGCCGTTCCGTCTACAACCGTTTCAGCCAACTGTTTGGTATAGGTTTTAATTCGGGTTTGGATGTCGGAGGGATATTGTTTGAGATCCAGGTTCCCCAGCAGGGCTGTGGAAATTTTATTAATCTCATATTTTCTCGATTTTTGAGCCTCTTCCATGCGTAGAGTAAGTATGGGGGTGTGGGAGTGTGGGGGTACGGGGGTATGGAGGTATGGGGGTATGGGAGTTGGGAGTATATTCTTCCTCCCGCACTCCCATACTTCCACCCTTCCACCCTTCCATACCCTCCACCCTTCCACACCCCCCCACCCTTCCACCCTCCCACCCCCCCATACTCCCATACTCAGCTTTCTACTTTCTTTTGTAACTCGGCCAATTTATTCAAGGCTTCCAGAGGGGTTAGGGTATTCACATTCAAGCTTTTCAACTCCTCGATCACCGGGTGAGGTTGTGAAGGAGGTTCCGGCGAAGAGATGGGGGTAAAAAGGGTTAGTTGGAGGTTATTTTTAAGGATCTTCTGAGATTTTTTTACTTTTCCAACGGTTGAAACTCCTCTATGGTCCAGTCCGTCGGCTTCTAAATGGGATAGGATTTCCTTAGCTCGCTGAAGGACTTCTGAGGGTAGGCCGGCCAGTCGAGCCACCTGAATACCGTAACTGCGATCGGTTCCTCCCTTTATGATTTTTCGAAGAAAAATGATTTCATCATTTTGTTCTTTGACGGCCACGTTATAGTTTTGGACACCGGGTAAGGTTGAGGCGAGTTCGGTCAATTCATGGTAATGGGTTGCAAAAAGGGTTTTGGCTCCTATTTTATTTGCGATATATTCAGCCACTGCCCAGGCAATGCTAAGGCCATCATAGGTGCTGGTTCCTCGTCCGATTTCATCCAGGATAATCAGGCTCTTTCGAGTGGCGTTATTCAGAATGTTGGCCGTTTCATTCATTTCCACCATGAAAGTACTTTCCCCTCCGGTCAGATTATCGGAAGCCCCTACCCGGGTAAAGATACGATCTACAAGGCCAATGGTGGCTTTTTTAGCCGGAACAAAACTGCCGATTTGAGCCATTAGAACAATTAAAGCCACCTGACGGAGGAAGGTCGATTTTCCGGCCATGTTCGGCCCGGTAATGATCAGGAGGGTATTTCCTTCAGTGTCTAGATAGACATCATTGGGGATAAAGGCCTCCTCTCTACGGAGTTGCTCCACGACCGGGTGTCGCCCTTCAATAATTTCGATCTTATCCCCGTCGTTCACCTGGGGTCGGGTATAGTTATAACGAGCGGCCACTTCGGCCAGGGAGGAGAGGACATCTAACTGGGCTAAGGCCCGAGCAGTACTTAAAATCCGCTCGGATTCTTTGGAAACCGATTCCCGGACCTGCTGGAAGAGTTGATATTCCAGTTCTACGATCCGCTCTTCAGCTCCCAGAACTTTGGCCTCATATTCTTTCAAAGCAGGGGTGATAAATCGCACGCAATTCACCAGGGTTTGTTTGGTAATGTAATCCTCTGGAACCATGGAAAGGTTGGGGTTGGTTACTTCGATAAAGTAGCCAAAGACCTTATTGTAGCGAACTTTCAAGGAGTTGATCCGGGTCCGTTGCCGTTCGGTTTGTTCCAGATGGGCAATCCAATCCTTTCCTTCCCGACATATTTTTCGGAGTTCATCCAGCTCCTGGTTATAGCCTTCTTTGATGAGACCCCCTTCCCTCAAGGTGATAGGCGGTTCATTGACAATAGCCCGATCGATGAGCTCGCCGATATCCGAAAGTTCATCGCAGGCCTGGATCAAATCTTGAATTAAGGATGACCGACCTGTGACTGCCGATTGCAGGAGGTTCTTAATGGCCGGGATTTTCCAAATGGAAAGTTTAAGGGCGACCAAATCCCGGGCGTTGGCGGCCATAAGGGTCAACCGCCCGATAAGGCGCTCTAGGTCATAGACTCCGTCGAGAAGTTCTCGCAAATCCCCACGTAGAATTAAATTGTCCTTAAATTCTGCTACGGCCTCCAGCCGCTGCTCAATAGCTTTAAGGTCTAGTAAAGGGTGCTTCAACCAGGCTTGCAGGGTTCGCCCCCCCATGGCCGTCATTGTGCAATCCAAAAGTCCCAACAAAGAGCCTTGCCGGGAGTGGTCCAGAATAGTTCGGGTCAACTCCAGGTTCCGCTGGGAAGCCGCATCTAGGACCATGTAATCTTCCACATTAAAGACCCGAAGGCTTCGAATGTGATCCAAGGAAGTTTTTTGCGTTTCCTGGATATAGCTCAATAAAGCTCCAGCTGCAGAGATACCCCGAAATAAGCCCTGGCAACCAAATCCCGATAGAGAAGCGGTTTTGAAGTGTTCTCGAAGCATACGCTCGGCATTTTCATACAGGAATGCTTGGGGGGGATAATGGGTAATACAGAATTTAGAGGTCGGATGCCAGAAGCCATGGGTCAGAGTTTCTTGTTTCTTATTTTTTACTTCTTGTTTCTTGGAATGGCCGAATAACTCGGTCAGAAGCAAGGATTCTTCCCCTATTTCAGGGACCAGGATCTCTTTAGGTTCTACCCGTTCCAGTTCATCCTTCAACTTTTGGACCTTCTGGGACCCTCGAAATTCTGAAATGCGAAATTCTCCGGTGGATATATCCAGCAGAGCCATGCCGATGACCTGATCCTTTTGGGCAAGGGCAACAATAAAGTTATTCTCCTTGGCTTCCAACATTCGGGTGTCCAGAACTGTTCCCGGGGTAACTACCCGAATTACATCCCGTTTAACGAGCCCCTTAGCAAATTTAGGATCTTCAAGCTGTTCACAAATAGCTACCCGAAAACCATTTCTGACCAGTTTGGCCAGATAAGAATCCACAGCATGGTGGGGAACCCCACACATGGGAACTCCTTTTTCTTCCTTATGCGTCCGCCGAGAGGTCAGGGTAATCTGAAGAACCCTGGAAGCTACTTCAGCATCCTGATCAAACATTTCATAGAAGTCCCCCATCCGAAAAAGAACGATGGTATCCGGGTAATCCTTCTTAATCTGCCAGTATTGTTGCATTAAGGGAGTTAACTCGTACATCTTACAAGTACTGGATGTTGAGTACTGAGTGCCAAGTAAGACAGAACAACTCAGTTCTTATTTAACTCAGTACTATACTTTCCACTCATCTCGCTGATTCTGGGCGAGAATCTCCGTCAGTTCCATGGAGCGCTTCTCCATTTCCAAGACCAGGCGATCTACTTTCTCAGCAAAATAGTTATGGAAAACCAGGGTTGGAATGGCAACGGTCAACCCTGCAGCGGTAGCGATAAGGGCTTCCGAAATACCTGCAGCCAATTTTTCCGGTTGTCCCACGCCTACCACAGAGATCACACTGAATGCTTTAATCATTCCGCTTACCGTTCCCAGTAATCCCAACAATGGGGCTATCCCTGCAATGGTATTCAAAACCCCCAAATACTTTTCCAACTTGGCCGCTTCATGTCGCCCGGCATCTTCAATAGCTTCTTTAATCTCATCCCGACCAAAATAGTATTTCATAATTCCGGCTTCCAGAACTTTAGCGATGGGCTTATCGCTCTTGGAACAGATAGCCAGAACTTCATTAATATGACCTTCCAGGAGGAGGGCTTTAATACGATTAAAAAATATCCGGGGAACCACCCGTTCGGTTCTCAAGCTCAGGAACCGTTCGATGATGATTGCCACGGATAGCACTGAACAAAACAGGATGGGAATCATGATATACCCACCCTTAATCAGTAAGTCAAACATGTACTCCCCTATTTAAAGCATCTGAAGTCCGATTCAAACCCCAGATTTACATGAAATAGAATTTTTTACCTTTTCTGGTTAAAAATGGGATCCAGGCTCTCCTTACAAGGAGCCTTTGGACTGAGCTCAGAATAAACAGGCAACAAAGCCTTCTCCCTACACCAGCAGAGGACTTCACTCCCCTCGCCACGCGCTATGGCTTCCCTCACGTATTATTCTCAACTTGAGAAAGTATGAAATTAACTCTTTCTTGGATAAGGTGTGTAATTTTGCTTTTATCTTTCATCATTATAAGATTATAAGAAGTCAGCTAATTCGGTGTCAAGCGGTAAAACCGGGGAGAAGAGGATTTAGAGCTTATGGAAGAAAAAAATCTTGTCAAAACCTGCTAAAGAGCTCCACTCAACTTAAGCATAATAATACCCAGGATAATTCCGCTGATGACCGTATAGACGAGAATGGAGGTAATAAAGGTTACTTTAGTGGAGATGGCATCATATAAAATACTTCCCAAGGCGATAACCGAAGCCGTAAAAAAAGCCATTCCTGCCCAGGTAAATAAAGAACTTCGGAAGGGGAGATTATTGGGATTAAAAACTCCGCCCACGTAAGTGAGCCAGAGACCAATGGCAATAACCAGGAATTTAAAGATAATGGACGTGAGTAAACTTCGGGTCGTAGGAGCATTTTGGGTAATGGCGCGGCTGATTAAGGAAAATAAAATGAGGACCGATCCGATAAAAAAAGCAATTCCTCCAAACCACAGGATCTTTAGGACGGGATTGGTCCGCATGGGGTCAAAGGCACCGCTTTCCCAAAAGAGAAGTTGACTGAGCAGAACCCCGGCTATCATGACAAAAATGAAAAGCTTAAGATCCTGAATTTCTACTCTACCCAGCAGGGATCTAAAAAGGACTGCATAGAGGGCCAGAATACTAAACAGCAGAGACAGGGTTCCAAACCATTCCAGGAATAGCGGCAAGTTTATCATGTTTTTCTCCTAAATAAGAGTTCTTTACCGACTTAGTGCCATAAGGAAAAACGTTTGTCAAGTAAATTCAAGATTTCCTATCGAGTCCTTGAGGTCTAAAAATCATCAGAATCATCAGTAAGAGACCAAAGAAAAGCATGCGATACAGGCGAAATTCCCGGAGGATTTCAGGGAGGATAACCAGGATTCCGGCGCCGATAAGGATTCCGACTAGATTTCCCATTCCACCCAAAATGACCATGCAAAGGATGTTGACCGATTCATAGAACAGGAAATTTTCTGGAAACACGGATCGTTGCCAGGAGGCCAGAATACTCCCGCCCATTCCGGCGAAGGATGCTCCTATGGCAAAAGCCTGGAGTTTGGCAACGGTTATGTTAATTCCCATGGCCTGTGCCGCGATCTCATCTTCCCGAATGGCCCCCCAGGCCCAGCCGATCCGAGAGTGGTTCAGTCGGTGGGAGACCAGCAATGTCAGCAAAAGGAATCCCAGAATGAGGTAATAATATTCCAGGTTATGGGTAAATACATAGGGGCCTATTTTAGGCGGATCGATGCTTAAAATGCCGTTAACCCCATTGGTGATGTTGACAGGCCTATCCAGATTAATAAGCAGGATGTAGGTAATTTCTCCAAATCCAAGGGTTACAATCGCCAGGTAGTCGCCTCGAAGTCGCAGGGTAGGGGCTCCCAAAAGAATTCCGAAGATAGCCGTTACCAGAACCGTCACCGGTAGGGCTACCCAAAAAGGTAAGTGAATATCAAAGTGAGGGGAAGCCAGAAAGGCATAAACATAAGAGCCGATACCGTAAAAAGCCACATACCCCAGGTCCAATAGTCCGGCAAATCCTACGACAATATTGAGTCCCAAGGCCAACATGGCATAAAGCCCAACCCGAGCCAGAACTCCTATCCAATAATCATTGGGTAGGAACAAGGGTAGAATAAGAGCCAGAACCAGGGCTATCCCAACTTTGAGATAAGGATTCCAGGAGGTTTTCATGGTCTTCTATTCTTCTCCTAAATAGGCCTTTCGAACGGCTTCGCTTTTTAACAAATTTTCGGCCGTATCGTGGAGAATCATCTCCCCATTTTGCAAAACATATCCCCGATGGGCAATGGAAAGGGCCATATTTGCATTCTGTTCTACTAAAAGGATAGTAATACCTTGCCGATTAATTTCTTGGATCGTCTCAAAGACTTTTTCTACAAAAAGAGGGGATAGTCCCATAGAAGGTTCGTCCATCAAAATCAATCGAGGTCTTGCCATCAGAGCTCGACCCATGGCCAGCATCTGTTGTTCTCCGCCGCTGAGGGTTCCTCCCAATTGATTTTCCCGTTCCTTGAGTCGGGGAAACAGCTTATAAACCTTTTCCAGGTCTTCTAAGATACTTTGAGGAGGCTCCTTCCGGCGTACAAAGGCCCCTAACTCCAGGTTCTCCCGGACCGTCATCCGAGAGAAGATACGACGGGCTTCTGGAACCCGGGCAATTCCCATACTTACAATCTTCTCGGTGGGAAGCCCATCGATCCGCTTACCTTCGAACTCAATGGTTCCCTGAACCGGTTTGACAATGCCCAAGATTGTTTTCATGGTGGTGGTTTTGCCAGAAGCATTTCCACCCAACAGAGAAACAATCTCACCGGGATAAATATGCAGATTGATCCTTTTCAGGACCTGGATAGGTCCATAATAGGTTACCACATTGGTGAGATTAAGCATCTTTTCCAAGTCCTGCTCTCCTCCCTAAATAAGCTTCAATGACTTTTTCATTTCGCCGTACTTCTTCAAAAACGCCTTCTGCTATTTTTACTCCGTGATCCAGGGCTATGACATGTTCGCAAATCCCCTTGACAATGGTCATATCGTGCTCGATGAGCAAAATGGTTATGCCATGGTCTCGGATTTTCTTAATATCCGCCATTAGCTCCCGACTTTCTTGAGGATTCATGCCGGCTGCAGGCTCATCGAGGAGAAGCAGAGTGGGATGGGTTGCCAAAGCCCGGGCGATTTCTAACCGACGGCGATTCGCATAAGAGAGCGTCCAGGCCAAATCGTTTCTCTTATCTATCAGGCGCGTTCCGAAAATTTCTAAGAGCTGGGTCGCTTTCTCTTTGACCTCTTTTTGTTCCCTTTGGGTAGCAGGGGTTCGAAGAATACTTCCCCAAATCCCGCTTCGGGTACGGCAATGGAATCCTACCAGTACATTTTCCAGAACGGTCATCTTGTTAAAAAGCCTCTGGTTCTGGAAGGTTCTGGCAATCCCCAAAGCGGTAATTTGATGGGGCTTTAAGTGTGCCAGATCATAGCGGTTTTCTTTAAAAAAAATGTGCCCCTCTGTAACCGGAAGGAGTCCTGTAATAAGGTTGAACAGGGTGGTCTTTCCGGACCCATTGGGACCAATAAGACCTACAATTTCCCCCTCTTTCAGGGTAAAGTTTAAGGCATTGATCGCCCGTAATCCCCCAAAATCTTTGGTCAAGTTTTGTACTTCAAGCAGTGCCAATTCTCAGCAAGTTCACCGCAAAAACCCAGGAGACCTGAGAAGGAGCATTAAAAGCGGAGACCCAGGGGCTCGGAAATTATCCCTGCCTCCCCAGGTCTTTTATATTCTGCTGCAGTTCATAAATGCTGTCTCATTGCAAGAAACGCTAGCAAAGTATTAATCTCCGCGTCCTGTTTTCTTCGGGTCTTTGCAGTAAAAATGGCCGTTTAAATTTTTTTCCACTCGGCCAGGGTTTCTCCTAAAAGGCCGGTTGGTTTAAAGATCAAAGTCAGGATCAAAACCACAAAGGTTACCACATCCCGGTAAGCTGGATTTAAAAAAGTGACTCCCAGGCTTTCAATAATTCCCAGGGTCAGTCCTCCTATCATGGCTCCTTGAATATTTCCGATTCCTCCCAGGACGGCTGCCGTAAAGGCTTTAAGTCCGGCTGAGTAACCCATAAAGAAATCGATCTGGGTATAGTAAATGCCGATGAGAACGCCGGCTGCACCTCCTAAAGCGGAGCCGATTAAGAACGTCAAGGAGATAATCCGATTGATAGGGATCCCCATAGAGCTTGCCATTTCCCGGTCTTCCGCTACAGCTCGCATAGCACGTCCCAGTGTGGTTCTATGAACCAGGTAATAAAGCCCCATCATGATTCCCAACGAGACCAGGGTGATAACGATAACAATGGCAGATATATTCACCCCTCCCACCTGAATTCTCCAGGAGGGTGGGAAGAGGAGCCGGCTACTGTAAACCTTCATGCGGGCTCCCTGGGTAAGCATAACGGCATTTTGTAGGAAGATAGAAGCTCCAATGGCACTGATTAGAGGGGCAAGTCGGGAAGCTCCCCGTTTATAAAGGGGACGATAAGCTAAAAACTCCAGAGTTACTCCAACAAACGCAGATCCCAGCATGGCGATTCCTAACAACAAGGGGAGAACCCAAATAGGATGGAGAAAGGATAGCTTTAGGGACAAAAGCCAGGTGAGAACCCCCCAACCCAGGTAAGCCCCGATCATAAAAACCTCCCCATGGGCAAAATTGATCATGAACAGGATCCCATAAACCATGGTATATCCCAGGGCGATCAATCCATACACGCTCCCCAGGGCGAATCCAAAGACCAGTTGTTGGGGAAGAATTTGAAGAGTCTGTTCAAAATTCATTATTTCACCACAATGGTCTTCACCTGCTCAAAGGCATTATTTTTGACCTGGTAAAAGTAAATAACTCCTCCGGCCACATCCCCTTTTTCATCAAAGGAGATGGGAACCCCCAGAATTCCTCTATAATCCTTTGTGGCACGGACTGCATCCCGGATAGCTGCACGATCGGCCTTACCGACCTTTTGAATAGCCGTCAGGATAATATTTGCGGCTTCATAAGCCAGAGGACCATAAGAACTTAAAGGTCCGTATTGGGCTTCAAATTTTTTAACAAATTCGGCGGCTTCAGGAACTTTTCTCATATCCGGAGCCAGAAAACTTACGTAATTTCCCTCTGCAGCTCCTCCGGAAGCCTGAATATAATCCACAGGCTCAAATTGACCATCGGGCCCAATCATACGAACATCCAGGCCCACCTCCGGCAGTTGCTTAGCCATCAGGGAAGCCTCTGGTGACCATAGGCTGGCATAAATGACCTGTACATCTTTCGGAACGGTTCCCAGTATGGAACGGAGGTCTTTATCTCCGGCCTTAATAACAAAACGAAAGGTTTGGGCTCCCAACTCTTTAGCTTTTTTCTCGAATTCATCGGCGGCTCCCCGAGGCCCAGTCGTTCCATCGTCAAAGATAGCAATTTTTTTGGCTTTTAGCTCTTCCACTGCAAAGATAGCCCCTGCAGGACCCTGGGCATCATCCCGTGCACAAACGCGGTTGACAACCTTCAGGCCTCGATCCGTCACCTTAGGATTGGTACATCCGGGGGAGATCATAACCAGATTGGCAGCCTCAAATTTTTCCGATGCAGGAATACAGGTTACACTGGTTATTCCATAAACTACTCCCATGACCGCCGGATCCGCTATGATTTTTTCAGCTGCGGTAACTCCCATTTGGGGATTTCCCTGATCATCGGCTTCCAGAACCTCAATCCTGGCTCCCAGTACACCCCCCCGTTCATTCCATTCCTCAGCAGCCAGCTTAACTGCGTTGGCCACCTCTTGCCCCTGTTTAGCCAGAGGACCTGTCAGGGGAATTCCCACCGCAATCTTAATGACCTCTGTAGCATAAGAAGTTTCTAAAACCAGCGTCATCTGAACAAGAAAGCTTAAAGCTAAAGCAAGAATCCTTAAAATTCTCGGAGAATTCTGAGTTTTTTTCATGGCTCTTAAAACCATACAGCGTAATGTATAAAACATAGCCTTTAAAACCTCCTATTTATGACGCTTTGTTTACTTGGTTTTGCTTGACTTTTAGACGACCCCCCCCGGTTCCTCTCCCACGCTGCGGGCGAGGGGAGTTGAGGAGTTGGTCTGGAGATTTACCGGCTCTCCTCCTACCCTGGGGGAGGGGCCGGGGGAGGGAAAAGAACCCTGCCCCTTTAGCTTTACAAAACCACCCGATCGGTAGTATTTCCCGAAGAAATAATTTGTCCTTGTAAGAGGCCCCTTCAGCAGACTCAGGATAAACTCCACAAAGAAACAATCCCAGGAAAAATCGCTTCGCCGGGTTTATTCCGATATATCCAGGAACTCACCAGGGCCTCCCACCTGTTTACTTACAAGTCGATATAAAACCTGTTTTTTATACCTGACCGAAGGAAGGTTAGATACGTCTTATACATTACGTGGTACGTTTTACTTCTTACCTTTAAGGATATGCGTCAAGTAGTTAAATCTTTTCATATCGGGTTTTAAGAGGGATTGTCAACACTTTTTTCTGAATATCTTTATTCCTTGACAGGGGACGGTAGAAACGATATAGTGTCTTTAATGAATGGGTTAATGGGCTTTTATGAACACCAACTCTATCTTTAGAAGGGATCACATGGATACGATTAAACGTTTATTTAAAAGTAAGGGGACTTTCTGGATTTTGATTGTCCTTTTAAATTCATGTAGTTCAACGGCTAAGTCAACACCTCCTTCATTGGAATCTCAAGCGGAGGTGGTTAGCATAGGGCATGATAAAGTCAAAGAGAATTCAGAGAAAAAACTTGAAAATGTAAAGGCGATCGATGCTCAAGCTTATTATCACTATCAACTCGGGGTCTTAGCCCTCGCCTCAGGGGATATTGAGCAGGCGATTACTCACTACTCCGATGCCCTTAAGTTAGATGATAAATCCCCCTTTTTATACGTAGAGCTTGGAAAAGCTTTGGCTCGTAAAGGAGACTTCTATAGGGCTAAAGAAGTCTGCGAGAAGGCTTTGGTTTTAGATGCTTCCTATCTCCCCGCTCGAACATTACTAGCGGCTGTGTATTCCGGGCTTAATGAAAAGGAACAGGCTATCCAGGAATATCAAAAAGTCATCGAACTCAATCCGAAAGACGCACAACCTTATATTGCTTTAGCAGGTTTATATAAAGAAAAGAAGGACTATACCAAGGCTTTAGAGGTTTTAAATCGGTTAACCGATCAGCCTGAAAATGCTCAAGTCGGGTTCTATCAGATGGGGCAAATCTATCTCGAAATGAAGGATCTGGACCGGGCTATCCAGAGCTTCGAGAAGGCCATCGAAGTCGATTCTGATTTTATTCAGGCCTATGCGACTTTGGCAGCTCTCTATGAGACACAAAAACAATATAAAAAGGCGGCAGAAACCTACGAGAGGGCCTTACATGCCATCGGGGAAGAGCCCCGTATAATGGATCGGCTCATGAGACTTTATACCCAATTGAAGGATTATACCAAAGCTTTACAATATGCCGAGAAACTTAAAAGTGTGGATCCCGATAATGATGAAATCGATATCGATATCGGCGTTATTTACTACGAATCCAAGCAGTATGAAAAAGCTGAGAGTCTTTTCAAGGATTATCTGGCCCTCCATCCGGAGAATATTGAGGTTCGAGCTTATCTTGCAGCCACCTTGGAGGAGAATCAAAAGTACAATGAAGCGCTGGGGGAATGGGAAAAGGTTCTGGAACAGGATCCTAAATCTTTTGATACCCGGATTCGAATCGGAATGCTCCTTTCTCAACAGGGTAAACAGGATCAGGCGATAAAAATGTTTGAGAAAACCCTGGAACTATTTCCGGACAAGACCCGGGCTTATATTTTATTGGGAATTGCTTATAGCCAGGCCAAACGCTATGAAGATGCTTTAAAGGTTCTTCAAAATGGCCTCCAGCAGAATGAAAAGGATCCTGCTTTACTGGCCACCTTACAATTTCATACCGGGGCCGTGTTGGAGCGCCTGGGCCGATTTGATGAAGCCCTTGAGATGTTCAAAAAGGTTATGGATCTGGATCCTACCTACAGTAATGCCTTCAATTACTATGGTTATATGCTGGCCGAAAAGGGGATCCGCCTCGATGAAGCCCTTACGGCAATTCAAAAAGCTTTGGAGCTGGAGCCGGACAATGGGGCCTACATCGATAGCTTGGGCTGGGTGTATTATCAAAAAGGGATGATTGATGAGGCGATTCGGGAACTGGAGCGTGCCGCAAACTTAATTAAGGATGATCCAACCGTTCAAGAACATCTGGGAGATGCCTATTCTAAAAAAGGCTGGTTCCAGAAAGCTATCGATGCCTATGAAAAGTCCTTAAAGTTAAAACCGGAAAACGAGAAGCAAGTCCAGAAAAAGTTAGATGAAATCCGACTCAGACTAAAATCAGAAGCAAATCAGAAGTGAGAAACAGGACGCAAAGAGCATCTATAAAAGGGGCACAAGGAGTAAAGGCCAGAGAGCTGAAGTTGTGGAAGTCTATTTATTTTCATCTCTCTTCCTCGATTCCTTGTTACCTGCTTCTTGTTTCTTGGTTTTTGCTTCTCATTGAGGGTTGCGCAAAAAAACTACCTCCCCCTCTTACCCCGCTTTCTACACCGGCTAAATTATCTACCGGGGAGTTATACCAGTTGATGGAACAACGTATGGCCGGTTTTCAAAACTTCCGAGGTATTGCCAAGATCCGGCTGGTCAGCGAGAACAAAAAGTATCGATTTACGGAGGTCATCGTTCTTGAGAAACCGAACTTGTTCAGGTTGGAGACCCTGGGATTTTTAAATCAACCTGCTTTATTTGTTGTTTCCAACGGTAAGTCCCTATCCCTTTATTCTAAAAGAGATAATCAGTATTATTCGGGTACGGCTTCTCAGGCAAATCTGTTTAAGTTGACCGGCCTTAATCTGGCTGTTGAAGATGTGGTTCGCGTTTTATCGGGCAATCCTCCTCGATTGGAAAAGATCAGCTCAAAACAATCCCGTTATTTTCCAGATCAAAAGGTATACCAGTTGGAGTTGATCTCGACCCGGTCTCAAATCCGGCAGTTGATTTCTTTAGATGCGACCACCAACACCTTCTCCCAGATGGAATCTTATCGACTTCCCGACGGGGTCCTGCTTCTTAAAGTTATGTGGGAAGATTATCGAAGTGCAGACGGCTATCCCGTTCCGGGAAAGGTAATTATCGATAAACCTTTAGATAAAACCCGTATCGAGCTGACGTATCAGAGTTTTGAGGTGAACCAGAGTTTAGATGGCGATCTTTTTTATTTGAAACCTCCTGAAAATGTCACCGTTCGTCTGTTAGATAGTCCTGCAGAAGAACCCTTAGAGCATCTGGCCCCTTTTAAAGAATTTGAACGCCCGGATGGGTCGGACTAATAAGGCTTCCCCGGAGGCTGAAGATAATTTAAGATGAAGAAGCAGAAATCAGGCGAACCACAAGAATAATCCCTATCAGGGCATAAAGAAAAAATAAGAATAAAGCATACGGCGCGAAGACCAGAAGGACTATCAGCATCCCACAGAGAAGATCATGTTGCCAGGTTAATCTGGGATAATCCCAGAATAAAACCCTTTTAATACCCTGGAAGACTCTTTCCAGGGGAGTGGAGGGTGTATACGTTTCATCCAGGGATAGAATAGGTTCGGGACTTACGCCTGCAGGAACTTTAGCTAATTGTCTTCGGGTTTCGAAGATACGATGGATCACCGTGAGGTTTGTGAAGAAAGCCAGAATCCAGACAACCATGTAGAGGTGGTTGGTTAGAGAGCCGATAATAATGGTGACGGTTCGCTCCGGTCTTTCCATGAAACCTACCTTACAACTGGGAATGATGCACTCAGCTCGGGCCCGTACATAGCTGGTCATAATAGTTCCTATCAAGGCGATGACCGAAAGGGTTATATAGAACTTGCTTTTCTCTAAGGCGTAGTAGATGATGATACCGATAAAGATGGCTATATCCGAATATCGATCGATAACCGAATCAAAGAAAGCTCCAAAACTGGTAACCCTTCCGGACATTCTCGCTACGGCCCCATCCAGGACATCAAAAGCTCCGGCAATAATCAAGATAACTCCGGCCAATATAGGGCGTCGATAACCAAAGGCTATGGTGGCAATCACATTAATCCCTAATCCGATGAGCGTGAGCGTATTGGGGGTAAATCCAGCCTTGATTAAGAGTCGAGCCAGGCTATCTCGCCATCTGGCAAAAAGTCCACCTACTTTCTTTCCGACTATATTTTTATCTATCCTCATTACTGCGCTATGATATAAATTCAATTCAAGGGTTGTCAACAATAAAATCTTAGAGCTTTATACTTGACATTGTCCGTTTAAATGCTAACATTTAATAACCGGTTTTTTCATTTTACCCGGTTGTAGTAAACCGGTTGTAGTAAATGGCCATGATTTTGAAATTTTTCAAAGACCTGCTTAAGCTTATTTTCTTTGTTGTTTTCCTGGTTGGATTGAGTTTCCTGAGTGGTTTTATTGTCATGAAACTTTATCTGGCCGGAGGTGAAGTCGAAGTACCCGACTTAACCGGAAAAGAAGTTGAGGAAGCCAAACAGCTTTTATACAAGAAAGGTCTCAACCTTAAGCTGGTGGATGAGAAGAATGATACCAGCATACCTAAAAATCATGTTCTTTCTCAGGACCCTGCACCGAATTCCCGAATAAAACAAAACCGAACGGTTCGTGTGGTTCTAAGTCTGGGACCCGAGGAAGTAACCGTTCCCACCGTGGTAGGAAAGCCTCTGCGAAATGCCCAAATCCTTCTTAGACAGAATGGGCTTTTAGCGGGAAGAACGGTTTACATTCATTCAGATCAGGTTCCTATGGATAGTGTTATTGCTCAAAATCCTCCGGGCGAGTCTAAATATAGTAAGAAGGGGAAAGTAGATCTTTTACTGAGCCGGGGACCTTCTGAAAAGTCCTACATCATGCCGGATTTAATTGGAAAGAAGCTTGACTTTGCCAAAAAAGTTTTAGAAGAAATCGGGCTTGTGGTAGGACGGGTTGAGCGGGAAGCCTATGAAGGGGTTGAGTTCGATGTGGTTATCAGTCAAACCCCCAAACCGGGTACGATTATTAAAAAAGAGAACCTGGTCAATCTGGTGGTAAGTGAAGGGTCTTCTGGACTGGGAGCAGAGTCCAGATTTATTCCAACCAATCCGGTTACTCAGGTTTCCCTTGAGTATGTAGTTCCAGAAGGTCCTCCTACTCAGGAAGTTCGGGTGATTGTCAACAATGATGAGGGAGTTTCTGAAATTTTTAGACAATTCCTTCCTCCTGGGATGCGCATTCAGGTGGCTGTGCCGGTTATTGGGGAGACTTTAGTAGGAATTTATATCGATGGCATGTTGGTCCAACAACGACGATTTTAAAATTGGAGATGAGAGACCAGAGGTCTGTAAAACGGGCCTGGGGTCTTTAGTCTCAAGCCACCCGTTTCATGATTAAAGTTGCTCCTTCCATATTATCGGCGGACTTTGCCAGGTTAGCCGAAGAAGTTAAGATCGTCGAGGCCGGGGGGGCAGATCTCATTCATGTGGATGTAATGGATGGTCATTTTGTTCCTAATCTGACCATAGGACCGATTGTGGTGGAAGCCTTACGAAAAAGGACTTCCCTTCCCCTGGATGTGCACCTGATGATTGAAAATCCAGATGCCTATATTCCGGATTTTATCAAGAGTGGTGCGGATTCTATTACTGTTCATGTCGAAGCCTGTACCCATCTCCACCGAACGGTTCACCTTATTAAAGAAAAAGGGGTCAAAGTAGGGGTTGCCTTAAATCCTGCTACTCCTCTGACAAGCCTGCAGGAGATTGTCCAGGAGATCGATATGGCCCTTTTAATGTCTGTCAATCCCGGATTTGGTGGGCAAAAATTTATTCCTTCGGTACTTTCTAAGATTCAGCGATTCCGGCGAATCTTGCAGGATATGAATATTCTCCGGTTGGAAATTGAGGTGGACGGAGGAATTAAAGTCGACAATGCGGCTCAAATAGCCCTGGCAGGTGCAGATATTTTAGTGGCTGGATCGGCTGTCTTTGGATCTTCGGATCCAGCCGGTGTGATACGAAAAATAAAGGAAGCCTGTGCTATTCAGGTTTAATCAGGAGTCAGAATCCAGGAGTCAGAAACTAACTTCCTGACTCCTGACTCCCGACTTCTATCATTAAAAAATAGAATGGATTTAAAAGAAAAGATTCTCCAACGAAAAGCTGTTGCCGGCGTGATCGGACTGGGCTATGTAGGCCTCCCCTTAGCCTTAGAGTTCTGTAGGGCTGGTTTTCAGGTCATTGGGTTTGATGTAAATATCAACAGGGTTAATGCCATTAACCGGGGCGACTCTTACATTCAGGATATTTCTCCAGAAGCGGTCCAGGCGGCATTGCAGCAAAAGCGGTTACTGGCCTCCACAGATTTTTCTCTTCTGAAAGAAATCGATGCCGTCAGTATCTGTGTGCCGACCCCTTTGAGGAAGACAAAAGATCCGGATATTTCCTATATCGTAGCTGCTGTGGAGCAGATTACCCGGTATTTACATAAAGGGCAACTGATCGTTTTGGAAAGTACTACCTATCCGGGAACGACCGATGAGGTGATCTTACCCGAATTAAGCAAAACGGGCCTTAAAGTTGGAGAAGACTTTTATCTGGCTTTCTCCCCGGAGAGAGTGGATCCCGGAAATACCCGGTTTACCACACGAAATATTCCCAAGGTCATCGGTGGAATTACCCCCCAATGTACCGAAATGGCCATGACGCTCTATGAGCAGATCATTGAAAAGGTGATTCCTGTTTCTTCGACCAAAACGGCCGAAATGGTTAAACTTCTGGAGAATACCTTTCGCAGCGTTAATATTGCCCTGGTTAATGAAATTGCACTGATGTGTGATAAGTTGGGTATCGATGTGTGGGAAGTCATCAATGCTGCAGCCACTAAGCCTTTTGGCTTTATGCCTTTTTATCCGGGACCGGGTTTAGGAGGTCATTGTATTCCGCTGGATCCTTTTTACCTGGCATGGAAACTTAAAACCCTTAATTATACGGCACGATTTATTGAACTGGCCGGAGAGATCAATGCCTTCATGCCCAATTATGTGATTAGTAAAGTTGCCGGAGTTCTCAATGATAAGGAGAGAAGTGTCAAGAACTCAAAAATTCTCATTATCGGGGTAGCCTATAAAAAGGATGTTAACGATATTCGAGAGTCTCCCGCCTTAGATATTATCCGTCTTCTAGAAAAGCAGGGAGCCAGGGTGTACTACCATGATCCTTATATTCCTGAAATTACAGAGGAAGGAATCGTTTTAAAATCGGTAAACTTAACAGAATCTCTTCTGGCCGAAATGGATTGCACCGTCATCGTAACCGATCATAGTGCTTATGATTACCAATGGCTGGTAGATCACTCTAACGTTGTGATTGATACCCGGAATGCTACGAAAAATGTTCGAGATTCTGGCAGGGTGATTCGGAAATTATAAAAACCCAAGGTTAAAGTCTCGGGTTTTGTTAACCTGAGACTTTAACCTTTGGATTCGGAACTGATTTTATCCAGTAGCTGAAGAACCCGATGGGTCTCTTCCAGGGCTTCATCGAAAACAAATTTGATATCCGGAATATATTTTAAATCTAATCTTTTACCTAATTCGCCCCGAATATAGCCACTAGCCCTCTCTAACCCCCCTAAAATTTCCCTTTTCTTTTCCTCAGCTATCGTAACCCCTTGGATCTGGGTAATCGAGGGAATTGTTACATAAAACTTGGCATATCGAAGGTCTTCTGTCAGGTCTACCCGGGTAATGATCACTAGCTTGACTCGAGGATCTTTTATTTCTCGTTGTAAGATAAGGCTAACCTCCTGATGGAGGAGATCCCGAACCCGGTCTGCTCGTTTATACCTGCGCATATTACAATTCTCCATGGTTTAAGCTGGTTAATTCGATTCCATAATCCAGAATACTGACTATTCCCGAGCCTTCTATATGATTTATGACTTTGTTCAATTCCTGATTCACGTAATTTTTATCGTTGCTGACCATAGCAATCCCAATGGTAGAACGCTGCCAGGTTTCCAGATGCCCTATTTCCGCAATGGAAACATTGAATCGATTTTTAATTCGGCTTTTGATGCTGTTAAGTACCTGTCGCTTTCCTTTTAAGGAGTGATTGCTTGGAAGATAAAGTTCTACTCTGCAAATTCCGATAATCATTATGAATTATCAATTATCAATTAAAAAATATTAATTGATAATTGTTAATTTATAATTTAGAGGCCACTTCTTCATAAGAAAAGGCTTCAATGATATCTCCTCTTTTGATATCATTGTAATTTTCCAAGCTGATCCCACATTCAAACCCGCTGGGTACTTCTTTAACATCTTCCTTAAATCGTTTCAAGGAAGCAATTCGACCCTGATGAACCACGACCCCGTTTCGAATGAGACGAATTTCGGCGTTTCGGACCATTTTACCCGAAAGGACTCGACACCCGGCGACCATCCCTACTTTAGATATGGAAAAGACTTCTTGAATTTCGGCCTGTCCCAGAATCACTTCTTTATAGGTAGGTTTGAGGAGTCCTTCCATAGCCTTTTTCACATCCGATATGGCATCGTAAATAACACTATACAGGCGAATATCTACTTTCTCTCTTTCTGCCGATATTCTTGCTTTGACTTCGGGTCGAACATTAAATCCCAGGATAATGGCATTGGAGGCTGAAGCTAACATTACATCTGTTTCAGTAATGGCTCCCACTGCGCCATGGATAACCTTTAGCCGGACCCGTGGGGTACTTAATTTCTCCAGAGATTCCTTGATAGCTTCTACAGAACCCTGGGTATCTGCTTTGACCACTAACCTTAATTCTTGAACATCTCCTTCTTGAATCTTTCGGTATAGATCTTCCAGAGAAACTTTAGCCGATTTTGAGAGTTCTTCCTCCCGTTGTTTTTCTTGACGGCTTAAGGCAATTTGACGTGCTTTACGTTCATCGCTGACAACGATAAAGGAATCTCCTGCAGAAGGTACACCGGTCAGGCCAAGAACCTCTACCGGGGTAGAAGGACCCGCTTCTTTGACTTTGTGACCCATGTCATCGATCATGGCCCGCACCTTTCCATAGTAGAGCCCGCATACAAAAGGATCTCCAATTCGCAAGGTTCCATTTTGCACCAGGACGGTTGCAACCGGGCCACGTCCTTTATCTAATCGAGCTTCTAGAATAGTTCCTTTGGCAGGCCTATCCGGATTGGCTTTGAGCTCCATGATTTCAGCCTGAAGCAAGATCATCTCCAGCAGAAGATCCAGGTTAATACGCTGTTTGGCGGATATTTCCACGAAAATGGTATTTCCTCCCCAGGCCTCGGGCAACAAATCATATTTAGTCAATTCATTTTTAACGCGCTGAGGGTCGGCATTGGGTTTATCGATCTTATTGATGGCCACAATAATGGGAACTCCCGCTGCTTTTGCATGATCAATGGCTTCTATGGTTTGAGGCATCACGCCATCATCTGCAGCTACCACCAGGACCACAATATCGGTAACTCGGGCTCCTCGGGCCCGCATCGCCGTAAACGCCTCGTGACCAGGTGTATCCAGGAAAACAATCTCCCCTTTATCCAATCGAACTTTGTAAGCTCCAATATGCTGGGTAATCCCGCCAGCTTCTGTAGCGGCAATCCTGGATTTTCTAATGGCATCTAACAAAGAGGTTTTACCATGATCTACATGGCCCATAATGGTTACAACCGGAGGCCTTGGTTTCAGTAAACTTTCATCCTCCTGCTCACCGGGGAACAATTTCTCCCCTTCTAAATCGATGGATTTTACGTTGAAACCAAATTTATCTGCAACCGAAACAGCCGCATCGATATCTAAGATCTGATTAATATTGGCCATGATTCCCATCTTAATCAGGGACTTAATAACTTGAGGAGGTGGAACTCCCATTTTTTCTGCTAATTCTTTCACCGTGATAGCTTCTGTCATTTCAATGGTAGGTCTTGCAGGAGGCGTTGGTTTATCGGGTTTTTTCGTTTCTGGTTTTACGTCCGGCTTTACCTCGGGTTTTATTTCCGGCTTTTTTTCCTTTACAGCCTCTGCCTTCACATCTTTCTTTCCCTGGACCTTTTTCTCCTGGACCTTGAGAGTCTCTGGTTCTTGAGTTGGAGTGGGCTTTACAGCTACTTCCATTCCCTTTTTAGTCTCAGCCGAGGAGCTAAATATATCCATGATTAGATCCGCCGTATCACTATCTACCGAACTCATGTGGCTGGTGACCTCGATCCCTTCCCCCTGGACTAGCTTTACAAGATCCTTGCTGGCGATTCCAAGCCTTCTAGCAAGATCATAAAGTCTCACGTTTTTTCCCATAATGCATCTTCCCTCCTATCCCTACAAACTAAGGCTGAGAATCCGGAGGTTCAGGGGGCTTTATGAGCTCCTGAGCGCTGTGTAGGATCCTCTCTGCTATTTCTCTTTCATTACCTAAAACTTCTGATAACTTTTCAAGCGAACTTCGGGCAATTTCTTTGGCAGACAAAAACCCTGCTTCGGTTAGTTGCCTGGCAATCTTTGGGTTCATCCCGGGAATTTGTAAAAACTCTTCTGGAATTTCCGCTTCATTTTCAGCTTTTTCCAATTTATCCTTTTTCCCTGATTCCGGTTTGATCACGACCCGCCACCCGGTCAACTGAGTAATCAACTTTATATTCTGCCATTTTCTTCCAATAGCCAATGAAAATTGATCATCGGGTACGATAACCTCTACACAATGTTCCTCTTTATTGACCGAAGCATGCACCGCTTTAGCCGGGCTTAAAGCCCGGGTAACCAGGATGGCCGGATCTTCATCCCATTCAATAATGTCGATCTTTTCTCCACGGAGCTCCCTTACAATCGATTGAACACGTGAACCTCGCAATCCTACGCAAGCTCCAATAGGATCCACATTTTTATCTAAAGATATCACTCCAATTTTAGCTCGAACTCCTGGCTCCCTTGCAACCCCTTTAATTTGAACAATCCCTTCTGAGATTTCGGGAACCTCGATTTCAAAAAGTTTGGTTAAAAACTCCGGACAGGCCCTGGATAAAACAACCTGAGGACCTTTACTTCCCATCTTCACCTCTTGAATATAAGCCCGAAGCTTCTCCCCCCGACGATAAAATTCTTTAGGTAACTGTTCTTTTTTAGGTAAAATGGCTTCTGCATTTCCCAGGTCTACAATAATTAAGTTTTTTTCAACCTGATAAACGGTCCCTAAGACAACTTCCCCTTCACGGGCTTTATATAAGTTATAAATTTTTTGCTTCTCAGCCTCTTTAACTTTTTGAATAATAATTTGCTTGGCCCTTTGGGCAGAAATACGCCCAAAGACCGTCATATCTGCCGGTAATTTAATGTCTTCTCCTTCTTGAACTTCCGGTGAGATTTTCCTGGCTTCCTCCAAAGAGATTTCTACTTTTGGATTGGTAACCTCTTTAACAACCTTCTTAATACTGAAGAGCTGGATTTGGCCACTTTTCTCGTCATATTCTGCCTTGAAATTATACCCGGAATTATACTTTTTTCTGGCTGCCGATTCAATGGCGGCTTCGACAGCTTCTATTAAAATATGGATAGGGAGCCCCTTTTCTCTCCCTACCTGTTCTAACGCTTGTACTAATTCGCGGCTCATGGTCTCCCTCCAGTCCTTCTCTTTAGGAAAGTCGATCTCCTCCCACCTAAAATTCAACTTCTAATCTAGACTTCGAGATATTCTCATAAGGTATTTCGATCTCTTGGTTTGATTTGGTCCTAATCCGTACCTTGTCATCCTGCATACCCTGCAAGTATCCAGAGAAGACCTTCTGTCCATTAATGGAAGAGAAGGTTTTTATTTTCACTAATTTGCCTTGAAATCGAAGATAATCCTCTTTTGTCTTCAAGGGCCTATCTAATCCAGGAGAAGAGACTTCTAGTGTATAAGATCGGTCGATAATATCTTCAATATCCAGCAGAACCTCAACCTCCCGGCTGACTTTTTCACAATCCAAGAGGGTAACTCCACCCGGTTTATCAATAAAAATCCGAAGATACCAGATTTTACCTTCTTTTTTAAATTCAATATCCACCAGCTCCATCCCCTCAGATTCCACAACCGGAGTCACTAAAGTTCTTACGGAGTTAATTATCTCGTTCTTCATACCTTACAAACCTCAAACTCTTTTTAGAGAGACAATAAAAAAGTGGGCTTTTTGCCCACTTTTAAGTGAAAAACTTTTTTATAATAAAAATTACTATATCTGATTTGCAATTGCAAGGAGAAAATATAAATTTTTCACTTCGCTTCTCTAATCTTTAGAAGAGATTAAGAATGCGGGAGTGTGGAGGTATGGAGGTATGGAAGTGTGGAAGTATAAAAAATAGACTCCCATACTCCCCTACCTCCCTACTTATCCCGGGTTAATACCAGGTAGGTAAGATCTGATAAGATTTGCTTGGCGGTGCAGTCTTCAAATTCCTCCAGATAATCCCTGGCCATACTTGCGTATTGTTTAGCTTCCTGTAAACTCAATTCAATGGCGTTATACTTATGAATAAGATCCAGGACGGTTTTAAAATCCTCTTCTTTGAGTTCTCCAGAGTTTTGAATCACGTGTTCTAAAAGAACCCTTTCTTTAGGGGTGGCCTTCTCTAACAAAATAAGAAGGGGAAGGGTGACTTTCCCTTCCTTTAAGTCTGTTCCTGGAGTCTTACCAAACTTCTCGATAGGGGCAATAAAATCTAAGGTGTCATCGGTAATCTGGAAGGCAAGTCCCAGGTGGAGGCCGTAATTTCTTAAAGCCAGTTCTTTTTGTTGGGTAGCCTTCCCCAAAATGGCTCCCAACTGACAACAGGCTGAAAAAAGATACGCTGTCTTTAATTTGATAATTTCTAAATAATCAGCCCGTTGCATTCGGATATCTCGACTCCGAATCGATTCCATCACTTCTCCCTCGGTCATCCGCATGGTCAAATCCGCAATCACCCGCATAATGTTCATATCTCCGTCATGGACCGCAAGGAGCATGGACTTGGAGTAAAGGAAATCTCCTACAAGAATCGGAAGCGTATTGCCCCATACCGAATTGGCCGAAAGCTTTCCTCTTCTTAATTCCGCCCGGTCAATCACATCGTCATGGAGTAGCGTGGCGGTATGGATGAATTCTACCACGCTCCCTAAAATATATTTTCTTTTACCCCGGTAGTTGGAAAGCTCTGCACTTAGCAATACTAAAGCCGGACGTAAGCGTTTACCGCCACTTTTACAAATATGCCGGCCAATTTCCGTAATTAACTCCACATCCGATTGAAGTTGCCGTTCAATCTCAGCTTCTACTTCCTGGAGATCCTTCTGAAGATCTTTAAATAGCTGGTCAAGGGTCATCTATCACCTCGGTGATCTTTGCAGGAAACCTATTAAGTGTCTGAAAGATAAAGGGATTTCTTCTAAAGATTTAAGTTAAATATATGTGAAATTTACCCTCCGTCAATAGGGTTTCCCGTCCTTTACAGAATTTTTTTAAAAATCCTTGACAACTCACCGAAGAGATGACTATTTATTATTAGTAATAGTAACTACTCCTAATAAGGAATAAGGAAAAAGTTAAGAATGAAAATGAAAAATAAACGAACTCGGCTAACGCGCCAGCGCAAAATTATACTGGAAACCCTTCAACAAACAAGGTCTCATCCAACTGCTGACTGGATCTACCAAAAAGTTCGGGAACAACTTCCTCATATCAGTTTAGGGACGGTTTATCGTAACCTGAACGTTTTGAAAAAGGAAGGTAAAATTCTAGAGCTCAAATACGGAAAGGATGTCAGTCGCTTTGACGCTTTAACCACAGATCATTACCACTTTACCTGTGAAAAGTGTCATAGGATTTACGATCTGGATGTGGCCTTGAACAAGGATCTGGAGCAGATGGTTGCCCAGAAGACCGGTTTCAGTATTACCTATCATCGGGCCGAGTTCTATGGAATTTGTTCAGATTGCCAAAAGTCTGATGCATCCAACTAACTTATAAGGATGACTCGATCTGGTACCTTCAGAGAGGGATCTGTCTCTAACTCCTTACTTCGGAGGCAGGTTTGCTCTAGAGTAAGGTTACCAGGTAGGAGTATCTTAATTTAAAGAAGAAGGAGGGAGAATTTCATGAATAAATCACTCAAAGGAACCAAAAGTTTAGAGAATTTAAAGGAAGCTTTTGCCGGGGAGTCCCAGGCCAATCGGAGATACTTATATTTTGCTCGAAGGGCTGATATCGAGGGATATCCTGATATCGGTGGACTTTTCCGAGATACTTCGGAGGCTGAGACGGGCCATGCCTTTGGTCATTTAGATTTCTTAAAAGAGGTCGGTGATCCGGTCACAGGAGTTCCTATTGGAACTACCGAGCAAAATCTCCGATCGGCTATAGAAGGGGAAACCTACGAATATACCCAGATGTATCCGGGATTTGCCAAGGTTGCCCGTGAAGAAGGTTTCCAGGAGCTTGCCGAATGGTTTGAAACCCTGGCCAAAGCAGAAAAATCCCATGCCGGAAGATTCTCCAAAGGGCTTGAGAAGATAACCGGTAAGGAACCTGCGGCAGCCATCTAACCACAGAAGAGAAGTATAAGAGAGTAGGAGTGTGGGGGTTCGGGGGTATGGGAGTAGGGGAGAAATTCTATATTCCCATACCCCCTACATTTTACACCTATGGGGTTTGATTTTAGCTCAAGGGAATTCTGGAATGAATCGGCTTTGGAAAAAGAAATTCGCCGGGTATTCGATATCTGCCATGGCTGCCGGCGTTGTTATAATCTTTGCCCATCTTTTTCCGATCTCTTTAATCGCATCGATGAGGAACGGGTGGATGGAGATGTAGATAAATTGGATAAGGAGGATTTCAAACAAGTTACAGACCTTTGCTACCAGTGTAAACTCTGCTACAACCACTGCCCCTATACGCCCCCACATCGATGGGATATCGATTTTCCCAGACTTATGCTCCGGTCTAAAGCCGTTCATGGAAGGTATCAGGGAATTACCTTCCAGGATAAAATTCTAGGGAGAACCGATCTGATAGGTCGAATAGGAAGTACCTTTGCTCCGGTGGTTAACTGGGTCAACCGAAATAAGATTCTGCGACGCCTCATGGAGAGATTTCTCGGTATTGCAGCAGAAAGAAATCTCCCCCCTTATCATCGAGATACCTTTGTGGCGTGGTTCCAGGATCGACCTGTTCGTTTGCGGCAACCCGGCGTTGGTACAAAGGGTAAGATCGCTTTATTTTACACCTGCCCGGTTAATTACAATTACCCGGAGGTCGGAAGAGCCAGTGTGGAAGTTTTGGAAAAAAATGGGGTTGCAGTTAGCTGCCCGGAACAGAAGTGCTGTGGCATGCCTTATTTAGATGGGGGAGATATCGATTCGGCCCTTCAGAATGCAAGATTTAATGTCAATTCCCTCCATCAAGCAGTTCGAGATGGCTATATCATCCTTTCTCCAGGACCTACCTGTACCTATATGCTTAAACAGGAGTATCCTGTTTTAGTTGGAACCCCAGAAGCCAGGGAGGTTGCCCAAAACACCTATGATATTTGTGAATATCTGATGAAATTGAAAGAGCAGGGGAAGTTAAATACCCGCTTTACCCAGGCTGTCGGAAAAATAGCCTACCATCTCCCCTGTCATCTAAAAGCTCAAAATATCGGATTTAAGTCCAGAGATCTGATGAAGTTGATTCCGGGAACAACCGTTGAGCTGCTGGATCATTGTTCTGCTGTGGATGGAACCTGGGGATTAAAGAAGGAATATTTTAAACTTTCTCTCAAAGTAGCTAATCCTCTTTTAAAAGGCATCCAACAACTCCAACCCGATGCCGTAGTTACCGACTGCCCTCTGGCAGGGCTTCAAATTCAATACGGAACCGGCATTAAACCACTTCATCCGATTGAAGTATTGAAGAAGGCGTATGGAATTTAAGTCAAAGGTAGGAAGCCGGAGACAAGAGGTAAGGAGTGAGATTTCTTATTTCTTGCTTCTTGCCACCGGCTTCTTAAGTTTCGGTGAAAAAGATAGAGTTCGGAGACATTAAAAACATTCTGGAATACGAAAAAATTCGAGATGCGTTCCGTAATCATCTGATAGTACTTAAAAAGAATCGGCGAATTCAGGTGGGGGATCTTATCTCCTTTCTGTTTGAAAACCGGGAAACCGTCCTGTTTCAAATTCAGGAAATGATGCGTGCTGAGCGAATCGTAGAAGACGCTAAAATCCAGGAGGAAATCGATGTCTACAATGCCTTGATTCCTGATAAAGGAGAACTCAGTGCGACCATGTTCATTGAAATAGATGAGAAGAATAAAATTAAAGAAGAGTTGGATCGGATGATGGGGATCGATCAAGAAGGGACTGTCTATTTTAAAATTGGTGAGCAAGAAAATGTACCTGGATTTTTCGAAGCCGGACACAGCAAAGAGGATAAAATCAGTGCCGTTCATTATGTTCGGTTCCGATTTACTCCGGAGCAAATAGAAAAGTTTAAAAACGAGCAGGAAGAAGTTTTTCTGGTCATAGATCATCCGAACTACCGGCAAAGGAAAGAGGTTCCCTTGGAAGTTCGAAGAGAGTTGATAAAAGATTTACTTGAAGAGGAGTGAGCACGTTGGGGAGTGGGCGGTTAGATATTTTCATTGCCCACCAACCGCCGGCTCTGACTCACTTTTATTCACAAACCAGGCAATCGAACGTCTTAATCCTTCCTCTAAGGTGACGGTCGGGGAGAAGCCTAAAATCTGTCGTGCCTGGGAGATATCGGCCAGAGAATGGCGAATGTCCCCAGGTCGTGAAGATTCATAAACAGGCTGGATATTCTTCCCTAAGAGGGTATTCAAGGTTTTGATTAATTCATTCACAGTAATCCGCTTTCCATAGGCAATATTAAAGATCTTACCAGGAGCCTCCGGCGCCTTTATGGCCAGGATATTGGCCTGAACCACGTTCTCTACATAGGTAAAATCCCGGGACTGCTCACCGTCTCCATACACTAAAGGGGGTTTGTTGACCAATAGGGCGTTGATAAATCTGGGAATGGCAGCAGCATACTGGGAAGTGGGATCCTGTTTTGGACCAAAGACATTAAAATACCTTAAACAAACGGTCTCCAATCCATGGATTTTATAGTAAACTTTGCAATAGTATTCACCAGCCAATTTGGTAACGGCGTAGGGAGAAAGTGGATTGGGAACGGCATCCTCCCGTTTGGGAAGTAGGGGACTGTCTCCATAGACCGAAGAGGAGGAACTGAAGATAACCCGCTTGACCCTCATTTGTCTGGCTGCTTCCAATACGTGGAGTGTTCCCTGGATATTAACCTCATTGGAGGTAATGGGATCCTGGATGGATCGAGGAACTGAAGGAAGCGCACCCAAATGAAAAATAAAATCAACCGCTTCCGCAGCTTTTCGAACCGTTTCAAAATCTCTCAAATCTCCCTCTATAAATTGAATATGGGAAAGGATGGAAGAAATATTCTGCCGTTTACCGGTCATAAAATTATCTAAAACGCGTACCCGATAATTAATTTTTAAAAGAGCTTCTACCAGGTGGGAGCCTATAAACCCTGCTCCCCCCGTTACCAGACAGGTAATCACTGAGAATTCCTCCCTATTCTTTCGGATATTTATACTTAATTAGGGTTAATTCATTGCCCCGGTCATTATAGACTACTTCGTCCATGCTTAACCTCATAAACAAGATCCCACGCCCACTCATTTTAAGAAAATTTTTGGGATCAGTGGGATCCGGTACTTCTTGAACTTTAAATCCTTCTCCTTCATCTTTTATAACAATTTTAATCTTTTCGGTATCAATATCCACCTGAATTTTAACTTTTTTACTTTCATCCCCTTTATTTCCATGTTTAATCGCATTGGTAACCGCTTCATCAATGGTTACCGGTATTTTATCCCTTAGTTCCCTTTCATTATATCCCATGAGCCTGGCTTCCTGAATGATGTTATGGGAAATACCCTTAATAAACCTGATCTGACTGGGTATCTCCATATAAAGCGTTCGCGTCATAAAAGGAATCAGCTCTTCACTCTCGAAGGATAACTCTTTAAGCCGAGAAGCCCGCCAGACTACATCGAGGATTTCTCTGGAGTCGGGAGGTTTTCGGAGGAAGTTAGTTGCCCCAAGATTAAGCGCCCGAATCGCCGTTTCTATGGTAGTTTCACTGGTAATCACAATAATAATAATATCCCGATTAATCTCTTTGACCTTTTGGAGAAGCTCCAGGCCATCCATTTCCGGCATAACCACATCGGTGATCACGATATTAAAGGCGTTATTAAGCCGCTGACTTTCTTCTATGGCTTCTAAGGCTTCTTTGCCGTTGGAAGCCGTTTCAATCAAATAGCCCTCCTTTTTAAGCAGATCCCGCAGGTAAAACCGCATGGTTTTACTATCTTCAACCACAAGTATTCTGGGTGTTGCCATAGAACCGAGATTATCTCCCTTTCTCCTTTTGGCTAATGGCCTGAAAAGATGGTTATAAGAATCTTTTACGATCCACAATGAATTCTCCCCAGATTAGTCTAAACTGGTAAATAAAGTCAAGTCTTTTTTGATAGCTTCCTGTTTCCCGCGAAATTTTGAACTTGACGACTAAGGTAAAAACAGATCTAATTTTTATAGTTAGAATGATCCGGTTAAGGAAAAATAAAAAGGGTCCAGGTTCATTTATTCAGCTGACTGAATACATTACCCAGGCCGACGTGTTTCTGACCCGGGAGGAAGCTCTCTTTTTAAAAGAGAACTATAAAGATTATTTATCTATTTCTCCGTCCTTCCACAAAGAAGGATGCTATGATTTAACTCCCCGACATTATGTGGGCCATCTGGTCTTACCTACCGGACGAACTTTAGTGATAGTTCCCAAATTTAGCTTATTGAACCTGTTTTATCTCCTGACTTACGCCTATGATCTGGTGGATTTCAGATCGGATTGGGTTGGATACGAGGAATCCTCGGATCTTTTGGAGGTTTTGGTAAAAATTTTTGTTGAAAGCACCGGGGATCTTATCCGAAAGGGTCTCTATAAAGCCTACCTGGCACAGGAAGAAAATCAAAAATTTATTCGAGGAAAGATTTTATTTCCGGCTCAGCTCAAAGAAAATCAATGGCGAAAAGATCGAATCTATTGCCAGTATGCAGAAGCTACCCCGGATGTTTTAGAAAATCAAATTTTAAAGTTTACCACAGCGCTTTTGTTCCTGCCTGCTTATCACCATACCGATCTTGTTGAAAAGCTTAAGGCCAACTACAAGCATCTGAATGGAGTTTCTTGGGTTCCTGTTTGGGCGGAGGATGTATCTCGAATTGCTTACAATCGACTCAATCAACATTATAAATCTGTCCTCTCCCTGTGCGAGTTGTTTTTACAACATATCTCCATCCGGAATTATACAGGGGACATTCCCTTTTTTTCTTTTCTTCTGGATATGAATCGAGTTTTTGAACGGTTTGTTGCCGGAGCGCTGAGAGAGAAGTTGGCGGATTATCCTTCTTTAAGCTTAAGCTACCAAGAATCCAGATGGTTAGATCGGGGGGCCACGCGGAGTTTCTCACCCGACCTTATTCTGTATGAAAAAGATGACCCAATTTTGGTTTTAGATATGAAATATAAGCGTAACAACGACCCTACGCAACGGTCTGGTAATTCTATGGAATTACCCCGGGACCCTTTCCTCTCTTTTCAAAAAGACCCGGATAGCGAAGATATCTATCAAATTCTTGTTTACTGTCAGAGTTTAGGGGTAAAAACCGGGGTTCTCCTTTATCCCGAACCCATAGACCAAGAATTGGAAACCTGGTATGGTGTTACGGTTCAAACTTGGGGCGTAGGCCTTCAAGGGAATCCCCTCGAAGTGGAGGAACATATTAAAAATCTTACCAGGAGGATTTTAGAGATTGTTCGCAGGAACAAAAAGGTCATTTCGGGTTCGCAGGTTTTTTGAGAAAATTTTTGTTTGCAAGCTGGACATCCAGGATATAAATTGAGGGGTTGAAATAGGAAATAGAAGATATTTGATTTTAAAAAAGTTAGGACAAAAAAGGAGTCTATCTTTATCCCTTTAAAGAGGATAGACTCCTATTTTTTTGAGGTAGCTGGAGATGTATGGTGCTGATTAAACGCCCGAGAAATGTAAGCTCTTCCCGGGCTGCTGCGATGCTGTATGGAGACTGGGGAACCAGTAAGGCCTACGTAACAGGAATTGCCTTTGCCCTGGCCGGTTACTCTTCTTTCTATCTTATTCTGGCCATGGCCCTTCTGACTACCCTCGTAGGGATTAATTACATCTGGATCTGTAAATACTATCCCGATGGAGGTGGGGTTTATTCTTCGGTTAGAAATCGTTCACGTACTTTAGCAGTTATTGGCGCCCTTCTTCTAACGGCGGATTATACCGTAACCGCTTCTCTGAGTAGCCTGGATGCTTTTCATTATTTAGAGTTCCCGCACCCGCATTGGTGGGCTATAGGTTCCCTGGCTTTACTTGGGGTTGTGAATATTTTTGGACCACGTCATAGTGGTGGAATGGCCATATTCCTAGCGGTTCCTACTGTTCTGGTAGTTGCCGTTCTCTTGGGAGCTTCTTTATCCCATTTATCGGAAGTCCAATTAACTCCTTTGAGTGGAGGATTCCTGAATAACTGGCTTAATTTTGTGGGAATTGTTCTGGCACTCTCGGGAGTGGAAGCCATTGCCAACATGACCGGGGTGATGAAATTAGATCCGGGCAGTACCGAAGACAACCCTTCCGTCCATAAGACAGCCAGAAATGCTATTCTTCCTGTACTGATAGAGGTCACCGTATTTACCACAGCTTTAGGACTTATTATGCATGCCGTTCCCAATCTATCGGATCACACGGAAGACATGATTCGTTTTCTAGGGGAGTATTATATCGGAGAGGGTTTTGCCAATGTGGTCAGTATTGTTTTTGGATTGCTTCTTCTGTCAGCCTGCAATACGGCTATTGTGGGAATGATCGCTGTTTTCTACATGATGTCTAGAGATGGAGAAATGCCTCAAGCTTTCAGCCGCCTCAATAAATATGGAGTTCCCTGGATTCCTCTTCTGCTGGCCACTATAATTCCCATTTTAGTTCTTCTCTTTGAAAGTGATTTAACCCACCTGGCGGCTTTATATGCCATTGGCGTTGTGGGAGCCATTACCATCAATCTGGGAGCTACCGCCACGAATTTTCAACTCGGGTTGTCTCCCCTGGAACGGGGGGTCATGCTGGGAACTTTTGGTTTGATGGCCTTCATTGAAGCTACCATTGCCTATGAAAAGCGAAATGCCCTAATTTTTGCGGTAATTATGTTGACCACCGGGCTGGTCATCCGATATGGCGCCAAGACTTACGAGCGAAAACGGCAGATGGCTGTTTCAGAAAGGATTCCCACACCTACGCCTCATCTGGTTTCTACAAGGCCGGTAACTTCCATCCTGGTAGCGGTTCGAGGCGTTACGGATACCTTGCGCTTTGCAATCGAAGAGGCTAAATTGCGTCAGGCTACCTTGTATGTGCTTTTTATCAGGGAAATAGCCATCAGCTTATTGCCCAGTGTTGCCAAGCTTCCAGAGGATAAAGAAGCCCAGGAAGTTTTCTCAACGGCTAAAGCCCTCAGTAATGGACTCAAAGTCATTCCGGTCTATGCAGTCAGCAATTCCCCTGCAGAGGTTATCCTCGATGAAGCCGCTACCCTGGGTGTTGATTACTTAATCCTCGGCAGTTCTACACGGAATGCCTTAGTCAAGCTCCTTAAGGGAAACGTCATTGAAGAGGTCGCCAGACAACTTCCTGAAGAAATTAAGTTGGTTATTTACGGCTAATTGTAAATCCTTAAACCCTAGATCCTGAACCTTGAACCGAGGACAACGGACAGATGTCCGTGGTTCGTGGTCCAGAGAGGATATATGCCTAAGTTTTCTGAGCGAATGAACTTACTGGGAACAGAGTCGGCTTTTGAGGTTTTGGCCAAAGCAAAAGCTCTGGAGCGCCAGGGCCGGGATATCTTACACTTTGAGATAGGAGAGCCGGATTTTGATACCCCTGAACATATTAAGGAAGCAGCCATCAAAGCTTTAAGGGAGGGTTATACCCATTACTGCCCGGCTCCTGGAATCCCTATACTTCGAGAGGCCATCGCAGAACATATCTCCAACACCCGTAAGATTCCCGTTAGTCCAGAAGAAGTCGTGGTCACCCCTGGAGCAAAGCCGATCATGTTCTATGGCATTATGGCCTGTGTAGATCCGGGGGATGAAGTTATTTATCCCAATCCCGGATTTCCCATCTATGAATCGGTGATTAACTTCGTAGGCGCCAAACCTATTCCGGTTCCACTCCTGGAAGAGAAGGGATTTAGCTTTGATATGGAGGTCTTTGAGAAAAGTATTACGCCCAAAACCCGTATGATTATCCTGAACTCTCCCCAAAATCCCACCGGTGGAATTCTTTTGGAATCGGATTTGAAACGAATTGCAGAAATTGCCAGGGAAAAAAATATCTGGATTTTATCCGATGAAATTTACGATCAGATTTTATATACCGGTCGGTTTGTGAGTATTACCAGCCTGGCGGACGTAAAAGACCAGACCATCTTACTAAATGGATTTTCTAAGACCTATGCCATGACAGGGTGGCGACTGGGATACGGGGTCATGCCGAAAAAGCTGGCAGAGCTTGTGACCCGATTGATTATCAATTGTAATTCCTGTACGGCCACTTTTGCTCAAATGGCGGCTTTTGAAGCCTTGAAGGGTCCTCAAGACTCGGTTGCCAGGATGGTAGCCGAATTCAAACAAAGGCGGGATCTCATCGTATCCGGGCTGAATCAGATTCCGGGCATAAGCTGTCAGGTTCCCCAAGGGGCTTTTTATGTATTTCCCAATGTGAAGAGTTTTCAAAAACCTGCCAGTCAACTGGCCGATTATCTTTTAGAGGAAGCCGGTATTGCCGTTTTATCCGGTACCGCCTTCGGAAAGTATGGGGAAGGTTATCTACGTTTTTCCTATGCCAATTCCCAGGAGAATATTAAAAAGATGTTAAAACGTTTGGAAGAAGCCCTGGCTCGTTTCAAATAAAAAAGGTTATTTGGTGTTTGGATAGTAAACCTCCGGACGGTATACCTTTGTGGAAAGGTTCATCCACCCAAGGTCCCGAAGGAATTAAGGAATAAAGGGGCTCAACCCCTCCAGGAGATCCCTGGGATCTTAACCCAAGGTCCCGAAGGGAACGGGGTTTTTTCCTGCTTAAAGGTCCCTCGTGGCCTCCGGTGGATCCATTAAAATCTATGCAAGAAAAAGGAAGAGTCGCTCTCATTACAGGTGGAGGAACGGGTATTGGCCGTGCTTCAAGTTTGGCCCTGGCCCGCCAGGGGATTCAGGTAGCCATCAATTATTCTAAATCCGCTCGAGAAGCCCAAGAAACCGCTCAAGAAGCCGAGAAGATGGGTGTTTCAGCCATGACGATTCAGGCAGATGTTTCCAAGGATGCAGAAGTTCGAGCCATGGTCAAAAAGGTTATGGATACCTGGGGACGTATCGATATGTTGATTAACTGTGCCGGATGGTCCCAGCGAACCCCCTTTAATGACCTGGAAGCCCATACCGAGGAGCTTTGGGACAGGAATCTGGCTATTAACCTCAAAGGTGTCTTCTTTTGCTCGCGGGCGGTAGCCGATATCATGAAGCGTCAGGGACAAGGTGCTATTGTCATTATAGCCTCGGTAGCCGGAATTACAGGAGTTGGAAGTTCCATTGCCTATGCTGCTTCAAAGGCCGGGGTTATTTGCCTGACCAAATCTCTGGCTAAAATCTTAGCCCCCGAGGTTCGGGTCAATGCCATTGCCCCAGGGCTTGTAGAAACTCGATGGATTGAGGGCTGGGCCGATGCAGATGAAATACGCGATCAGACCCTTAAGACGACTCCTTTAAAAAGGATTTCAACCCCTGAAGATATCGCAGAAGCCGTCTGTTTTCTGGCAACTGACGCCCGAATGATTACCGGCCAGGTTCTGGTAATCGATGGGGGAAAAATTATGTAAGCTTTCTTGGTTTGCTCTGTTCTGCCCGGATGGATTTCAGATTCTGGTAATCCAGGACAGAAAGACTCTGTAAGGGTTGATGTTCCGGGTCTGTTGTTTAGAGCCCAGGCCTTGCTAATGTATCCCCGGCCAACAACGGACCCGGAACTACCGAGGGCTTTTCAAATTTATCTTACCATCTCATCAGGTTCTCTTCCGATCTGGTAAATTTTTTCGCTTGACTCGGTAATCTCTGCGGTAGCCGTATCGACTTCTACCTTGATCTCCTTGCCACCCTCTCCGGAGGTTCTCACATCAAATTCATAAACGGCCCTGCCATCCGGCTTCATTTCATACTCGGTTTGCAGAATCTTACCGGGGTAGGTAGTGAGTACCACTTTCTTAGCCTCGGCATCGGTTACCTTTATCCTGGCCTTGAAAAGCGGGTCTCTTAAATTAACTTCTCGATCTTCTCCCACAATCTCACCGGTATTTGCATGGCAGGTATACTCCCATTCTGTGGTATCGTTATCTCTAATCTCGATTTCATAAGCCGGACCGTCTTTTTTAACCGTAAATTCCAACTTTTCAATGTCTCCAGCCCGCTTGGTCAGGGCTGCTCTCAGACAGGTTTCCATACTTACTTTGGTTTCCGGCATTTTGAAATCTTTATTCATGGCCACAACAGGACCTGTAGATAAAACCATAACCCCCCCAAGCAGCATTTTTTTAAGGATTCTCATCGGATTAACCTCCCTTCTTTGAACGCGGAGCGCAAACTCAAAGGGTTCTTTAGAACCCTTTCCGAATCCGCGCTATTAAAAAACTTATTGATTTCCATAGATTCGTTTGTACTCTTCATAATACCATAACACCCGTTGAACGTATTTCTTGGTCTCCCGATAAGGAATACCGGCAATGAACATCTCAGGGTCTTCTCCAGACTGTTGCCGCAACCAGGCCTCTACCCGATCCTCTCCAGCGTTGTAACTGGCAATGACCGGAACAATATTCCCTTTAAACCGGATTAAGAGTTCTTCCAGGTAAGAAACCCCCAAAGCAATGTTCAATTCGGCATTCAGGAGCATCTCCTCAGAAAACTGGGTAATCCCCATGTTTTGAGCCAGCCGGTTGGCGGTGCTGTAAATAAGCTGCATCAATCCAGTCGCAGCCGCAGGGGAGCGTACATCAGGATTAAATTCGCTTTCCGCCATCATAATGGAGTAAACCAGAAAAGGATCGATCTGAGGGGTGGTATATCGCCTGACTAATTCTTCATATCCAAGTGGATAAGCCATTTTCCAGAAGTTACCGGGTACTGAGGAATCTCCTCGACGCAGCCAGTCTGAAAAATATTGTCGGGAGAATTGAACCAATTTACGGTAATTCCGGGCTTCGTAATACAGTTCAAGCAATCGGTAAATTTCAGAAGATATCCTCATCTTATTTTCGCTCTGTAAAGCCTTTTCCAATTCCCGGGCAGCTTCCTCATAAAGGGCCAGTTTCGTAAGCTCTTGGGCTTTGAGAAGTTGTTGACGATAGGTGGTTGAGGAGAGCTGATTGGCGGTCGGTTTTAGTTTGAGTTGCCCGGGAGAGTCTGGATTTTGAACCTTGAGATTTTGAAGCCCCGGGTGTTCTTTGAAAAGAGAGGTCAGATGGTCTAAACTTCGGATACCGTAGTAAGACCTGGGATGGGTAAGATGGGCTCTCTGGAAAAACTCTACGGCTTTTCTCCAATCTCTCAACTTTTCAGAAGCCCTCCCGGCCCAATATAAGGCTTCTTCGTAGTAATAAGAATGCGGGTATTTACGTATAAGTTCTATCAGAATATTCCGGGACTTTTGATACTCTCCAGATCGGTAGTAGATCCAGGCACTTCGCCAGAGGGCATCCTCCTGGCGAGGGCCTCGCGGGGATCTTTTTAAAAAAATTTCATAGGTACTCAGGGCCTTCTTGAAATTCTGTTGGTTTTCTTCATAGAAGGTCCCGAGCAAATAAAGGGTATCTAAGGTCCATTTATCGTGGGGATAGGTCGTATTCAGTTTCTGATAGATTGTTAAAAATTTATCTCCATTCTCCATCCGAAGATAGATTCTGGCCATGAGATTTAGTACTCGAGGGATTTCTTTATTCTGAGTATAACGGGTCAGGAAGTTTTCGAAGATTTTGAGGGCTTCCTCGTTTTCCCGGAGGTTATAGGCTATTTTCCCTGACAGGAGAAGGGCTTTTTCCAAAAAAGGGCTTTCAGGAAATTTTTTAATCAGCCGGTTGAGGGTCTCTTGAGCCTGGGAAAATAAATTTAAGTTGTAGAGGCGTTCCCCCTCCTGGTAGAGTTCCTGATCATTCCATTCAGGTTCTAAAGTTGGATACTGGGCATAGATTTCTTTTTCCCGCTTATAGGCCTGGGCTGCCCAGAATGAGTAAGGATAGCTTCTCTGCAGGTTTCGGTAGGTTTCCAGGGTAATCTTAAAGCTATGCTGCTCTTCCAAAAGACGGGCCGAGTCCCAAAGGGCTTTGGGAGCCAGGGGGTGATCTGAAAATTTTTTAGAAAATTGGATATAGGCCGCGACAGCTTCCGGGTATTTTTTTAGAAGTTCTAAAACCTTTGCAATCTGAAACCGGGCCTCCGCCTGGAGAAGACTGGAGGGGTAGCGATCGATCAGAGTTTGATAAGCCTGGAGGGCTTCAGGATAAAGTTCTTGTTTTCGATAACTTTCTGCCAGGTAATATTGGCCGTAATCGTTCAGGATAAAGGAAGGAATCCGGGTGATTAAAAGATTCCAGACTTCAGAAGCTTTTAAGAACCTGCCCTGCTGGAAATAGAGATACCCGGCCAGGAAGAGAAACCGGGCTTTCCAGATCGGATCTTGCAGGTGGGAAAGAGGGGTGTTTTCTGGAGAGGTCGTAGGAGATGCCTCTACGCTGTTCAAGGTGTCCTGGAGTCGAAATAGATACGGTTCCAGTTCCTGGAGAGCCTCTTGAAAGTTGCCCTTTTTATATTTGGCTATCAAACTCTGCAGGAAAGGTTCTGGTTCGGGGAATGTGGCTTCTCCGGAGTAGGGATTCCCGGACGGATCTGTTGGGGCTGATAGGGCCGGTTCCAACCTGAATAGATTAAATAAGATAAGCAGGAAAAAAATAAGATAGTATCGATGATATTTTTTCATAGAGCCTGCAATGATTTAAGGCTGGTATTATCCAGATAAGGGGACTTGAATTTTAATCTAACTTAGAAATAGGTATTTAAGTTGTCAATAAAAATCGACTTAGCTTGAGGTCGATGAGCCATTAATTTCTCCTTGACGGAGATCTTAACCCTATGTTAAAGATCATAGAATGAGAATTTAAGCATAGTTTGGAACTTTCTCGGTCAGGTTAAAATACCTAAGGTAAAGCTGCCTGTCTTAGAGAATTAAAAAGAGTCGTTATAAGGAAGGAAAACCCATAAACCTACCGTCTTCAAGATAAATTATTTTCCAATTTATCCTAAGGACAGAGCAGGGGGTAGAAAATAAACTAAGAATCTGTTACTGGTTTTTGGTTTCTAATGACCAGTTGCCAGTTATCCGTTTACCAGGACCATGAAAATATTTATAACCGGTGCCGGGGGCATGCTAGGCACAGATTTAATGCGGGAATTAGGAAAAACTTATGAGGTTTCAGGAGCGAATGCCATAGAATGTGATGTGACGGATTATTACAGAGTCAGTGAGATTATATCTGCTCAGAAGCCCGATGTGATTATCCATACGGCGGCTTACACAGATGTAGATGGAGCTGAAATCCATCACGAAAGGGCTTTTAAAGTTAACCAGGAAGGAACCCGAAATGTAGCTTTGGCCGCCAGAGAAGTAGGAGCAAAAATGTTCCATATCAGTACCGATTATGTCTTTGGGGGAGCTAAGAAAATGCCCTATGTAGAAGATGATCCACCTAATCCATTGGGTATTTATGCTAAATCTAAGCTACAAGGGGAACTTGAGGTTCAAAAACACCTTCAGAATTATTTAATTATCCGAACTGCCTGGCTATATGGGAAACATGGTGATAACTTTGTTAGATCTATCCTAAGACTGGCTCAAACCACCGATACCCTTCGGGTTGTAAATGATCAGATTGGATCACCCACTTATACTAAAGATCTCTGTTGGGGAATTGAAAAGTTACTGGAAAAGGATATTACAGGAATTATCCATTTAACCAACAGCGGCTCTTGTAGCTGGTACGAGTTTGCCCTGGCCATTCTCAAATATGCCAACATCTCCAACGCCCAGGTGCTTCCTATCAGTACCAGCCAGTTAAGACGTCCGGCGCCGCGTCCCTATTATTCCGTTTTAAGTAATGCAAAGTTTAAAATGATAACCGGTTATGAAATGCGACCCTGGGAAGCAGGATTGAAAGAGTATCTGAGCTCTTAAATGGAATTGTCCGTTGTTTTTTGTTTGTTATCGGTTGTTCGTTGTTTTTGGATGGGAATCACGATTTTAACTATCTGGCTCAGTTCAAAAGATGAACGTTTTAACTGAATGCTCCAGGAAGGCAAAGGACAACGGTTGATGAACAACGAACAACGGGCAAAGCAAATTGAAAGTTCTTATTACAGGTATTACAGGTTTTGTAGGTGGTTATCTTACGGAACTCCTTGCCAGAGAGTCCTATCAAATTTACGGAACTTATCTGGATCCCTTTAATCTTAAAAACTTATCCCCCTCCCAACAAAAGGCTACCTTTTATCCATGTGATTTAACCCAGCCGGAGGCTATTGAGGCGGTCGTTAAGGCAGTTCAACCTGACGTAGTTTACCATCTGGCCGGCATGAGCCATGTCCAAAAATCCTGGTCTATTCGAGAGACTACCTTAAAGGTCAACCTTTTTGGTGCCTTAAATCTTCTTGAATCCCTCCGGAAATTTGCCCCTTCTGCCAAAACTCTTATGGTAAGTTCCAGTGAAGTGTATGGAAATGTCCCTTTGGATCTTCAACCTATTTCTGAAAACGCCCCGCTTCGGCCCTTGACTCCCTATGCTGCCAGTAAAGCTTCCCTGGAATTGCTTTGCCATCCTTATATTTACGGGGATAAGCTTCACATCGTTATTGTCAGACCTTTTAATCATACGGGTCCACGCCAGGATCCCTCCTTTGTCTGTTCAGATTTTGCCAGACAAATTGCCGAAATTGAAAAGGGTTTACGAGAACCCAGGATTTATGTTGGCAACTTAGATGCCCGGCGAGATTTCTCCGATGTTCGTGACGTGGTAAGGGGTTATCAGATGATTATGAAAAAGGGGCAGACCGGTGAGATCTATAATATCGCTTCCGGCAAAGCTTATGCTATCGGAGAACTTCTGGATATCTTACTCAGTTTAAGTCCGGCTAAAATCCAAATAAGTCCGGATCCCGACCGGGTAAGACCTTCAGATATCCACCTGCTCCTGGGAGATAACACAAAAGTTCGTCGTCAAATTGGCTGGGAACCCGAAATTCCCATCCAGGATACGCTACGGGATATTTTAAGCTATTGGAGAGAAAGGATTTAAAGGGCCTGTGGAAGTATGGGGGTGTAGGAGTGGGGAAGTAGGGGAGTGTGGGAGTTCTATTTCTTATACTTCTACTTTCATACCCCCATACCTCCATACTTTCATACCCCCATACTTCCCCACTCCCACACTCTCTTACATAGATCCTTTAAAAAATGCGCCTGGTTCAAAGATTTTATACATTACAGTGTGTCAGGTGTGATACATTTTGGGATGAGCATCAGACCACTACAGTGTGTCTGAGATGTCGGAATGCTCTGGATGTCAAATATGATTATGACTATATCCGAGACCGGCTTAACCTCTATTCTCTTAAAAATTCTCCGTTAAGTGCCCTCAAATATATGGATTTTTATCCCATTGAGAACCGTCGCCGGGTGGTTTCTTTGGATGAAGGTGCTACCCCCCTTCATCGGTCTCAGAATTTATCTAAAGCTCTGGGGTTGAAAAATCTCTATGTGAAAGACGAGGGGGCCAATCCCACAGGAGTATTTAAAGATCGAGGCTCAATGGTAGAGTTTACCAAGGCCCTGGAATTAGGAGCTCAGGCTGTTTGTGTGGCTTCCACAGGAAATATGGCGGCTTCTTGTTCTGCTTATGCGGCTATTGCAGGTCTTCCTTGTTATGTCTTGGTTCCTGAGGGAACAGCCATTGGTAAGTTATCTCAGACCCTGGCCTATGGCGCTCGGGTGTTACAGGTTCGGGGGACGTATGGAGATGCCGTGAGATTGACCGAGAAGATGGCCGAAGATCATAAATTTTATCTGGCAGGGGATTATGCCTTTCGGGCCGAAGGACAAAAATCAATCAGCTATGAAATTATCGAACAACTCTACTGGAAAGCCCCTGACTTTGTCATCGTTCCCATAGGCTGCGGGACTAATCTGGCTGCTATTTGGAAGGGGTTCGTAGAATTTAAAAAATTAGGATTCATCGATACCCTGCCGAAGTTGATCGGGGTACAACCCGAGGGGTGTTCTACCATTTGTGAGGCCTTTAAGCGAAACATAGATCGGGCAGTTCTCATAGAAAAACCTAAAACCATTGCCTCGGCCGTAGGCATTGGAGTTCCCCAGGACGATATCAAAGCCTTGAGGGCCCTGAGAGAATCCAAAGGATACTGCTTAACGGTTACAGATTCTGAAATTTTAGCCTCTCAACAGGAGCTGGCCAAAACGGAATCCATCTTCGTAGAACCTTCTGCAGCTATTCCTATCGCAGTTCTTCCAACCCTCCTGAAGGAGAAAATTATTCATGAGGAAGACGTGGTCGTCTGTATTGCCACGGGAAATGGCTTAAAAGACCCCCATGCAGTTCTGAAGATCCTTCCTTCTCCTCCCTCTATAGAGGCTTTGAGCAGCGAAGTAGATAAATTTCTAAAGAACCGTTTGTATGAAATTCAGGGAATTAAACTTAAAGATCAAGGAGAGATCCTCTTTCAACAGGTTCCCGAGAAAGACAAGCTCTTGGATCTGGTGGAACAGGAGTTCAAGGTAAACTTGAGAAATCCCTATGGAGACCATCTTTATATCCTGGCTCGGGAATTTGAAGAAAAGGGAAAAGCAGTGACACGAACGGATCTACAGAACCTGGTGGAAACGGTTCTAAAGAGTACCAGCCCGCATAAATTTCTCAAGGTTTTGGATTATCAGGTTGTTGCGACAAAACATGCCCGTCCCAGGGCCACTGTAACCCTGGAATTTGAAGGGAAGCGGACCATTTCAGAGAGCGAAGGGGTGGGTCCTGTGGATGCTGCTATCCAGGCTCTTCGGAAGGCGGTTCAGGAAACCCATGACTTTGAATGCCACCTGGTGGATTATCAGGTTCATATCGATACCTCAGGGACAGATTCTGCCGTTGAAGTGACCATGACCTTGAAAGATAAAGAAAACAACCAGGTGGTAGCGGTGGGGACTTCTCCGGATATCATCGTAGCCTCTATCGAAGCCTTCGAGGAAGGTTACAATGTACTTTACGGAAAGAATCAGACCCCGCTGGAGACTTAAATTGTTTCAAATCAGTACCTTATGGCTCATCTACGCCTGGTACAAATCCTGCTCTATTCAATAAGGTGTACCATAATATGACATTATCGAATAAGGGAATTGGGAAAATTCTCGAATTTAGTTTTCAAAAACTCGGGGTTATCCAACGCCCGTTCATCCAGAGGAGTTGATGCCTATGATGTACCTGATTGCCTTAAGTTTAGTGGTAGGGTTTTGTATGGGCCTGGCTTTTTTTGCCCTCTTGAGTATCTCCGAAGGAAGCGATGAGGAAGAGAGTTCCTCTAAGGAGGAGGGTTATTACCAAAACTTAATCTGTAGGTAAAGAAGGAATAGAGAGTAAAAGATTGTGAAGTGTGCGGGAGCAGGGTATCTGCGTCTTCGTCATAGCAAACCCTGAGTTCGTAAAGTCTTCAAAGTCACCGGATGTAAGATTTTATTTCCTGCGCATAAACCCAGGATATGACCTGGATTTTTGTCAGTATAAAGAATAGGAAGTCCTGCTAAGTCTGTTAAAACCCCTCCGGCTTCCCGGATCAGAAGATCTCCGGCAGCAATATCCCACTCACAGGTGGGCCCCCGTTTAAGATAAATATCTACCTCTCCACTGGCTATCAGGGCCGCTTTTAACGAAAGACTGGCCTTTAAAAGGATCGGTTTTGTTTCAAGAACCTGGAGAATCTTTTGATAGATCTTCTTCCGGAACTGTTCGGGAGTCAGTAATTGTCTGGCCTCTTTTAAGGTTTGTTTAGAACTAACCTGGATGCGCTGATCATTCAGGAAAGCCCCGTCTCCTCGTGTGGCATAATAAAGCTGTTCAAGGGCCGGAGCATAGATAACGCCGGCCAGGACTTCCCCATGATACGTATAAGCGATGGAGATGGAAAAGTACTTTCCGCCGGAGATAAATTCCTCGGTTCCATCTATGGGATCTATAATCCAGGTCTCCGGAGAGTCCTTGCCAAGGAAAATTCCTTCTGTCGGGGGGAGTTCTTCACTTCGGATTTGATGATTAAAATATCGTCGGATGGTTGAGATAATAACTTCCTGTGCAGCTAGATCAGCTTGAGTGACCGGAGAGTTATCTTCTTTAAATCGGATCCTCAGATCGGGACGATTGCGAATTTCGGTGATGATTTTACCGGCAATTAGGGCTGCTTCTCGCGCTACGTTCAGAAATGGATTCATGCTAATAAGTAAACGGTCGTAAATAATTATTATTTACCATCATTTCCATGGAAATCGAGATGGGATACAAACCAGAGTTTTAAACTTAAGTTAAACTTTTCCGTTGGTGACAGCCTGTCGAACCCCGAACGGCAGGGATAACGACCGACCCATTTTAATCAAAAATCACCCTTACAAAGGTTTAGAATCGATTACTTAATATAATTACCCGGGGAAGTTTTGTAAAGGAAGGGAGATTTCAATCAAAAAGCTGGGGTTGATAAGGATCCTGTAGAGAGATCAGATTGGATACAGAAAGACCGATCCGGCGAATCTTCTTTCCTTTCAGGTCTATTTTGTTCAGTAACGGCAAGGCGATTTTCAACAATTCTTCTTTTTGTTGTAGCTTTCCAAAAACGGTTCGGCTTCGGGTCATCTGCCGCTGGTTATCTAAGCGTACCTTCACGGTTACCGTCCTGGCCCAGTAACCTTCTTTTTTGAGATGATCCTCAATATCCTCGGCTAAAGAAGTCAAAATCTGGTGGATGGAATCCATGGGAATCCGGTTCCCCAGAGTCGTTTCTCGGCTGATCTGCATGTGGCTGCGGGCTGGCATCACCGGACGCAAATCAATTCCATTGGCAAAGTCATAGAATTGCAGCCCGAGTTTTCCAAAACGTTCTTTAAGCTGGGTTCGGTCAAAAGCGGCAAGTTGTCCAATGGTGAAGATTTTCAAGCTATTCAGTTTCTTTTGAGTAACCGGTCCAACTCCCAGGATACTTTCTACCGGCAGATCTCGCAAAAATTCTTGAACCTGATGGGGTCTGACTACGGTCAGTCCATCCGGTTTATGCATTCCCGAGGCCAGCTTGGCAATGAATTTATTGGGTCCGACCCCGGCCGTAGCGGTGAGGTTCAGTCGAGATTTAATCTCCTGTTTGATGGCTATGGCAATATCCACGGCATCTTGGGAATTTGCCGTAACATCCAGGTAGGATTCGTCAATGGAAACCGGTTCAATCAGAGCGGTATACTGGGAGAGGATTTCCATAACCTGTCGAGAAACCTGGCGGTAGTATTCCAGCCGTACAGGCAGAAAGATTCCTTGGGGACAGAGCCTGGTGGCCTGGGCTAAGGGCATGGCAGAGTGCACACCGAATTTTCGGGCCTCATAGGAGGCTGTGGCGACCGCTCCGTGGCGATGGGGGGCATCCAATCCCATGACTACGATGACCGGTTGTCCCTTTAGGGCGGGATTGTCTCTTTGCTCGATGGAGGCGTAGAAAGCATCCATGTCCAAATGGATAATCTTCCGCAGCATGGAAGATAAAGATGCAGAGATGTGGAAATGCGGAGGTTCTTTCTTTCCCTGTTCGGGATCCTCCGCATCCCCTGAATTCCCGCATCTTTATAGCCTCGTGTTTCCTTTTTAAGGAATCAACAACAACTTACCCGAGGTTTTACGCCCTTCCAGAGCCTGATGGGCTTTATCTGCTTCCGCAAGGGGATAAGTATGGTCAATCCGAAGCTTTAACTCTCCGGAAGTAATCCATCGAAAAAGATCGCCAGCCCGCTGCAGAAGCTCTGCTCGATTGGCTGCATAATGGGAGAGAGTAGGTCGGGTTAGAAAATAAGACCCCTTTGCAAGGATGCGGAGATCCACCGGGGGAACCGGACCGCTGGATTGACCGAAGAGGGCGAGATAACCTCGAGGTTTCAAACAGTTAAGACTCTTGTCAAAGGTAGTTTTCCCAACCGAATCATAGACTACTTCAACCCCTTGCCCGTTGGTCAATTTCTTAATCTCTTCTTCAAAATCAGATTGAGTGTAAAGAATGATGGCGTCGGCACCTGCTTCCTTTGCCAGAGAAGCCTTTTCCTCTGTGGAGACAGTACCGAATACTTTAGCCCCCCGGCGTTTAGCCATCTGAATAAGAAGTAAGCCAACCCCTCCGGCAGCCGCATGGATCAGCACGGTGTCTCCTGTCTTGAGAGGATACGTGCTATGGGTCAGGTAATGAGCGGTCATTCCTTGAAGCATAGCCGCAGCGGCAGATTGGGTACTTAAATTATCCGGCAAGGGAACCAGCTTCCAGGCAGGTACAATGGCATACTCTGCATAAGAACCCTGCTGCATCGCATAGGCGACCCGATCTCCTACCTTTATTTCTGAAACCCCAGGTCCTACCTCATCGACTACACCGGCCCCTTCCATACCCGGAGTGAAGGGAAGCTGACCGGGATAGAGACCGGTTCGATGATAGATATCGATATAATTAACCCCTGCGGCTTCGATTTTAACCCGCGCTTCTCCGGGGCCCGGTTTGGGAGTGGGAACTTCCTCATACTTGAGAGCTTCCGGACCTCCATAACTATGGACTCGAATGGCTTTCATAACACTCAGGTAACTTAAAACCGTGCAAGACTGCTCGACCCAGTCTTACCCTGCATAGTTCCAGTTACCTCCTTCCTTTAGCGTTAAGAACTTCTTCCCTACCGAACCAAAAAAAGAGAATTTTTAACGGAATTTATTTTATCCCTTTATGGGATATTTTATCTTGAATGATTCAGACCATAACCCGAACAGATGAAAGTTTTACCTTTTAACCCTACTCATACTTCCTCAAGTTGCATCCTTGTAGGCGCTCTGTCAAGGGATATGTACAGAATATCCAGGGCTTCTGGGGTAAGGAACTCTTTAACCCTTCATGCCCGATTCGTAGGATTTTTCAAAAGCCCAGAGAGATGTTCAACGACGGCTTCATAGACTTCCTCAACGGTAATGGCCTGCATACCTCCGGAGAATCCTCGGCGGGGTTTGTAGATGAGTCGATGATAGGAGCCTGGATACGGATAGGGGCCGTATAAGGTCGGTGACCCGGAACCAAAGAGCGCCACACAAGGAATTCCAACGGCGGCTGCAATATGCATAGGGCCGGAATCGGTACCGATGAATATACAGGCCCGACGGAAGAGTTCTATGAGATCCAGAAGGGTCTTGGTAGGCAAAGACAGTAAAGCTTTTCCATCGGAAGCTGCTACAATCCTTTCGGCCAGCCTTCGTTCACCGGGTCCGTAGCAGACCACACAGCGAAGTCCCTTCTCTATGGCAAGTCTTCGTGCAACCTCTGCAAAGTATTCCGGTATCCAGCGCTTATCCTTCCGGGCCTCACTACTTCCCGGATGAAGCACGGCGAAGGTTGTCAGTCCACAGTCCTGAAGGAATGCTTCGACACGCTTCCGACTCTCCGGTGATTCAGGAAATGGAAATCGCAAGCAATCCGGGCGGGCTCCAAGAAATTCGGCTACGGCCAGGAACTTCTCGACCAGATGCAAAGGCCATCTCGGAGGGGTCACCTGCAGGTGTGAAAACCAGTAATTCCCTTCGCGACAATAGCCACGGGCGAATCCCACCCGTATGCGGGCACCGCTTAAAATCGAAAGAAAGGCTCCTTTCAGATTGGCCTGTAAATCCAAAACTATATCGTAGCGCTCGGACCGCATTTCTCGGGTCAACGCAAAGATCTCACGGAGGGTTGCCGGCCATCGCCAGGGTCTGAAAATCGTAGCTGCCCAACGCTTACGCGGAAAAAAATGCACACGATCTACAAAAGGATGCGAGGCAATAAGATCGTAGGGGCGTTCATCGACGATATAGCCAATCCTTGCCTGGGGGAAGGAAGATCGGATGGCATCCAATGTCGGAAGTGTCAGAACGACATCCCCCACAGCACTCGAGCGAACAATCAGGATACGATTGAAACGCAAGGAACAGGTTTCCTTCATGGTTATGTTGTGGTAGGTCTGGAACCCGGCGTGGTAATCACACCTGAGGGACCGTACTGAAGAATATAAAATGGAGAAAGTTCCGGATACCGACAGTTACCAAGTGGAATAATAAAAGTACTCACAAAGGCAAATTGCCCCGAGATACAGGCATGACTTACCATATCTGTAAAGGCCATCCAGGCCGTATACGGTTTGAATCTGAATTCCTGATGCCCTTCCAGGCTCTGCTGGAAAACTGAAGAGTCTTTCATGAAATTATGGAAACGACGCATAGTTCGGTCATAGGGTGAGCTATCCATGAACTGAACGGGTGGCATAAACTTAGAAAGCTCCCGTAAAACACCGGTGTAGAGACGCTGCAAGGGTCCTTCGGTTAATAATTTGGGCGGAGCAACTCCGGCGGTTTCTCCCCAACGCGTATATATCTCCGGAAAAGTACCTTTCGTAATCCAAACCCGATCCCTGCCGGGATTTATATTCACAAAGAAACGTAAAATACGATCTCCATGGGTAGCCCCATAAGCACCGGCATCAATGTGGACCAGTTCATTGGATGCGTGGGCCGGCAAGTTACGGCCTTGTTCCTCTATGGGACGAAAACTGCAGGTCGCCACCACCCATCCCTGGATGAGATGGGAAATCACCCGGTGGAGGAATTCCTGAACATGATGGCTATGTTCCTTAAGAATTCGTGTGATACGGGCAGTCTCTTGGGTCGTACCCCGAAATCCGTATACACGATCGGACTCCCGGTGATAGCTGATATTCTTAAGCTTCAGGCGCCAGGGTAGCTCTTCGAGCAAAAACCTCATATCGTCATGTTTCGGTAGCGGCACTGGGCAGGGATCAAACACAACAATGTGACCCTGCTCAAGTTCGTCGGAGATCGCATGGGGAGCCAGCATCTCCAGTTGTTGGGTGGTATAAGTTGTTAACATACCTCAATCTTATTAAAAGGCATTACCTTGTAAATTTTAACTGTTTTGCCCTCACCCTAACCCCTTTCAGGGCAGGTTTTTGAACCTACCCCCCTTCGACTCCCCTTCCAGGGAAGAGGAAAGTAGGAATCCAGACAATCCCCAAGTACCCCCTTCCCGAATCGGGAAGGGGGTTAGGTTAGAAGAAACCTGTCTTTGTAAACCTCCCAACCCCTTCTCCCGACGCTTCAGGAGAGGAGATACCGGGGAAGTTGACCTGGAGATCCGCCGGTTCCTCTCTTCCACAGCATGGGAGAGGAGCCAGGGATGAGGGAAGAAAACTACGCAGAATTAACTTTACAAAGTAGTCTACGCTGATATAGAAATAAGACCTCTTTCATTCAAGGAAAAATCATCTTAACCACCAAAGTACCCGATTCACTAGCGGGATCCATCAACTCGTGTATTCAGAATTCTATCTATTAAACAGGGACGTTTGACCTACTGTTTACCCATAACCGTCCTCTGACTTTGACATTCTTTAACCTTTTCAAGAATTTTAGGTAGGTCTCCTCGCAGAGTCAAGGAGATTTACAGGAATCTTTAGATAAAGCTTTTCTGTAAAAATTCCCCATCTCTCATGCCTGTTCATAACCCTTAGATCGACTTTATATTGAAATTTGACCTGAGCGTAGGGGTCTGTTACAACGGGCCCCTAACATCCAGGGATAATTTCAAAATGAATTTAATATGACTTCCCTGGTCATTCACTTTGAAGGAAAGAAATCCATTAAAATTTAAATTTATTCCATTTTCATATTGCTAATAATTCCTTCTCTCTATAAAATGGATTTAGATTTTGAAAGAACCTATACTTCAGATGAAATTTTAGAGTGCCTGGATCACTTTACCAGACAGGCAGGAATGGGGTTAGAGGAAGAAAAAATTTCCGGAGATCTACGGATAGATTTCACAAAAAGGAGTAACCTCAGGTATCTTTACAGATCAAAATGGAACGCCATCACAAAACTTCCTTATTGACTGTTCGTAATCTGACCGTTAAATTTGATGGGATTGTGGCACTGGATGATGTTTCCTTTGATGTGGAAGAAGGACAGATTGTCGGCTTGATTGGGCCGAACGGGGCCGGTAAGACTACGCTCTTTAATTGCTTAAGCCGTCTCTATACGCCACATCGAGGGGAAATTCTCTTTGAGGGCCGATCGATTTTATCTCTGACTCCTCATCGTATTGCCCGGCTCGGTATTGGCCGTACCTTCCAAAATCTGGCGTTGTTCCACACCATGACGGTTCTCCAGAACATCCTGGTAGGTATGCATAGTCGAACCCGGAGTGGTTTTCTGAGTAACGCCTTGAGGCTACCTGGGGTAGCCCGTGAGGAGCGTAGGATACAGGAGGTAGCCCGGGAATTGCTCTTTTTTCTGGATCTTGATGCTGTTGCCAATCATCCGGCTATCGGTCTTCCCTATGGGACTCTGAAACGAGTGGAATTGGCCCGTGCTTTAGCCGGCAGGCCTAGACTTCTGCTGCTGGATGAACCGGCTGGAGGCCTGAACCATGAAGAGGTAGTGGCATTGGCTGGTCTTATTCGTAACATCCGAGACAACCGGCGAATAACCCTATTGCTGGTCGAGCATCACATGAATCTGGTTATGGGAATTTCGGACAAAGTTGTGGTATTAGATTTTGGGCGTAAAATCGCTGAAGGTCCACCTGGAGAGGTACAGAGGAATCCCGAAGTAATTCGGGCCTACCTGGGGAGTTAGTCCGGTGTTAATCCTCTCTGAAATCCGGGTTTTGAAGGATTGAATATCGAAAATGGCAACCTTGTTAGAGGTCGAAAATCTTGAATCCTTTTATGGACAAACCAAAGTCCTCCGAGGCATAAGCTTTCGGGTAGAAAAAGGGGGCATAACCGCTATTCTTGGGGCTAATGGGGCCGGTAAAACAACGACCCTGAGAGCTGTTTGCGGTATGGTGCAGACTTCTGGAAAGATCCTCCTGGATGGCCATCGAATAGATAAAAAGGCTACGGAGGATATAGTTCGACTGGGTGTTGGTCATGTACCGGAAGGAAGGGGAACCTTCGGGAATCTGACGGTAGAAGAAAACCTTCGGCTCGGTGGGTATACCCGTAAGGAAAAGTGGCTCATGATGGAAGACTTGAACAGGATGTACGAGTATTTTCCTGTACTGGGAAAGCGGCGCAGACAGTTGGCGGGCACCCTTAGTGGAGGCGAACAGCAAATGCTGGCCATAGCCAGAGCTTTAATGTTGCGCCCCAGGTTATTGCTCCTCGATGAACCTTCCCTGGGATTGGCTCCCCGCATAGTCCAGGAAATCTTCCGTATTGTGCGAAAGATTAACCAGGAGGAAGGGGTCAGTGTGCTGCTGGTGGAGCAGAATGCCTCCATTGCCCTGGATCTGGCAGATCAGGCATTTCTATTGGAAACAGGTAGGGTTGTCCTGTCAGGGCCCTCTGCCATTTTCCGGGAAGATGACTCCATTCGACGATCTTATCTGGGTTACTGACCTGGTGTTTTTCAAATCATTCTTGCAACCTTAACCGGGTCGTTCTGAGCTTTGACTCTTATCGTTCCTTGCAATGACAAATTCCATATTACAACCTTAATCTGAAAGAGTACGGGTGGGCAATGGGTAGGAAGATCTGTAGAATCAAGTTATCTGTCAGTGTCCATTCAATGCAATAAATACACTGTTACCTTAATTTTGAAATTTTGACCACCTAAGGCTGCTTTCACTCCCCAACTCCCCTCTCCGCCCCCACCCCTTCCTTCCCCGTGGACGGGGAGGGTGAGGGAGGGGGAGAAGGACTGGGGGGAGGGTGAGGGCGCTTAAAAAGCAGGCAAAACGAAGTAAGCAGTGTAAAATTCTATTCTTACAAGCCTTGATAACTTACTGCCCGGTGCCTGCAACCCACGGTTTATGGATACTTTTCTCCAACAAATTGTATCCGGTCTGGCAACCGGAGGTATTTATGCGAGCCTCGCCTTAGCCCTGGTCATGATTTATCAGGCCACAGACGTTGTCAATTTTGCCCAGGGTGAGATGGCCATGTTTAGTACTTACCTGGCATGGTCCCTTCTTAATGCCGGAGTACCCTACTGGATAGCATTCTTTTCCACCCTTGCCATTGCCTTTATAGGAGGTCTTTTGATTGAACGGACGATTATCCGACCTATGGAGAATGCTCCGGTTCTTTCCATTGTAATCGTTTGTATTGGACTTTTGGTCATCTTTAACAGTTTAGCCGGATGGATCTATTCCTATGTTATTCAGTCCTTTCCAAGTCCCTTCCCAAGAAAACCCTTAAAAATCGGGAATATCGTCTTCGGTTTGCACGATTTAGGCATCATCGGGATTACCCTTATCCTCTTGATTTTTCTTTACCTGTTTTTCAAATATACCTCCCTCGGCCTTGCCATGCGAGCAGCCGCCCAAAATCCGGTATCCAGCCGACTGGTTGGAATTCGTGTAAGCTGGATGCTGGCATTGGGTTGGGGATTGGCTGCTATGATCGGGGCCGTGGCTGGTATGATGATAGCTCCCATTGTCTTTCTAGAACCCAACATGATGGGAGGTATCATGATCTATGCCTTTGCTGCTGCAACCCTGGGTGGATTTAACAGTCCCCTGGGGGCCGTAATAGGCGGGATTTTAGTCGGTATTACCGAAAATCTGGCGGGTACCTATATTCCGTTTATCGGTACAGATCTCAAACTCACGGTTGCCCTGATGGTAATCCTTATGGTCTTGCTGGTAAAACCTACGGGATTGTTCGGTAAGGCAAGGATCGGTAAGATATGGGAAATGAAAAGAACCACTCAGATACCGGAATTTGCCGGGGTGGGGGCACCCTCGATCCCTTCCTATTGGAAAATGATCGGCCTGCTTGGGGTGTTAACCGTTGCCGTTTTATTGCCCTTCGTTGTGAGCAGTTATCGCCTGTTTCAGTTTACAATGGCCTATGTCTATGCCATTGCTCTCCTAGGGCTTAATATGCTTACCGGTTATAACGGTCAGATCTCTCTGGGGCACGGAGCCTTCTATGCCCTTGGAGCTTATACTACGGCTATACTCATTGAACGTGGGGAGATGGCGTACGGTTGGACGATCCCCATAGCAAGTTTTATTTGTTTGATAACGGGTTTTCTGTTCGGAATTCCGGCCCTCCGGCTGGAAGGCTTATATTTGTCCCTGGCTACCTTTGCCCTGGCCCTTTCCATTCCTCAGATCTTAAAATACTTTGAATCCTGGACGGGCGGTGTACAGGGGATCATTCTCTCCAAGCCCGAAGTGCCTTTTGGCCTGTCGCTCAACCCGGATCAGTGGCTCTACTTTCTGGTTTTAGGGATTCTGGTCATATCCTTTGGAATCGGCTGGAATTTGCTTCGTGGACGTGTCGGTCGCGCCATCATCGCCATACGAGATCATCCCATAGCAGCTGAAACCCTGGGAATTCCTAATGCCCTTTACAAATCCCTAACCTTTGGTGTGAGCGCCATGTATACCGGTACTGCCGGAGCACTGGGAGCCCTTGTCGTCCAGTTCGTGGCTCCGGATAGCTTCAATGAATTTTTGTCGATTTCCTTTCTGGTGGGGATCGTCATAGGAGGTCTTTCTTCAATTTCCGGAGCCCTTTTCGGAGCCTTCTTCATTCAATTCGTACCAACCTATGCCCAAAACATTTCAAAAGCAGCTCCGTGGGCCATTTACGGGATCTTTTTGATTGTATTTATGTATGTGATGCCGACAGGTATTGCAGGTTTTTTGCAGAAAGTCTGGGGCCGGCTTGGCCGGTTTAGGAGGAAGTAAGCAGCCTTATATCTATCCTGAACTCCGTGTAACTTATGCCCGGGTGGAGCCCAAAAGATCCCAACCGACCACGATCCATACATATTATAGAACAAGAGGTCCCTATCCTTGCCTTGCAAGGATTACCGGCCCGGATATCCTTCTATTCATGACGGTATATCCTTTTTGGAAGATTGGGAAGAAGGATTTTTGCCTTCCAGATCCCTCATCCTTCCGGTCGATGGAATCCAAATCCAGGATTTCAATTCCCTTTGTCTATTTATAGAAATTTTTAAAGAATCCGGTTTTTTTAGGTGGAGCCACGGGTTCGTTACTGATGCGGGCAAACTCCCGAAGCAACTCTTCTTGTTTCTCGGTTAAATGGGTAGGTACGCTGACAACCACCCGGACATACTCATCTCCTCGTCCATTCCCTCTCAAGTGAGGAATACCTTTACCTTCCAGGGTAAAGACCTTCCCGGTTGGTGTTCCGGGTGGGATTTTAAGTTTTGTGGTTCCCTCCAGGGTAGGAACCTCGATTTCTGCACCCAGAGCTGCCTGGGTGAAGGCTATGGGGACTTCACAGTAGATATCGTTACCGTCCCTTTTGAAAATTTCATGGGGTTCTACCGAGATGAAAATATATAAATCTCCAGGTGGTCCCCCCCGGAGGCCCCCTTCCCCTTCTCCTTGGAGTCGTAGTTGAGCTCCGGTATCCACGCCTGCCGGAATTTTTAGACTGAGCTTTTTCTTCTTCTGAACTTTCCCCGACCCTTTACACTCTTTACAGGGCTCTTCGATGGTACTTCCAACTCCTCCACAGCGGCTACAGGTAAGGCTAACGGTGAAGAATCCTTGAGATCGACTTATAGTACCGGTCCCACGACAGGCCGGACAGGTAATTCGTCCCGTACCGGGTGCAGCACCCGTCGCCCCACACGTCTCACAGGATTCAGCTTTTTCTATCTGAATTTCCTTTTCTGTTCCGAGGGCAGCCTCCATAAAGGAAATACTTAAATCGTACCTTAAATCAGATCCCCGCTGAGGACCTGCCCGTCTCTGTCTGGAACTTCGACCTCCAAATCCTACATTGAAGAAATCCTCAAAGATATCCCCAAAGCTGGAAAAAATATCTTCAAATCCACCAAATCCACCAACACCGGCCCCTCTTAGACCTTCATGGCCGTATTGATCATATAAACGTCGTTTTTCAGGATCACTTAAAACCTGATACGCTTCCGCTGCTTCTTTAAACTTTTCTTCGGCTTCTTTGCTACCTGGATTCTTATCCGGGTGGTACTTTAAAGCTGCTTGCCTGTAGGCTTTCTTTATTTCAGCTTCTGTAGCATTTCGAGATACACCCAGAACCTTATAATAGTCACGCTTTTCCATAAAAACCTCTCTTCATTTTGATTTCTAAGCAGAAGGGTTTGTACCAGAGTGGGATGTGTTTTATTCTCTGGGGACATCGATCCATTTGACATTTATAAGATAAATTCCAGGGGGGTATTCGTCAAGATATTCCCCTTTTTAAGGACGGTAACGTTGATCCGGGTGGTTAAGGGGATGTCAGGGCTTGATGAAGTTCTCGGAAGCTTTCTTTGAGGTTCGGATAAAGGGCCTTATAAACTTCAAAAAAGCGGGTATATAGGGGATACAACTCAGGGTTAGGAAGGTAAGTTTGAAACGGAGAAGCAGCCGCCAGTTTAACAGCCTCCCGGTAATCTCTATAGATACCTGCAGCTAAGCCACCAAGCAGGGCCGCCCCCAGAACGGCAGTTTCTTTAATATTCAGGGTATGAACTACTTTGTTCATGGCGTCGGCCTTAATTTGGTTCCAGAGATCGCTTTTAGCGCCGCCCCCAACGGTATGGAAGGCATTAACAGAAAATCCCAATTCTTTCTCCACAATCTCCACATTCTGACGGAGGCCATAGGCAGTTCCTTCCAGGATTGCCCGGATAAAGTCCCCTCGGGTAGTGCTGAGAGAAAATCCGAAAAACAGGCCCCGGGCCAGGGGGTCCCAGATAGGGCATCGTTCCCCTGCCAGATAAGGGAGGAAAAGAACCCCACCGGCTCCGGGTGGGGATTTTTTGGCTTCCAAATCCATGAGCTCATAGGCACTTATTCCCAGCTTTTCACCGACTTCTTTTTCATACCGGCAGAACTGTTCCCGAAACCATTGATAGGCTGCCCCCGGTGCGACCATGGCTCCCATGAGCAACCAGCGATCCGGGACGACGTGACAGCGGTTCATGAGGCGAATATCAAATTTAGGCTGATCCGAACATACCGAGATCACATCCGAAGTGCCGGTTGTTTCAAAAACCTGGCCCGACTCTGTAATCCCAGAGCCAAAAGCCGAACAGGCTGTATCGGCTCCACCTATAGCTACTGGAATGCCTGCAGGTAATCCGGTTACCCGGGAGGCCTTGGAAGAGACTTTTCCGATAACTGTGGGAGAGGATAGGGCCGGAGGTAGCTTATCCTGATTAAGTTCCAGTTCTTCAATCAGATCAAAACACCAATCTCTACATCCACCTGTATCGAAAATCCCGGTAAACGAGGCATTGGTCCAGTCTATACCAAACTTTTCTGTCAGACGGAAGGCCAGAAAAGTATTGCCATGCCCTAATACCCGGGCCTTCTGATAAGTATGGGGTTCATTTTCTTTTATCCAGAGCATGCTGGTGACCGAGAAGGTTCCAGGGGCTATACGGTTTCCTACCCTTCGAAAGATTTGTTCTAAACCGCATCTTTTGATGATCTGCTCGCTTTGTGCCACGCTACGACGATCCAGGTAAAGGATAGCAGGCCGAAGAGGATTCCCCTCTTTATCCAGGGCAACCAGGGAGGGGCACATGTTACTGATTCCAATCCCCACAATCTCCCTCTTTTTAATCTGGGCTTGCTGACAGGCCAGATCCAGTCCTTTTAAAAACGCCTGCCACCATATCTCCGGGTCTTCTTCTGCCCAGGAAGGATGAGGATGCTGAATGTCATAGCCTATCTGACCCAGACCGCGGATTTTACCTCGCTCATCCACCAGGGCTACTTTGGCACTTTGAGCCCCCAGGTCTATACCTAACAGGTAGGAGTTTTTCATTTTGAAGCCACCCCGGCACGGAAAACATTAAGATTCTATTTTTACTTCTCCATGAATCCAGTGCCTCCGGTAGCTTTAGGTTCCCTTATCCCTTCAAAATTTCCAGAGCTTCCTGGACACTTTTATTTTCATGAATAATCGCCTTTAAAGCCTTAATAATCCCTATGACATTCTGATGATCCCAGATATTTCGTCCGTAAGCAACCCCCAGTGCGCCGGCATCCATGACCCCTTTGGTCATTTGAAGCAGTTGCTCATCGCTATCCATCTTCGGACCTCCTGCAGCCACTACCTTTCCAGGAGCTACCTCTACCACTTTTCGGAAAGTTTCGGGATCTCCAGAATACCAGGTCTTGATTACATCTACACCTAACTCCTCTCCCGCGCGAACACAATAGCTGAGGTTAGGAACCGAATAACGTTCCTCATCCTTAATGAGTTCCCCTTTGGGATACATATGAGCCATGAGAACTAATCCGGCCAGTGAAGCATCCCGGGAGAGGGCTCCTAAATTTCTTAACATCTCCGCCTGTCGCTCACCCCCCAGAATAACTCCCATGGAAATTGCATCGGCTCCTAATCGAATAGCCTCATCCACCTGGGTTACCCAGGTATCATAGGTGGGATGATACGGCGAAAAGCTGGAAGCTTTTATAAGCAGAGGAATTTCTCCGGCATAGGGATAAAAAAATCGTTCGGCAATGCCTTTATGCATGAGAAGGGCATCGGGACCTCCCTGAATGATCTTCTCCATGGTATCCTCCATCTTAACCAATCCCGGAAACAGACCCCGGGTAATGGGATGGTCCACGGTTACAATGAAAAGCTTCCCGGATTTCGGGTTTAAGATTCTTTTGAGTCGGACTTTTTTACCTAAAGATAACATAATTTATAGGATGGAGGTATGGAGGTATATTCTCCCTCCTACACCTCTATACTCCCATACCCCCATACCTCCATACCTCCATACGCCCATACTCCCATACCCCCACACTCATCAGGGTATTACAACCACTTTAATTCCTTTACTTTCTACAACGGTTTTAAGGGCCTTATCGATTTCTTCCAGGGGGAATCGATGGGTAATGAGCTTATCGAGTTTAATCTGTCCGGAGATGACCAGTTTCATAGCCTCGTTAAAATGCCAGGGGGCTGCAGAAGCGGTACCTGTTACATTAAGTTCATTGTAGTGAATCAAATTGGCCTCGATGGTCGATTCTCCTTTACCACTAAATCCGGCAAAGAGATTGATATTTCCCTGCTTGCGGGTTATTTTAAAGGCCTCATTAATCAAGGAGGGGACACCAATGGCCAAGAGAGTCACATCTGCCCCAATACCCTGGGTCTCTTGCATGACCACTTCTTGGAGACTGGTCGTTTTAGGATTTACACAAATATCGGCTCCCAGTTCCTTGGCAAGAGCTAAACGTTCTTCGACAGGCTCACTGACTATCACTCTGGTTGCACCCGCTTGTTTAGCGAGTTGGAGGTGCATCAATCCAATAGGACCCGCCCCCATGATGACGACTGTATCTCCCAACTTGATCTGAGAACGGCGATTTCCATTATAACAGCAGGCCAGCGGTTCAATCAACGCAGAGACTTCGAAGGGAATATCTTCCGGTACTTTAAATATATTACCCTGACGGATGGCTATGCCTGGGATTCGCAAGTACTCCTGGAGCCCCCCATCATATTCATAACCGATGGCCGTTCGATTCATACAGATATTATCCATGCCTCTTTGGCAGGCATAACAGACCCCACAAGGAATTACAGGACAGATGCTGACATGATCGCCTTCTTTAAAATCTCGAACCTGACTTCCCAGGGCTTCCACAATTCCAGAAATCTCATGGCCGATTACCGAAGGATAGTGAACCCCTTTGGTTTTGGTACCGTAGTAGATCCGGGTATCGGTTCCACAGATCCCACAAGCTTTAACCCGTACCAACATTTCATCAGAGTTAATAGAGGGGATTTCTATTTCTTCTACCTTTATGTCATTGGGTTTGTGGAGTACCGCAGCTTTCATATAAGAATGATGTCTCGCAAAGCTCACAAAGCCGCCAAGTTTTTGATTTTTCGCAATGTGGCCGACGTATTTTATCTAAACGGAAGCTATCTACTATAGGGATCTTCAACTCGAACTGACGATTTCTGCGGTATTGCGATTTTCTTTGCACCTTTGCGCCTCTGCGAAGGATCCCACAGGTCGAATATCAAAATAAATATGGCGGGAATGTGTGGGAATCGAACCCACCGCGGACTTGATTAGAGCCCGCCACTGGATTTGAAGTCCAGGAGGCCCACCAGGGACCTAGCCATTCCCGCAGAGTTAATCATTTTACTACAATATAGACTTTGATCTTTATAGCTTGTCAATAGGTTTTTATTCTTCCCATGACCCGGGGTAAAAGCCTGGGAGCCAGATAAGAAGGGTAGCTCCAGTGGGGCGATCTGTTTACCAGAACGCTGCTACGGAGCTTAAAAAATTCTGGATTTCTGAAACCCTCGACGGAAGTTGAAGGTTACAGGTCGTTGGCTCCTGATTGGACTTTTACCCTTATCCTGGCGTGTATGGGGAAGGGGAGTAGGGTGGCGAGCCGCCCGCGTTCCCAGGCAATGGGGTCAAGCTTTTCTACCTTTTCCCGGCTTTCCATTAACACATACATCCACTGGCGGTAGCAAAACGGGTTACGGTCATGGCTACCTGGGCCGGGGTAACCTTTGCAGGGACACCCAGAGGTTCTTCTATATTCAGTTGTACAGATCGACCTTCCTTAAACACATAGGTAGGACGTCGTAACACATCCAGGTTGCTGAGGGGATCTCCATCTACGACGATCATATCGGCCATTTTACCGATTTCGATGGTTCCTGTAACTTCATCCAATCGCAGGGCTTCAGCGCTGGTCTTGGTGGCTGCTATAATCGCTTCCATGGGAGTCAGTCCGGCCTGCTGCATTTGCTCGAGTTCCGTGACCGTTTCACCCGGTATATTGAAGGGGGTTCCGGCATCTGTCCCGCAAATGATTTTTACTCCCATCCTTTTTGCCATCTTAAAGCTCTCTATATGGTCCCGATACATGCTTTTGATTTTCTCTACCACATAGGGGGCCATCTTCCCGCCCTCTGCATGTTTTAGAATGAAATAAGGTGCTGCCAGTGTGGCATCCAGATAGACTCCGCGGTCTACCATCATTTGACAGGCCTCTTCATCCAACCAAACCCCGTGTTCAATTGTACGAACTCCGGCTCGGATGGCATTCTTAATTCCTTGGGTAGACTGAGCGTGGCTGGCGGTCAGTTTCCCGGCTTTAATGGCTTCTTCAAATCCTGCTGCCAACTCTTCAACTGTAAGGGAGGGGGAACGTGGATTGACGTTTGGGGTCAACACCCCTCCCGAAGCCATCATCTTGATATTATCTGCACCCATTTTAAGGTTAAGTCGGGCATATTTACGGGCTTCATCGGGTCCATCGATTTCTTGTCCGATGAACCAGCCATGTCCACCGGTCATGGTCAGGAGTTTACCCGAGGAAAGCATCCGCGGACCCGGAATGATCCCTTCGTTGATGGCTTGCTTAATGGCGGCGTCTGCAAAATCCATAGCCCCAACATCCCGAATCGTGGTGATCCCCCGACGTAACATCCTCCAGGCATTCACAGCCCCTAAAATAGTCATATAAAACACCGACTTCGTCTGATAGGCTGCAAAGGGATCGGGTCCTGCATCGCTCATAAGATGTACGTGACAATCAAATAAACCCGGCAAGACGGTCTGTCCGTTCAAATCAAGTGCATCCCGGGCCGACATTTTGGCTTCATTGCCGGTCCAAAGTTGCTCGATTCGACCCTGGTCATTGATGGTTAAGGCAGCATGCTCATAAAACCGCCCGGTTCCATCGATTAGACGAAAATTTACCAGTTTCATTTTTACCTCCCTGTGAGAAACTCAAACCGGTTTATTCAAAAGAACTCTCTTCTGGCTACCCGTTCATCAAACTACATACCGATTCCTCTTATCTGTCAAGGTTAAAATTTCGAGGGAATAAGGTAGTGATTTACTCTTGACAGAACGGTTTTTTTAACCTACAGTCAAAGTAATTACGAAAGAATTTCGCCTCACACCTTTATCGCTTAATACAAAAGGAATCTGGCAGGTTCTCTACAGTAAATAAATTAAAAAACTTTACAAATAGAAGGAGATTTTGTGCTAACTTTAAATATTTCTGATTGGATTATCCAGGGTGTAGCCTTTTTAATGGCTCTTACCTTTCATGAGTGCGCCCACGCCTGGGCAGCTAAAAAATTAGGGGACTCTACGGCTGAAGCAGAAGGGAGATTAACCTTGAACCCGATTCCTCATATTGATCCGGTGGGAACCGTTATTCTTCCTTTGCTGGCCATTATAACCCATTCACCTTTTTTTATCGGGTGGGCCAGACCGGTTCCCATTAATGCCCGTAATTTTCGGAATCCAAGGAGAGGCCTGGTATGGTCGGCGGCAGCAGGCCCCGGAATGAATCTGGCCCTGGCTATTCTCAGTGTACTGGGGCTTAAACTTTTCCTCTTTTTAGGACTTTATACCCAGGCCATTGGAACGCTTTTCGTTTCAATTATGCTCGTAAATGTGGGACTGGCCGTCTTTAATATGTTACCTATTCCACCCCTGGATGGGGGTACGGTTCTTACGGGCCTTTTACCCAGGAAGCAGGCCTATGCTTTGAGTTCCCTGGAACCTTATGGATTTTTTATTATCTTAGGTCTTAGTTATTTTGGACTCTTGAGGTTTGTTTTGTATTATCCAACAACGATCATTTTACGTTTTCTGGATAGTTTAATTTAAACGAACTGATCTCAAAGCTGCTGGGGAGGAGAACGGATCTATGTCAAAGGGTAGAATTTTAAGTGGGATGCGACCGACCGGGAAATTGCATCTGGGAAATTTATTGGGAGCGCTGGAAAACTGGAAAGCCCTTCAGAGTGAAGGGTATGAATGTTTTTACTTTGTGGCGGATTGGCATGCACTGACCACAGACTATATGGATACCCGCCATATCCGATCTAATATTGTGGATATGGTTACGGATTGGTTGGCTTCTGGATTAGATCCTGAAAAGAGTGTTTTGTTCATTCAATCGCTGGTACCGGAGCATACCGAACTTCATTTGATGTTGTCTATGATTACCCCGGTCTCCTGGTTAGAGCGGAATCCAACCTATAAGGAACAAATGCAAGAGCTCTCTAACAAGGATATCTCCACATACGGTTTTCTGGGATATCCGGTCCTCCAGGCAGCAGACATTCTCATTTATAAGGCTAATTATGTCCCCGTAGGTATTGATCAGGCACCCCATGTGGAACTGACTCGGGAAATTGCCCGTCGATTTAATTATTTCTATGGGGAAGTCTTTCCCATCCCGGACCTTAAACTGACGGATTTTCCCAAAGTGTTGGGGACCGATGGTCGAAAAATGAGTAAGAGCTATCAGAACGCTATTTACCTGGCAGATTCTCCGGAAGAGGTACGTAAAAAAGTCAGTATTATGGTTACAGATCCCCAACGGGTTAGAAGAACCGACCCTGGAAATCCAGAAGTCTGTCCGGTATTTTCTTTGCATAAGATATTTACATCTGTGGAAACCCAGAAAATCCTTGATAGGGATTGTCGAACGGCTCAAATTGGGTGCGTGGATTGTAAAAAAATCCTGGCAGGAAATTTAATAACGACCCTTTCTCCGGTATACGAAAAACGTCAAACCCTTTCACAAAAACCTGATGTGGTTATGGATATTTTAACCAAAGGATCTGAAAAAGCACGTCAGATGGCGAGAAAAACCTTGGAGGAAGCCAAAGCTGCCATGAAGATGTTATAGAGGAGTTGAGGGTTAAGGCGTAAATATGTATTTATAAGATGAGGGGATAAAGATTTATTTAGTAGTATGATAACATTTAGCTACCTTATTCGTCTATCTTTATAAATATAAATAGGTAGCTAGGTGTTCCCTGGTCTTTTTTTAACTTACTTTTTTAAGAGGTGATTTTATCATGGTGGATAGCATAATATCCCTAATCAGAGAGAAACAGGATCTGCGTCGGTTTAAGGAGCAGAATTGGGAGGGAAGTTATGCAGAGTATTTAGAGATTGTGCGGCGAAATCCAAAAGTGGCCAGATCTGCGTTCCAGAGGATTTACGACATGATCCTTTCTTATGGGGTTGAGGAGTACACGGAACATAAAGAGAAGCTGATACGATATAAATTCTTCAGTGATCCTCAGTTTGCTGGAGAAGACGCCATTTATGGCCTCGATCGCACCCTCATGAAGTTAGTCAACGTCTTTAAATCCGCTTCTCGGAGATATGGTACAGAAAAACGGGTTATTCTCCTTCATGGTCCTGTGGGAAGTTCAAAAAGCACCATTGCCCGTCTTTTAAAACGGGGTCTGGAGGAGTACTCTAAGACCGATGAGGGTGCTTTGTATTCTTTTGGTTGGAAGCAGACGGAGAAAACCGGGTTAGAGACCTCGGATGGTAAGCCTTCTGTTGTTAAATGTCCCATGCATGAGGAGCCGCTCCATTTAATACCCCCGAACTTCCGATCCATTGTCTTGGAGGAGATTAATCGAACCCTTCCGGAAGAGGAGAAGATCGTCATAGAGGGTAATTTATGTCCTTTTTGTAGATATATGTATAAGGAGTCCTTGAAGAAATACGGTGGAGACTGGACGCGGGTCATGGAGGATGTGGTGGTTTATCGTCTTATCCTTTCAGAGGAGGATCGCATTGGAATCGGGACTTTCCAGCCCAAGGATGAAAAAAATCAAGACTCTACAGAACTCACCGGGGATATTAACTATCGTAAAATCGCCGAGTATGGTTCTGATTCAGACCCTCGGGCCTTTAATTTTGATGGGGAATTTAACATTGCCAACCGGGGAATCGTTGAGTTCATTGAAGTCCTTAAATTGGATGTGGCTTTTCTATACGATCTGCTAGGAGCTTCTCAAGAACATAAAATTAAACCGAAAAAGTTTGCCCAAACGGATATCGATGAGGTAATCATCGGTCACACCAACGAACCGGAGTATAAAAAACTTCAAAATAACGAATTTATGGAGGCCTTGAGGGATCGGACGGTTAAAATCGACGTTCCTTATATTACCAAGTTGAGTGATGAGATTAAAATCTATGAGAAATATTACAATCCCTCAAAGATTAAAGGGAAACATATTGCCCCTCATACCATCGAGATGGCCGCTATGTGGGCAGTACTGACCAGATTGGAAGAGCCTAAAAAAGCCCAGTTGAGCCTCATGCAAAAACTGAAGCTTTACAATGGAAAAACTCTTCCCGGCTTTACTGAAGATAACATTAAAGAGCTGCAAAAAGAAGCTCCCCGGGAAGGTATGGAGGGGATCTCTCCCCGGTACATTCAGGATAAAATTTCCAATGCGCTGGTCAGCGATGAAGGAGCCGGTTGTGTGAATCCCTTTATGGTCATGAACGAACTGGAAAATGGACTGGAACATCATGCACTCATTACGAGCCCGGAACTCCGGAAACGATATAAAGAACTGCTGGCTCTGGTAAGAGAGGAGTATGAAGACATCACGAAAAATGAAGTCCAGCGGGCCATCTCAGCCGACGAAGAAGCACTCACCAGACTTTGTGCCAACTATATCGATAACATCAAGGCGTATACCCAACGGGAAAAGGTTAAGAATAAATATACCGGTCAGTACGAGCCTCCCGATGAACGGCTCATGCGCTCCATTGAGGAGAAGATTGATATTCCGGAAAGCCGTAAGGATGATTTCCGGCGGGAGATCATGAATTATATTGGAGCTCTGGCTGTGGATGGAAAAAAATTTGATTATAAAACCAATGAGCGCCTGCAAAAAGCTCTGGAACTTAAGCTCTTTGAAGATCAAAAGGATTCCATCAAACTGACCAGCCTGGTCTCCAGTGTCGTCGATAAGGAAACCCAAGAAAAAATCGATGTGGTTAAAAATCGACTGATCAAAAATTACGGCTACTGTGAGATCTGTGCTACCGATGTTCTGAACTACGTGGCCAGTATTTTTGCCCGGGGCGATACCAAGCGATGAGATAAACCCAGAGGATCCAAAGTGCTTTATGTTTTAAGGGTTCTGAAGGGTCCAGTCCTTAGGCCCTTCAGGCCCTTAAAAACTTTAGGCCCTTAAAAGATCCTTCAGTCTGTTTTAAGTTATGTCTAGCAAAATTGAAAGAGACCACGCACGATTTAATCAGATTATTCGAGGTAAGATCAAGAAGGAACTACGCCGATATATGACGCGTGGAGAACTGATCGGGAAGAAGGGAAAAGATCTGGTTAGTATTCCGATTCCTCAAGTGGAGATTCCCCATTTTGAATTTGAAACCCGAAAACTCGGGGGGGTAGGTCAAGGAGAGGGTGAGCCTGGAACCCCTATTGGTCGAGGAGATGCCGAACCCGGGCAAGGTGCCGGAGAAACTCCCGGGGATCACATTCTGGAAGTTGATCTTTCCCTGGAGGAATTGGCTAAAATCTTGGGTGAAGAGCTGGAACTGCCCCGGATAGAGCCCCGAGGTAAGAAGAACATTGTTAACGAAAAAGAAAGATATACCGGCATCCGTCAGGTTGGACCTGAAAGTCTTCGTCACTTCAAAAGAACCTATAAGGCGGCTCTCAGACGTCAACTGGCCACAGGAACGTATGATCCCAATCACCCCCTTGTGATTCCCATTCAAGAAGATAAACGCTACCGTTCCTGGAAATTGACCAAGGAACCAGAAAGCAATGCCATTATTTTTTATATTATGGATGTATCGGGTTCTATGGGTGATGAACAGAAGGAAATTGTTCGTATAGAATCCTTCTGGATCGATACCTGGTTACGTTCTCAGTATAAAGGGATTGAATCCCGTTACATTATCCATGATGCGGTAGCCAGAGAAGTCGATAGCCACACCTTTTATCATACCCGGGAAAGTGGAGGAACCATCATCTCCTCTGCCTATGAGTTATGTAACCGACTCATCGAGGCACATTATAATCCCTCCGAATGGAATATATATATTTTCCATTTTTCCGATGGGGATAACTGGTATGGGGATACCGATAAGTGTCTTTCGATTCTTGAAAATCACCTGCTCCCCAAAGTTAATCTCTTCTGTTACGGACAGGTCCGAAGTTTTTATGGAAGCGGTCAATTTAAAGGTGAGATCGATGAGTACTTTGGAGATACGGAGAATGTAGTAACTTCGGAAATTAACAGTAAGGAAGGGATTTACGATTCCATTAAGGAATTTCTCGGAAAAGGGAAATAGAAGCGACACAGAGACACGGTGACAGGGGGAGGCGGCCTTTTTCCCCTCATCGTTGTATCTCCGTGTTGCTCTCTCTTAGCAGTACCGGTTTTATGAGTCTTACCCCTGAGTTAGAAGCTATCCGTAAAGAGGTCGAGGGCTACGCCCGGGAGTACGGTTTGGATTTCTTTGAGGTAATCTTTGAGATCCTGGATTTTGACAAGCTCAATGAAGTAGCCAGTTATATGGGCTTTCCAACCCGATATCCCCACTGGCGGTTCGGTATGGAGTATGAACAACTCCAGAAAAGCTATACCTATGGCCTTCAGAAGATCTACGAAATGGTCATTAACAATGATCCTTCCTATGCCTATTTGCTCAAGTGCAATAACGATGTGGATCAAAAACTGGTTATGGCCCACGTATACGGTCATGTAGACTTTTTTAAAAATAATATCTGGTTTTCACAAACCAATCGAAAAATGATGGATGGCATGGCCAATCATGGAGCCCGAATTCGTCGCTATATTGATAAGTATGGGGAGGAAAAAGTCGAGCGTTTCCTGGATTGCTGCCTGTCTCTGGAGAATTTGATAGATCCCCATTCCCCCTTTATTAAACGCCAGGATGAAAAGCCCCGGTTTAATTTTCAAGAAGAAGAAGAGGAGAAGACCGTCAAAAAACTCAAAGTTGAAAGACCTTACATGGATAGCTACATCAATCCGTCAGATTTTTTGGAAAGTCAGAAAAAGAAGTTAGAACAGGAAGCCGAAAAAAAACAAAAATTCCCGGAGAATCCCGAGCGGGATGTTCTCTTGTTCCTCATTAACCATGCCCCTCTGGAAAACTGGCAACTTGACATTTTGTCCATTATTCGAGATGAAGCCTATTATTTCGCTCCCCAAGCCCAGACAAAGATAATGAACGAAGGATGGGCCTCCTACTGGCATTCTAAAATTATGACCCAGAAATGCCTGAAGGATTCTGAAGTGATTGATTATGCCGATCATCACTCTGGAACCCTCAGTACCCGACCTGGGCGGATTAATCCTTATAAGCTCGGTATAGAATTGTTTCGGGATATCGAAGATCGGTGGAATAAGGGAAAATTCGGTAAGGAATATGAGGAATGTGATGATCTGGAGAAAAAGAAAAATTGGGATAAAAAGTTGGGTCTGGGGCTGCAAAAAATCTTCGAGGTTCGGAAAATTTATAACGATGTGATGTTTATCGATGCCTTTTTAACGGAGGAGTTTTGCCGGGAACAGAAACTTTTTACTTATAGATATAATGAACAGACCCAGATGTATGAAATTGCCGATCGAGATTTCAAAAAAATAAAGGCTTCCTTACTCTTCAGTCTGACCAATTTCGGTCAGCCTTTTATTTATATTACCGATGCCAATTATGGGAATCGAGGTGAACTTTACCTCCAACATCGCTACGAAGGGGTTGAACTTCGGATTGACTATGCCAAGGATACCCTTCAAAACCTTTATACCCTGTGGAAACGCCCCGTTCATCTGGAGACTGTGGTCAATGACAAAGGAATTCTCTTTACGTTTGATGGGAAAAGTCATGAGGAGAGACGAATTTAATTAACGGGGAATCAATGAATGGGGAGTGGGGAATGAGAAAGACAAAACTTCAAACTCTCATCTGGATTGCAACGGCCTGTATAGCCTTATTCCTTTCAACCGGTGCGTATATTGCGTATCGTAGCATGGAAGGAGAAATTGCGAATCAATTTAATAAACAACAGGAGATGCTGGCCAAGCAGGCGGCTTCCGGAATCGAAGCCCATTTTCAAGAAATTCTCTTTACCCTAAAATTGGGGACTTCCTTGGAAAATGAAGGAATGGGGGTTAATTCGATTAACCTCAAAACCCTCTATGATCGACTCAACGGAAAAGTGATTAGCCTGGTTCGGGTAGATGAGTCCGGAATCCCAAAGCAAGCCTATCCTGAGGAAATCCTTGAACAGGTTAAAAACCGAAATTACCACGGAGTAGATTATTTTCGGGTCTGCTGGATTACCGGCCAACCCTACATATCTAAATGGTTAACAGATAAAACCCAGCCAAGGAAGATCATCGTAGCCGTTCCGGTTTTTAATCGGGAAGTACGGGATGGTCTTTCGGCTTTCAAAGGGATTCTCCTGGCCGATGTAGATCCCAATATTATTATCGATACCTATATTAAACCCATAAAATCCGGTAAGTCGGGATTTGCCTGGCTCATCGATAGTAATGGAACTCTTTTATATCATCCCTTTCATCCGGATAGTAAGGATTCGGCAGATCATTCTTATAGTGAGAACGAGGATAGTTGTAGGGAATGTCATCAGTCCTTTGACCTTGAGACCAAGATGGTGACCGGGGAAGCCGGTCACACCCGGCTAAAGACTCATACCGGTCAGGAATATTTAATTGCCTATTCCCCGGTTCATATCGATGGGGCGATGTGGGCTGCTATCGGGGTCAATGTTCCTTACTCGGATGTAACCAATTCGGTTCGAAGAAGCTTCATCTGTATTTTCATCCTGGTCATTATGACCGTAGCCATTATTATCATCGGAGCCGCAGCCATCATCCGGCTTAACAATAAACGAATCAAGGCCGAGGAAGTCCTTGCATCGGAAAGATTGGTTACCATTGGAAAAATGGCGGCTCAAGTGGCCCATGAGATTCGTAACCCCCTCAGTTCTATTAGCTTAAACGCCGAACTCCTGGAAGAGGAAATTAATAGTTATGAAGGGGTATCGACGGAAGAGGCCAGATCGCTTTTAACGGCAATTATGTCTGAAGTCGATCGATTAGCCTCTATTACAGAGGATTATCTCAAATTTGCCCGGTTACCCAGGCCGGTCTGGGAAAAGGAAAATATCAACCATATTCTCCTGGACTTACTCAACTTTTCCAAGGAAGAAATTGCAAAACATGGGATTCAGGTTATGACCCAATTTGATCCTTCGATTCCGGAGATCAAGTTAGATGAAAAACAACTGCGGGAGGCTTTTCTGAATATTTTGAAGAATGCCTTCGAAGCCATGCCCCAGGGCGGTGAGCTTCAGATTACCACAGCCAGGACGGGTGAGCAAATCGAAGTGATCATCTCGGATACCGGAATCGGCATAGAGGAAAAAAATCTGGAGAAGATCTTTACTCCCTTTTTCACAACCAAAGAGGACGGTACCGGACTTGGCCTGGCTTTAACTCAGCAAATTATCCACGAACACGGAGGTACTATCCAGTGTAGAAGTCAGGTGGGCAAAGGAACAACTTTTGTCCTACAATTTCCTGTGGTGGGTCAACGCGTGAAAATGGATAAGTAACTAGAATGGATTTTTGTAACCCTACCTCACCCCCCTTCCCCCTTTCCTGAAGCTTCAGGAAAGGGGGAAGGGGGGTGAGGTAGGAAGATCTCTTACGCCTTATTCTTCTTTATTTGAAATTTTGGGAAAGGGGTTAGAAAGAAGGAATTGATTTTTACTTTATCTTTTTTATTCTTTGTTTTTATTCTTTGTTAATTATGGATACCAGCTCAGAATCTACTATTCTTATCGTAGATGATCATAAGGAAACTCAAGAATCCCTCATAAAGATTCTTCAAAAAGAGGGTTACACCGTACTTGCTGCGGAAAGCGGTGAAATGGCTTTGGATATTATCCGAAAACGCCCGGTCCACGTCGTCGTGACCGATTTAAGGATGCCCGGGATGAGTGGAATCGATCTACTCCGGGCCTGTAAGGCCATAGCCCCTGAAATAGAGATTGTTTTGATTTCAGGTTATGGGACTATAGAGACGGCTGTAGAGGCTATGAAAGAAGGGGCCTATGATTTTGTGGCTAAGCCTTTCAAAAAGATCATGCTGACCAAAACCATCAAGAAGGCTCTTGAAAAACAGTCATTAGCGGCTGAAAATCGTTATCTTAAAGAGCAGATCAAAGACTTGAAGAGTTTGGGTTCAAGAAAACAAGTTATTGGTACCAGTCTGGCCATGCGTCGGGTTCTGGAGATTGTTTCCCAAGTGGCCTCCAGTTCAGCAACGGTACTCATCCAGGGTGAGAGTGGGACAGGTAAAGAAGTTATTGCCAATGCCCTTCACTATTACAGTTCTCGAGCCGATAAACCCTTTGTGAAGGTAAGCTGTGCCGCCTTACCTGAAACTCTATTAGAAGCCGAGCTCTTCGGACACGAGCGGGGTGCCTTTACAGGAGCAATAGCCCGTAGGGAAGGAAGATTCGAAGTCGCCAATGGAGGAACCCTATTCCTGGATGAAATTGGCGAGATGAGTATGGCGACCCAGGTTAAACTCCTTCGGGTTCTCCAGGAAGGTGAGTTTGAAAGGCTTGGCTCTTCCAAGACTATCAAAGTAGATGTCCGTCTTGTTGCGGCGACGAATGTGGATTTGCTGGAAGCTATCAAACAGAAAAAGTTTCGAGAGGATCTCTATTACCGGTTAAATGTAATTACGCTTACCCTTCCTCCTCTTCGGGACCGAAAAGAAGATATTCCCTTACTGGCCGAGCATTTCTTAAATATCTATCGGGAGAAAAATCATAAATCTATCAAAGGAATCTCCAAAGAAGCCATGGATATTCTGTTAGCCTATTCCTGGCCTGGGAATGTTCGCGAGCTGGAGAATACCATAGAACGTGCCGTGGTTCTGGCAAGAACTGATCTAATCACCCTGGAGGAGCTCCCTGAAAATCTTAAACGGTCTGTCGTCTCCCTGGGGGCCGATCCCATTACTCCGGAAGAACTCTCTGAAACCCTTAAAGGAGAAAACTTGAACAAGAATTATTTGATCGTTCCTCTGGGAACTCCCTTGGAAGAGATAGAACTTCAGGTAATTCATGAAACTCTGCGGCGGGTCAAGGGGGATAAGAACCTGGCGGCCAAACTTTTAGGAATTGCCTCCAGAACCATTTATCGAAAGTTAGGTGAGTTGGAAAAGATGGACTCGCCTTCGGAGCATAAAGAAGAGATCATCCTGGATCAGACCTGAAACTCAAGATCCTTTAGATCGCTAGACAATATAAAGGGAAGGTAACTCTTTAAGCTTTCTCAGGCAATGGGGATCCCCACCCTAACCCTCCCTATGGACAGGGTGGTCAATTCGTTACCTGACTTTTGACAAAGTGTCAAGTCAGGTCGGAGAAGATGGAAAAAAAGCAAGATTGTAAAAAGACTTTAGAATCAGAAAAGACCGCATTTCATCCAGGCTTAAGAGGTTTTTCTCCTCTCTTAAGCGGGTAAGTTCAAGGAATGGCTTGTATCTTGCACTTTAAAAAATCGTTCTCACTATATTACCGGTAAAACAAGACCTCTCCCAAATAGCATCAAAGGAAAGGTTTCACTGTCAGCTTAACCTAAAGATTTCAAATTTATGCTCCAACATTCAACACCTTGCATCTTAGTGGTAGATGATGATAAAGAAATTCGCTGCGCACTAACCCGAATCTTCTCGAAGGAAGGCTACCAGGTAGCTGCAGCAGCCAGTGGAGAAGAAGCCCTTGCGCTTTTTCAAAAAAATAAATTTAACCTGGTCATTACGGATTTACGCATGCCCGGCATAGGGGGTTTAGAACTCCTGAAGAAAATCAAAACAGACAAGCCTGAAACGGTGGTAATCATCCTGACCGCTTTTTGCGATGAGATTACCTATACCGATATGAAAGCCCTCGGAGTCTATACCTACCTCTGTAAGCCCATCAAAAAAAATGAAATGCTGACGGCAGTCAAAAAGGCCCTCTTACCTACCCCGGGTTACAATCAACCCTATTCCATCGTGTTTCCTCAACCGTCCCCTAGTCCCTAGTTTTTAGTTTTTTTCCTTTAAGTTAAAAATTCCCTTGATTAAATTTTCTATTCTCAATACATATACCTCAAATTCCGTTTCCAGATTTTGTTATGGATGAGAAGGTTATTCTGCTAAAGCAGGCGAGACGCCTGCGTTCCTAAGCTGCGTTAGATTTTGTTATCGATTGGATGGTCATTACCGTATGAAGGAGGTAAAGCTGTTATGCCAACACCCCTATCACTGGATGAGCGCATCGCTTCTCTGGTTCCAGAGGTTGGTGAAGAATTTCGGGTGGAACTCAGGCATGCCTTACAAACGTTACGGGCGTCAGAGAATCCCATTGGGGTTTTATTGGGTATGCCCCATTTGATTTGGCGATTAATCGAGGAGATTCTAAAATGCGCAGGGTATAGACGACCCAGCAATAGTCTTTATGACTGTATCCTTATGGCCGCTCACGGGGATCCCGAAAAAAAGATTAAGGGATTGAATATCCTGCCCGATGAGATGGCTTCCCATTTCCATAGGCTCTATAAGCTTTCTAACCGGGCCGACCATGTTACTGAACAAGCCACCCTGACGGTTGCCGATGCCGAAAATGCTTTGCATCTTTTCCTGCGTGTGCTGGAATGGTTTTATTGTGAAAGCGAGCCGGGTCCCCATTTACCTACCATTTACGGGGAAATAACCGATGGGAGTTATAAAGCTCCCGAAAAGTTACAGGAAATATCCCAAAAAAGGGCCCGATTGGAAAAACTCTTGAAGGAAAGGTATACAAAACCCGTTGCAGTCATGTTTATTACCCTGGAAGGTACTGGAAAGTCTTTTGGAGGATCGAGTGATCTCATGGATTTTAAAAGGCTCCAACCATATCGCGCGCTGCTTCTTCCTATCACGGAAGGGCAGGGTAGGGTTATCCAAACCACCGGGGATACTCTGATAGCTTGTTTCAATAATCCTGAAAAAGCTGTTAAAACAGCTATCGAAATGCAAAAGATTCTTCGGGAAACCGCCGGTCAGGGGGAAGAAACTTATCTGTGTATTGGAATTAACTATGGGATCGGTATGGTAGAGCAGAAAGAAGACGGCACCCTGGAGGTATCTGAAGCGGCTGTGAACCCGGCAGCCTGGGTCAAAGAAGAGGGAAAAAAGATTAGTCAGGTTTTTATCTCTCAATCTGTTTATAAAGCTATCCAAAATTCTAAAGAGATTACCCGCCTCTCTAAGGAGAGAGAAAAAACCGAGAAGAAAATAAAACCTTCCCCTATTTATCCGGTTGTTCTGAGAGCTATCCTGGGGATCACCCTTATAGGACTTGTTCTGATTGTAGGGTTCTTCAGCTATAAGCACCGGCTTTCCCCACGACTCCCGTCCCATGAACCTGCAATAAGACTGCCTTACGATCAAGTTTCTCAGGAACCCGGATCTTATAAGCCGGAGAGTATCGAAGCTATCGTTAAAACTCCTCTCAATGCCGGAAATGAGAATTTCAACCTGGATTATGAAGGATCTGCTGAAGTCGATAGCTGGACCTCTCAACCTGTCACCCTATCTTTCCTACCTCTGGAAATTAAGGATCCTATTTCTATAGGAAATGAGGAAGTAGAATTTTTTAATACCCGGTTGGCCGATTTTCTTCAAAGGACCGGAAGGGTCGTCGTTGTAGAACAGAGAAAGGTAGAGGATTTATTACGCGAATTAATGCCAGAACCTTTGAGGTTGATCGATCAGGCCCTGGCCCTTCAAGTGGGAAAACGATTGAATACCCGGTTGGTTTCTGCAGGTACCTTTACCCGGCACGCTAACCTCGGTACCCTTCAGTTGTATATCCTGGAAACGGAAACGGCCATCATCAAGGGAACTTTTTCACAGAAGCTGGGACTGGATGCCCCATCCGAGGAACCTTTAAAAAGGTTGGCTCAAAAGATACTGGAAAAAATCCAAAGGGCTTATCCTTTGAGAGGCCGGATCGTGTGGGTTAACAACGAAAACCACCTTCTCATCAATATCGGCGCCAGACAAGGCATAACCTCTGGAATGATTTTAAAAATTATCCGGGATGGGGATCCCTTTACTTCGGGTGATCAAATTATAGGGTACGAGAAGGAAGAGGTCGGTCTCCTGGAAATTACCTCGGTGAAGGAAAATTTTTCCCATGGGAAAGTTTTGAAAAAAATCCGGGATATTGAAAAGGGGATGAAGGTTGAAGAGATTCCCGGATAGGCAGGATATGGACAAGGCAGAAGCCCGTTTTGCACCTTATCCTTCATAAAGAGTCCACTTTCTTTCTTCCGAACCCCAGACCGGCTATCGGGGAAACGGAATGGCTTTAATCAGGTAACCAGGGTATGTCAGGAAATAGGGTATTTTTTCACGACTTTAACCTTGACAGAAGCGAGAAGAAATACCTAATTATTAACAGCCATGGGCGAGATTCATATCCGTGAATTAAAAACCATTGACGAGATGACCCCCTTAGTTGAACTCCAGAAAACTATCTGGGGATATACCGATCCTTATACAGCCCGACTCCTCCTGGTAGTATCCAAGACCGGAGGTCAGGTTTTAGGGGCTTATGTGGACGAAAAGCTGGTCGGATTTGCTTTCATGTTCTATGCCTATCGGAATGGAGAAAATTATCTTCATTCCCAGATGGTTGGGGTTCTACCTGAGTATCGAAATGCCAATGTGGGCTATGCTTTAAAACTGGCCCAGCGGGATTATGCGTTAAGGTTGGGCTTAAACCGCATTGAGTGGACTTTTGATCCCCTTCAAAGTAAGAATGCCTACTTTAATGTACATAAGCTGGGGGCAATTATTCGGAGATATGAACCTAACTATTACGGAAACCTTGGAGGTGTGTTCAACGATAACCTGGATTCGGATCGAGTTTATGCAGAGTGGTATATAAACTCTGATCGGGTAAAGATTCGCCTCAAGGGAGAAAACGAACTCCAGGTTCCTACAGATATACGGGTTATCGAGTCCAAAACGGTTAATCAAGTCGTTTTTAATTCCCAGGGTCTGGTACAAAACCAAAGTTATACGCTTCGTCCTCCAGATGTGAATTTCTTTGTAGAAATTCCGGAAGATTTTGAGCTTATTAAGCAAGATCTTGACCTTGCCCGAGAGTGGCGCAGGCAGCTACGGGAAATGTTAATGCACTTTCTGGGAGAAGGATATTCCATTGTAGAAGTCGTCAGCCTGCGGGTCGATAATAAAAGACGGAATTTCTATTACTTAACCCATGAAAATTGAACGGATTGATTTACTTCATGTTCAGTTAAAATTAAAGGAGCCTTTCGAGACCAGTTCCAGCCGGAAAGATCATCTGGATCATATCCTGGTAAAAATCTATTCGGGTGAGCTGATCGGTTATGGAGAATGTGCCTGTCCTACCGAGCCTTTTTATTGTTATGAAACCACCCAGACCTGTTTGCATATCCTAAAGGATTTTATTATCCCCCGGGTATTGGGTCAGGATATCGTTTCTGTGGAAGATCTTATCCATAGGTACTGGAATATCAAAGGCCATAATTTCGCCAAATCCGGTCTTGAAATGGCCTGGTGGGATCTGTTGGCCCGTTGGGAGAATAAACCCTTATATAAACTTTTGGGGGGCGTTCGAACCGCCATTGAATCCGGAGTAAGCCTGGGAATTGAAAAGTCTGTTGAGGATTTACTTCCCAAGATAGAACGTTTTCTTAAGGAAGGCTATCGGCGGATCAAGCTTAAAATCAAACCCGGCAAGGATTTGGCCGTTGTAGAGGCGGTCCGGCACCATTTCGGAGATATTCCACTTATGCTGGACGCCAATTCGGCTTATACCCTTCAGGATTTACCCCTCTTCAAAGAATTAGATAAGTATCACCTGATGATGATCGAACAACCTCTCGCCCACGATGATATTTATGATCATAGCAAATTACAAAGGGAGATTAAAACTCCTATTTGTTTAGACGAGAGTATTCATTCGGTGGAGGATGCCCGGAAAGCCATAGAACTGGGAAGTTGCCGGATTATCAATATCAAACCGGGCCGTGTCGGGGGACTTTATGAAGCCCGAAAAATTCATGATTTGTGCTACCGGCAGGGTATTCCGGTCTGGTGTGGAGGTATGCATGAGTACGGAATAGGTCGGGCCCACAACATCGCCCTCAGCACTCTTCCGAATTTTACCTTACCGGGAGATGTATCTGCCAGTTCTAAGTACTATCAGGAAGATATTGTAGCCCCTCCTATTGAGCTGGACAACGGTAAGATTAAGGTCATAGAAGCTCCTGGAATCGGTTATCGTCCCGTGGAACAGCAGATTAAAAAATATACGGTAGCTTCCTATTGCTTTGAAGCGTAGTAAAAAAATTTAAGGTAGGTGTTTAAAAATGATCACCCGTTTAATCATTTTTATCCTTGTTCTTTGGATAATCCATAAGATCATAAAACAGGCTCGTACGCTCTTTTTTCAAATAAAAAAGAGGGAAGCCAATGAACTGATCCTGGGCGGGGAGATGGTTCAAGATCCAAGCTGCCGGGTGTATATTCCTAAAAATACCGCCATCCAACAAAAAATCGGGCAGCATCGGTATTATTTTTGTAGCCAGGAATGTGCCAGAAAATTTTATGAATCTCTCAAAGCCTGATAGATGAGAAGGATGGATAAAAAGCTTAATCTTTATAAGCAGGAGATCATCCGAATAGGGCAAAGGCTTTATCAAAAAGGGTTGATTGTTGCTACCGAAGGGAATATCAGCATTAAAGTCGATGAAAATACCCTCTTAGCGACCTCTCAAGGTATTCATAAGGGATCTATGACACCGGGTCAAATTGTGAAAACGGATTTAAAAGGTGTGAAGCTGGAAGGAAAGGGAGAACCCTCTTCGGAATTAAAGATGCATTTAGCTGTTTACCATACCCGCCCCGATGTAAAGGCAGTCATTCATGCTCATCCTCCTGTGGGTACAGGGTTTGCCGTTGCAGGCCTTGCCTTAGATCGATTTATCTTGCCGGAAGTTGTGGTTACCCTGGGTACAGTTCCTTTGCTCAAGTATGCCACCCCGACTACCGAGGAATTGGCAGAATTGGTTTCGGATTCTATTGCTCAACATGATGCACTTTTGTTGGCTAATCATGGGGCTCTGACGGTAGGTAAGGATTTAATAACGGCTTATTACAAGATGGAAACCTTAGAGCAATTTGCAAGAATAAGCCTGGTGGCCAGACTCCTGGGTAGAGAAAACGTTCTTCCTCCTGAAGCGGTTGAAAAATTGATGGAACTACGTGCGCAATATCTGAGAAAATCTTCCCCATGAACAAGCAGATGGATCTTGACTAAAAATTTATTCGTGATATATGGAAAGATCGAACCTACGGAAGCAGAGTTTGTGGAGTTTGTTTGGAAACTTTTTAACCATCGGATAAAATACCGCACAAAGAGGTGGAAATGAATCAAAAGACCTTAAAAAAATCGGTTGAGTGCTCCGGAATCGGCCTTCATTCCGGTCGGCCTGTTACGATGCGTATCCACCCGGCTCCTATAGATAGTGGAATTGTATTTAGACGAACGGATCTTCCCGACCGAAAAGCAGTGAGCGCCCTCCATACCAATCTGATTAGCGCGCAGTATGCAACTTCCTTGGGAAATGGAGAGGTCGTTATCAAAACCGTTGAACACCTTTTATCTTGTTTGATGGGATTAGAAATCGATAATGCCCTCATTGAATTGGATTCCGAAGAAGTACCCGTTTTTGATGGAAGTGCTAATTATTACGTTCAATTGCTGCAAAGTGCAGGTATCCGAATTCAAGAGGCCAGACGAAAGTTTATTAAAGTATATCGTCCCATTGAACTTTATGATAAGGATAGGGCTATTTCTATTAAGCCCTATCCCCGGTTACGTATCACCTATACCATAGACTTTCCCCACCCCCTTTTAAAAAATCAAACCAAGACCATCGACATTTCCTCCGAAAGTTTTATTACCGAGATAGCCCCGGCCCGGACTTTTTGTCTTTATGAAGAAATAGAGAATTTACGCCAACAGGGGTTGGCAAAAGGAGGTTCTTTAGAAAATGCCATTGTAATTGGCCGGGATGGGGTTTATAATGGGAGTCTTAGATTTGAGGATGAATGTGTTCGACATAAAATCTTAGATCTCCTGGGAGATTTAGCTTTATTGGGAACCCGGATTCTGGGACATATTACCGTTTACAAGGGGGGTCACTTACTGCATTCCAAACTGGTTCGAGAAATTCTTCTTCAACAAAACTCCTGGTATTATACCTCTGGTAATGGAAAAGGAAGCCTGGATGAAAGGAAGATCGTCTAAAAGTAGTACTTTGTGAAGTTTCTGCCCTCACCCCCCCCCCAGCCCCCATACGCGTCAGGATAAGGAGTGAGATCCATGAGGAGGGCCCCCTTAATGTCAAATGAGACGTTGTATGGGCGCAAGGCCTTGCGCCCCTACCTTAGTTTGCAGGGAAAGGAACTTTGAAGCGAAATTCCCTCCCCTGGGAAACGGGGGAGGGAAAGGGTGGGGGCACCTTAACCTGGCGCCTAGGCCCCCGGCCCCTTTCCCACAAAGGGAGGGGAGTGGAAAAGTGAAAGCGGCATTATGAGGTCAAGATGAGGTAAACAGTGTATTAAAACTCTGCGTCAGGTTGAAGAAATAAGATATTTCTCTTGCTGACGTTCCAGGGAATTCTCTTCTTCCTGATCAAAAAACAGATATCGTCGCCACTCTTTCTTCTCTTCTCCGAGCCGTCTTATAATCTGCAAATAAGTAACCACACTGGGAAGTCTCGGTTTTCTTAAAAGTTTCATGCCAGCTTCTTCAGGAGTATCGTCTCCTTTTCGATTATTGCATGACCGACAGGCAGTTACTACATTATCCCATCCATCCCATCCACCTCGAGAAAGGGGGATTACATGATCCAGGGTAAGATCCATAATTTTGAATTTTTGATAACAATACTGGCAAATATAATTATCCCGGATCAATACATTTTTTCGCGAAAACTTAACCCGATGATAGGGAATCTTTACGTACCGTAAAAGCCTGATTACAGCCGGTACAGGGATAGATATGGTAGGAGAGCGTAAAACCATATCGGTCTCTTCCTCGACAATGGCTACTCCCTTAAATATCAGGGTAATCGCTCTCTTTAAATTACAAACGTGAATCACTTCATAACTCGCGTTCAGTACCAAGACGGCATAATTCACAGACAAGGCATCACCCCTTTGAATAATCTGAAAAGTAAGTAAATAAACTTATTACGTAATCTTTCCTATAAGCTACCATGGATAAGGGGGTTATGTCAATAAAATTTTAACGGCTAGTCTCCGTATCAATTTAGTAAGTGGAAAAAGAAGCACCCCCCTGGCCCCCCCTCCAGGGGGAACTGACAGGGGGGTGCTGCTGCTGAAGTTCCCCCTGGAGGGGGGTTAGGGAGATGTTCAGATAGAAAAAGTGACACCTACTAAAGGGTTACCGTTACTAACGGTTATTGGTTTATCTCTTGTGCCAAGGATAATTTTTTACCCCTGTTTCGCCCCCGGGCTTGAGCCCGGGAACGAGAAACTCAAAGGGAATGAAAATCCAAACAGTACCTGTTCCCGTAGGGAATACCCTGGGAGGGGAGGGTAAATCTTCAATCTTTGTGGGCTAAGAAGGTCTCCAGAATCATAAGCCCCAGCAGGGCGGATAACAGAAATGGCCAGACTTGATTTCGTGAGTTATCGACAAGGTTTTCACCTTTCAGAAAGGAGGATTTGGGAATAAGTTTAATTGGAACCGAATCGAGTCGTTTGGAGATCTCTTCCTGCGATATAGGACTCAGGTCTGACTCCGAGGGGTCTAGATTTACAGAGAAGAGAAAAGAATCTTTTTTGTTCGATTGGCCCGGTAATATCACCCGATAAATTCCTGGGATATAGGTGGATTTATAGGCCAGGAGAGGTTGGGCTTCATCCATCTGGAGATCAACAGATTGGGCTCTTCCTTCCGCATCTTCAACCATGACCTGGGAGGGAGGATTTGCCAGGTCCAGCTTAACCTCCTTAACCTGTCCGACTCTTAAAGGTTCTTCTCTTCTTACCTCCTCCAGACCAGTACTCAGATAGTATATAGCCTGATGAAGAAGGGGTAAAAAGGCTGGCTTGCTGGGAAGGTTGGTCCAATCCCGATCTAGGGTCGAGGCAAAAAACAGAACACTCCCTTTTTCCAATTTGTGCTCGGCTATGAAAGGATCTCCTGAAGTAAAGGACGCAATCACCTGGGAGCTAGGTTGTAGGGTTGTCAAATCCCCTTTCACATACTTTCTAAATTCGGCAGATCCTAAACTGCCGCGCCTTTCCTCTTCAAAAACCTTAAAAATAGGATGATGTAAATTGGTTGTATTTACCTTAACCGGTGTCGATCCTGTATCTACCACGCTCTGTAACTTATAGGGAAGCAGATTAAACTTTAATAAAAACAGCCGGTTGTAAACGTCTGGTTTGACTTTTTCTCCTGAGGAAATGATCAGATGCCCCCCCTGGCGAATATAACGAAGGGTTTCTTGAAGCTTATTCTCAGAAAGTGTGCCGACATTACAAAACATGAGAACATCAATATCTTTTAGCTCATAGTTCTCAAATTCCGTCGTGGCTACGATAATCGGCGAAATAATAAACTGCTCAAAGGCTACCTTCGGGTTCAAAGCATATCTCAAGTAGAAGGTTTCATCCTTATAGAAAACACTGTTCGGATCTCCGTTGACGACCAGGACTCTAATCTTTTCACGGACGTGGGTGGAGAAATAAAATTTATTGTCTACCATGAGGTTATCATCGCTGATTTCGACGAAGCCTTTGTACCACCCCGGCTTGGAGAATTGATAGCGAAACTCGCCTTCCACTTCTTCCATGGGTTTGATATCGAGGAACTTCTGGGCAACTTTTTTCCCTTCAATGTACAACCGGGCGGTCAAACTCTTAACCGGGTTAGAAGAAAAGTTCTTTACCTTAACTTTCAAGGAAACCGGTAGATCCACTCCGATAAAATTTTGATTGAGTTGTACATCCTGAATGGCCACATTATCCCGTTCTTCATTTTCGGCCAGGTTAATTACATAGACTCGGACCTGAGGATTAAAAAACTTAATATTGGCCACATTTACAGATTCCCATCCGTTTCGGGCTAAATCGGTGATGATATAAAGGTTCTTATCCAAAAAGTTTGAATCCTTCAGAAAGGTGTACGCTTTATCCAGGGCACCGGAAAAATCCGCAGCCAAATAGGAGGGTTCTGCTTTATCAATTTCTCCTAGAAGTTTCTGGTGGTCAAAGAGAAGAGGAATCGAGGTGGTTACTTTTTCGTTATCACTAAAAACTAAGCCGAGGCTATCCTGTCCCCGGGATTTTTTAACGATCCGGCGTGCAATCTCTTTGGCCTGTTCAAATCGAGTGCTTTCAGGTTCTTGATATCGGGTGCTGTAGGAGTTATCTAACAAAATAACTGCGCTGTTAGGTCGCTGGGTATCCTGACCGATAGAAGCATTTAAAAGAGGACGGGAAAAGGTGAGTACCAGCAAGATTACCATAAGGGTGCGTAATATCAACAGCAAAATTTCCCGGAGTTTCAACCTCCGGGCAACCTCCCGGTTGGAAAGCAATACAAATTCCACAGCTGGAAACCGCATGGGTTTCGCTTTTCGCCGGTGGATCATATGAATAATAATGGGTACAGAGGCTAAAGTCAGCCCGAATAAATAAAAAGGGTTTAGAAATGAGAACATAACAAAGTACCGGTGACTTTGTGCTAAGTGGCCAGTACTCAGTACTTAGCACAAAGTCACCGGTACTATTTATTTCTGCGTAGCAGATAGGTTGCAAGGGTTACATCCAGAGGTGTAGAAGTATTAAACAGGGCATAGTCAATTCGATTCTTTCGGCAGTTATCCCTAAGCTCATCGATAAAGGCGCGGATACGGGATAAATACTCATTTCGAATCACCTTACTGTCTGCCATGACTTTCAGATCTGACTCCATATCTTCAAACAAGATGAAATCGCTGAAAGGAAATTCCAGTTCTGCCGTATCCAGGATATGCAATACAACCACCTCGTGCTTTCTGTACCTGAAGTGCTTTAAGCTATCCAGAACCTGTTTGGGATCATCAAACAAATCCGAGATGACAATGATAAGCCCGCGTCGTTTAATATTCTTTGCTAAATCCGTTAAGGCCTTACTGATATTTGTCTTCTTTGAGGGCTTTAGATTCTCCAGTTTGTCATGGATTACCTTGATGTGGGAAAGGGTCGAGCGAGGGGGAACAAAATCGGCAATATCTTCATTAAAGGTCATAAACCCCACAGCATCTCCCTGTTTAACCATTAAATAAGCCAGAGAAGCTGCCACATAGCTCCCGTACTCTAACTTTGTCATTTTACCGTCTGAGCTATACCCCATGGAATTACTGCTATCCAATAGCAGATAACATCTTAAATTGGATTCTTCTTCAAACTGTTTAACATAATATTTATCCGACTTACCATAGAGTTTCCAATCGATATGCCGAATCTCGTCTCCTTCTACATATTCTCGATGTTCAGAGAACTCCACACTAAATCCATGGTAAGGACTTTTATGAAGTCCTGCGATAGTCCCCTCTACAATATACCTGGCTTTGAGGGAAATACTGGATAACTTGGCAATGACCGTGGGATCCAGGAAAGTTCGATGGGATGATACAACCACTTCTTTGTTTAATCCAGAGTCCAAAGTTTAAAGCCTTCCCATGGAAAACTCTGAACTTTGGACTTCCTGGTACTTAGGCTTTTAAGAAATAGTCTCCGGTGTTTCCTCTATGAGTTTTTGGATAATATCCAGGGAAGAGACCCCTTCCGCTTCTGCTTTAAAATTGGTTACGATCCGATGGCGTAAGACTGAAGGGGCAATAGCCCGGATATCTTCGGTAGATACGGCGTAACGCCCTCGTAGAATGGCCCGGGCTTTTCCACCCAGGATGAGATATTGGGAAGCGCGTGGACCGGCACCCCAGTCTACCCAGTTTTTGATAAAATCGAAAGCCGTGGGTTCGGTAGGCCGTGAGTTTCTGACCAGCCGAACGGCATAGGAAATTACATAATCCGAGCAAGGTACTCGACGAACCATCCGTTGAAGAGCCAAGATTTCCGCGGCATTGAGGACCACCTCTACCTGGGGATCCAGATCTGACGTGGTCCGCTTTACAATTTGCATTTCCTCTTCCATCTGGGGGTAGTTGACGTAGATATTCAACATAAACCGATCCAGCTCAGCCTCGGGAAGCGGATAAGTTCCTTCCTGTTCAATAGGGTTCTGGGTTGCCAGAACGAAAAAGGGAAGGCTAAGTGGATAGGTTGTGCCACCTGCCGAGACTTTGTATTCTTGCATGGCCTGAAGCAAAGCCGCCTGGGTTTTAGGTGGCGTCCGATTGATCTCATCGGCCAGAAGAATATTACAAAAAATCGGGCCTTTGATAAACTTGAAAGTTCGCTGTTTGGTGACCGGATCTTCCTCCAGAATGTCCGTTCCGGTAATATCAGAAGGCATCAAATCTGGAGTAAATTGAACCCGTTTAAACTCTAAATCCAAGACCCTGGCCAGGGTATTAACCAGTAAAGTCTTGGCCAGCCCGGGAACCCCCACAAAAAGACAGTGCCCTTGAGAAAAAAGGGCTATCAACAACTCGTCTAAAACTTTCTCCTGCCCAACAATCACCTTACTGACCTCGGTCAGGATTTTCTCCCGACTTCGGGCGATATGCTCTACAATTTCCAGATCACTTTTATCGACAAAGGCTTCTGCCAAAGCTAACTCCCCTCGTTGGTAAAAGGCTATCCCACAAGTCGTAGGCATATCCTACCACTCGTGAAACGTAACCTCCTTAAGCTTGAGAAAAATAAAAATCTTTATCTTTTCTTATGTTCCTTAAAAAGGGTTGCTTTGTCAAGGGAATTATGGGAAGGTCTGTTGTGAAAGGTGAGAGGATGAGTGAATCCGGCCAAAGTCTTCCTTGACATAAAGCTGGATCCAGACGAAATTTAGGAAAAGAACTCCTGAATCCTAGGTTTACCTGGGGGACAGTCGCGTAGATTTAAAACTTCACCAAAAGCGAGGATTGGAAATGGAAGATTCTCCACTTCCAATTTTCGGTTTCTAAGCCATTGTTTTTAAACCTTCCACAGCTCGAGAATTAGCCCTGGCCATTTTATACCAGGTTGAGGTAAAAAAAGCCTATGCAGATCTTGCCCTGGATGCAGAATTGAAGCGGAGTTCCCTGAGTCCAGAGGATAAGGCCTTAGTTACGGAACTCGTGTATGGTGTATTAAGGTGGCAGAAAACCCTGGATTGGCAATTGGAGCAGGTATGTACAAAGCCCTTAAAAAAAACAACACCCTGGATTCGAAATATTTTAAGGCTTGGAGCTTATCAGCTTTTATTTCTGACCAGGGTCCCCGGCTTTGCTGCCCTTAACGAATCGGTGAAACTGGCGAAAAAGGTGGGATACCCGGGATCCCACAACCTTGTCAATGCAATTCTTCGGGCCTTAGACAGAAACCGGAAGCGGCTGACCTTCCCGGAGTTGGAAAAAGACCCGGTGAAACACATCGCGGTAAAATACTCCCATCCAGAATGGCTGGTGAAGCGATGGGTTAATCGGTATGGTAGGGATAGAACCATTCGGTGGTGCCAGGCCAACAACCAGCCTCCAGACCTGGCTATTCGTATGAATCCTTTGAAAACGGACCCGGTGACCTTGCGGGAAGAGCTGGAGAAAGAAGTCAAGACAGTCATTCCGCTTCCCTTTGATCTACCTGGATTTATCTTAAAGGACCATCCACCCATTGCAACCCTCTCGGCCTATGTCCAGGGGTGGTTTACCGTACAGGATCCGGGTTCCATGCTGATTACTCGAATCCTCGATCCCCAACCCCATGAAACAATTCTGGATGCCTGTGCCGGCTTGGGCACCAAAACGACCCAGATGGCAGAACAGATGAAAAATACCGGAACGATCCTGGCGGTAGATCTCAATGCCAGTAAAATCAAATTACTTGAGGAAAACTGCCGGAGACTCGGGATTACTTCGGTCACTTCCCGAATCGGAGATATCACCCAACTCAAAGATTTAAGTAAACGGTCCTTCCATCGTATTTTGGTGGATGCTCCCTGCTCAGGATGCGGAGTCTTTCGACGCCATCCCGAATCCAAGTGGCGGGTGACAGAAGAACAAATCCGGCGCTTACAGGGTCTTCAACTGACCTTACTAAATGCCGTAGCTCCCCTTTTAGCGCCACAAGGAATCCTGGCTTACAGTACCTGTACCACAGAACCTGAAGAAAATGAAGAGGTTGTTGAAAAATTTCTCCAGACCCATTCAGAGTTCCAAACAGAGCCGGTAGAAGAATATCTTCCCGGGACCTTAGGTCCTCTGGTTACAGAAGAAGCTTATCTCAAAACCTATTTGTACCCGGAGATATTCAACGGATTTTTTTGTGCCCGACTTTGTAAAAGATAGTGTGGAGGTGTGGGAGTGCTGTCCGTGGAAATTTTCCTGGCCTACCTGCTGGACCTTATCCTGGGTGACCCTCGCTGGCTCCCACATCCAGTTCGAGGCATAGGTTATGCCATTACCCAAACTGAGCGATTTCTGCGACGCCTTAAAATAGCGGAGCGGCTGGCTGGAGTTATCCTGACCGTCTTTATCGTAGGCGGTATTTTCCTTATTTCAACAGGATTAGTAAATCTGGCCCATTTTCTTCATCCAACCCTGGGTACTGGTCTTTCCATCGTCTTGATTTTTACCACCCTATCCGTTAAAAGCCTATATCAAGAAAGTATGAAGGTTTATTGGGCCCTTCAAAAAGGTGATCTCTTAAAAGCCAGAAAAGATCTGGCTATGATTGTAGGTCGGGATACCGAAAACTTAGATTTTGTTGAAATTGTTCGGGCGGGAGTTGAAACCGTTGCCGAAAATACCGTCGATGGCGTTATCTCTCCTCTGTTTTTTGCCTTTCTGGGAGGAGCTCCCCTCGCTCTGACCTATAAGGCAATTAATACCCTGGACTCGATGGTAGGGTATCGAAATGAAAAATACCTCCGGTTCGGATGGGCTTCGGCCCGGCTGGATGATATAGCTAATTTCATACCGGCTCGAATTGCGGGAATACTGATGCCTTTGGCCGCTTTTCTTTGCGGGGAAAGGGGATTTGAAGCTTTAAAAATCGTTTTGCGGGATGGACAAAAACATCCAAGCCCGAACAGTGGAATTTCAGAGGCAGCCGTTGCCGGAGCCTTAGGGGTTCAACTTGGTGGATTAAACTTTTATCAAGGAAAACCCTCTCTTAAACCGACCTTGGGAGATTCAACCCGATCTTTAACCCTTGAAGATATCTATCGTGCCAATCGAATCATGCTGGTAACTTCTGGGTTGACTTTAACCCTTGGACTTTTGTGTCGGTGGTAATTAATTCACAACGACCTGTTTCTGATCCAGCAGCTTTTTCCCCTTTTCATCATAAATTTCCAGTAAGAAGGTTCCCGGTATGGAAGGAGTTCTCACGGTAAAGGAAAGCCCGGGATCTGCAGAACTCAGGAGGAATTTCTGGGGTAAATGGACCTCCTGGGAATATTCAGCCAGGGAAGGAGTATACCGAATCCACCTGATTTTAGCACGGGAATTAAACTCCGGATACGGGGAAAGACGAAGATCTCCAGCCGGAATAGATACATCCAACCGGGCCTGTACCTCACTTAGATGCGGAACCTGGTCGGGAAAAATAAGTTTAACCGGATCGGCCGTTGTCTCAAGATTGAAAGGCTCGTTCCTGGGGTTAATGACTTCGAAAACATACGTGTCCGAAGAAGGAAATTGCTTAACAGGTTGAAGGAAACCGGAGAAAGCCTTAAGTTGAAGGGGCACATCAGAGAGATGTTTCTCGGTAATGAACCGCCGGTTGTGAAGGATTACGTAGCGTACCCCCAAAGCTCGAATCTTTTCAAGGGAGTTTTCTGAAGGAAACGTTTCCATCTGCTGAAAAAACCAGGTGGTGAAGGGAGGTATAAAGCTTGAATAACCTCCAACACTTTTCTTTCCATGGGTTGTGATGGCATAGTAGGCAGTGAGAATATCAACAGGGGTCCGAGGTAACTCTAAAATAGTAAAATCTCCGGGTTGATTCTTAAGCCAGGTATAAACCTCGGGAGTTTGGTTTAAAGTATTGGCCGGAACAATCCACATGGCATCGGTACAATGCTCCAGGAATAAAAAGGATGCCAGAAATATACCCACAATTCCGCGAATATATTTTGAAGAAATTAAGTTCAACACTTTGACCAGCCCAAATCCGGCTAATACGCCGAGGAAGAAAGTGACCATGATATTGAATCGACTTACTACCCGGACCCCTTTAAACCCGGGTATTAGACCAGTGAGAAGAAGGTAAGGTCCATAAGGAATCTCCTTTTCGTGAAAACTCAGGGTGGGGCCAAAGCTGAACAAAAAAGCCAGGATCAAACAGATCAGAAAGAGACGGGGAAGGAAGGGAAAATGAGAGAGAAGGGGAGGAAGAGAAGGAACTTCCCCCCCTGGATCCTTCTCGAGTTCTATACCCTTTTTTGTCCCTCTGTTGGTTTCATAAAGAGTATACAACCCCCAACCGATTCCGAAAATTAATAAAGGGAAGATCATAACTTCATGACCAAGGGCAAAGAGTAAGAAAAGCCCGATCAGAATAAGGATACCCAGACTTTGAAGGAGGAGTTTTCTCCGGGAAATAGACCCCTTAGAAGATCCAAGAAACCCCAGGAATAGCGCGGTTATTCCGGGAAAAAGCCAGAAAGGAGACGTCGTTCCAACTCCGGGTGGATAAAGTACCTTTCCGTATAAGGGGTTGTGAGGTAGAACCCGGGCATAATCCCGAATATTGGCGGAAAAATAATGCGTCTCCCCTAAACTTCTCTGGAATCCCATCTGATTTTTGACCACGAGATAAGGATAGAAGAAAAAGCCGAATAAGGGTAGAACGATGATGAGAAACAAAGCGATTTGGATCCAAAACCCCGGAGTTTGAAATAATTTTTGTCTGATTCCAAAGATCAGCAGGAAAATCCCCACAAAAACTGTAAGAAATAAACCGTAGTATGCACTGGATAAAACCTGAAGCAGATAAAAAAAAGTAAAAAGGAGCCAGTTTTTATAAGTTCGGTCTTCAAAAAATTTAAGAAGATACAGGAAAGTAAAAGGAATCCACTGGGCCGTCATGTAAGGTAATTGGGCAAAGTTGCTCAGCATGTAGGTAGAATAGGCCAGTTCGATCCCGCCTAAAATTCCCGCAAGTCGGCTTCCGGTTAAGTATCGGATTAAAAGGAAATTTCCAAAAGCACAGAGGGTCAGAGAGAGAAGGATCAGGATATTATAAGCCAGTATTAAATTTCCTGTGGTATATATCACCGGGGTAACCAGGAGAGAGGGAATGAAAAAATGTTCGGAATATGCCAGGGTCAGACGATGGGGGTAAAAATAAGGAGGGTTCCAGTAATCTTTAAATCCATGGGAAAGACTCTGATAGTTCCACCCTATTACAGAAAGAATATGGACCGGATCTCCCAAATCCACCCCGGGGAGATGGGTCTTAAGACGGAATATCAAAGGAAAGGTCGCCCGGAAGGTTAAGAGTAAAAACAAGAACAGAACCAGTAAATTGATAAACATGGAAGCCTGGGAAAAGGGGAGCCGGCAAATCTCCGGATCAACTTCCCAACTCCCCCCTCCCCTTGTGGGAGAGGGGCCGGGGGTGAGGGCCACCTAAAAGTCAAGCAAAACTAAGTAAACCGTGTATGAATGAGATAATAAAAATTCCCCTGACAAAGTATATTAAAAATAGCATACTTAAAATTAAAATACGTTGTCAAGTTCTGTTTTTGGGGGGTAACTGTAACAAAGTAGGTGGAAAAAGGAACACCCCCCAATCCCCCCTCGAGGGGGGATTGCTTATCTTTACCCACATTTTTCGATTTGGGAGGATGGGCTCAAAACGGTTAGTAGGTCAACCATCCCGGTTGACCCACCTTGCAAAAAGAGGAATCTTTCCCTCACGAAGGAGATTCAATGCATTTCGCTACTCAACCAGCAAGATAGCTAAACCAGTTATTAATCCCCTGAAATGAAAAAATGTGGGTAATGGTTAGGGAGGGGGGACTAGGGGGTGTTCAGACAGAAAAAGTGACACCTACTAAATTGTTACAGTTACTTCTGGGGAGATGGTTCTCATTGATTTAGGCTTTTAAGGGGAATCTAGATGACTTATGGGAAAAAATCTAGTCAAGAAAACAGACGAAACTATCGATCCAACCAGAGACCAGAAAATTGGTTTCAAAGCGGCTTTATTGACCCTTTTCCTTTGTCTGCTGTGGGGTGGCAATGGGGTAGCAACAAAAATCAGTCTTCAAGGAATCCCACCCCTGGCTTTGGCAGGATTTCGTTTCGGTTTGGGATTTATATGTATTGCCTTATGGGCTTTATGGACCCATACCCCCTTACGGGTTCGATCTGGGGAACTCTATCCCCTGACCCTTGTTGGTCTTCTTTTTATCTTACAAATCAGCTTTTTAAATCTGGGTCTTGAGAGAACTCTGGTTATTTACTCGACCACTATTTTTAGTATTTATCCTTTGATGATAGCTTTGCTGGCGCACTGTTTTATTCCCGGAGATCAACTGGTTATTCGAAATTTCCTGGGGTTTGTCATCGCTTTTTTGGGGATTATAGTTCTGTTCGTAGGAAAATTCCATCCGGAGAGCAGGAATTTATGGCTCGGAAATCTTTTTACCTTATTCAGCTCACTCTGTTTGAGTATCCTGTTTGTTTATACGAAAAAGATTATGCGAGGGATTAATCCTGTAAAGCTCCTTTTTTGGCAGATGGTCTATGGGGTTCCCGGTTTTTTCCTGTTAAGTTTCTTCCTGGAAAAGAGGTTAGATCCTTCTCTACTGACCTCCAAAGTCATTGGAGCGCTCTTATATCAGGGGGTCATAGTGGCAGGATTCTGTTTTATAGGTCGAAATCTTTTATTAAAACGTTATCCGGCCAGCAAACTCTCTGCTTTTTTCTTTACCAACCCTCTTTTTGGAATTATTTTAAGTGTTTTAATTTTGCATGAACCCATCACCCGGCAGCTTCTGGTGGGAGGTAGTTTAATAGCCTGTGGGATTTATCTGGCAAACTCCAGGTAAAGGGAGAATAAAATTAAGATCCAGCGTAGAATCAAAGATATGCAGGGAAAATTTAGAAAAATCCTATTTATGGGAACCCCTGAATTTGCGGTTCCCAGTTTAGAACGACTTATCGAGCAGGGCTTCAAGCCTATAGCCGTGGTAACGCAACCTGATCGGCCTAGAGGCCGTGGTCAGAAGGTGCTTCCTTCTCCTGTAAAAGTAAAGGCTGAGGCCCATAGGATTAAGGTTTTACAGCCGGAAAAAATCCGGTCCCCGGAGGTACAGCAGGTTCTGGCAGAATTAGCCCCGGATCTTATTGTAGTTGTAGCTTATGGACAAATCTTGCCGGAATCAATTTTGAAAATTCCGCCTTATGGCTGTATCAACGTTCATGCCTCTTTACTGCCCAGGTATCGCGGAGCTGCTCCGATCCAATGGGCTATCATAAATGGGGAGACGGAGACCGGGGTTACGACCATGCTCATGGATAAAGGGATGGATACAGGACCTATTCTTTTACAAGAACGTGTTCCTATTGAACCGGAAGATACGGCCGGAAGCTTGCAGGATAAACTGGCCCTTCGAGGTGCCGATTTGCTCCTTCGAACTCTCCGGGCTCTGGAAGAGGGCACCCTTCATCCTCAACCCCAGGATCCCTCCCAGGCTACCTATGCTCCTTTATTGAAGAAGGAGGATGGATTATTGGACTGGAGGGATTCTGCCCAGCGGATCCATTGTAAAGTTCGAGGGTTAAATCCATGGCCCGGAGCCTATACCTATTTTAATGGAAAAATCTTGAAAATTTGGAAGACCCTTCTGGTTCCCCATTATGTAGATGAAACAGCTTCTCCGCCGGGGACTATTCTGGAAATCCGAAAGGGAGAAGGACCCTTGATAAAAACCGGTGAGGGGTGTATTATACTAACAGAATTACAGCCTGAGAATCGTCGTATCATGACCGGCGAGGAGTTTTGTCGGGGATATCGGATTACTCCAGGAATTATATTGGGAGGTAAGATATGAGTAATGTATTTAAAACCGCTTTACTGATGGCGGGGTTGGCGATCTTGTTGATGTTTATCGGTGGCCTTGTAGGGGGAAGGCAGGGAGTTATCGTAGCCTTTATCTTTTCCCTGGCAATGAATTTCTTCTCCTATTGGTTCAGCGATAAGATAGTTCTGAGTCTTTATGGGGCGCGGGAAGTAGGCCCACAGGAAGCTCCAGAACTTTATGATATTGTCCGTAACCTTGCAATCAAAGCAGGCCTTCCCATGCCTCGAGTTTATATTATTCCATCAGATACACCCAATGCCTTTGCTACCGGGCGAAATCCTGACCATGCCGTTGTTGCGGCCACAGAAGGAATTTTAAGGATCCTGAATCGACAAGAGTTAGAAGGTGTTTTGGGTCATGAATTGGCCCATGTGAAGAATCGAGATATCCTTACCAGCACCATTGCGGCTACCATGGCCTCGGCTATTTTCTTCTTGGCCGACATGGCTCGATGGGGTTTTATGTTCGGTGGATTTTCCCGGGATGATGAGGACCGGGGGGCCGGAGGTGCCATAGCTTCTCTTTTAATGATTATCCTGGCTCCCATCGCCGCCATGCTTATTCAAATGGCCATCTCCCGCTCACGGGAATATGGAGCCGATGAAGATGGAGCCATGATCAGCGGTCGACCTTTAGCCCTTGCCAGTGCGCTCAGGAATATTGAAACGGCTGTGTATCGGCGTCCTATGCTTGAAGCGTCTCCAACAACGGCCCATTTATTCATTATTAACCCTCTCAAAAGTTTGAAGGGGGACGGGCTTTTCTCTCTCTTCAGTACCCATCCGCCAACTGAAAAGCGTATTGAAAGGTTAGAACAGATAGCCCGACAGATGGGGCAAATAGGCTAAGAGAGTAATCAATAAAGAGGATGGAGCGGTGGATTACCGCTTATTTGTACGGCTACTTCACATGACCATGTCCCAGTCAGTAGAGCGTGTCAAAGCCTATTTTAAGGATCGTGGAATTCCAATAGAAGTTGTTGAATTTAAGGAAGAAACACGTACGGCTCAAATGGCAGCCGATGCCATTGGTACTGAGGTTAAAAATATTGTAAAGTCCCTCATCTTTGAAGCCGATGGACAACCCATCCTGGTCCTCTGTTCCGGAGATAAGAAGGTAGATACTGCCAAACTAGCCCGTTTGCAAGGAGTAAAGAAAATCAATAAGGCCGATGCCGATTTTGTTTTGGAAAAAACCGGGTTCGTAATCGGAGGTGTTCCCCCGGTAGCCCATAAAGAAAAATTAACGGTTTACATAGACCAGAATTTGATGTCCTGTGATCGTCTCTATGCAGCCGCTGGAACTCCCAGGACCCTCTTTGCCATAGATCCTCAGTTACTCCGGCAGGTAACCGGAGGTCTTGTCTGCAATGTGACCGTTTAGTGCACACGAAATGCCTTGTAAATCCAAAAAAATTTGTTTCCCGTCGACCTTCTTAGTTCTCTTCACCATTTTTTTTAGCCTCTCCAGGTTGCCGGATAATTCTGCTCAAGAAGAAATACTTTTCAGTGATGATTTCGAGAAAGGAAATGCAGCCGAATGGCAAATCATTAGTGGAACCTGGGAAGTTAAAGACGGTCGTTTTCATCAGACTTCCACCGAAGGAAACTGGCTGGATGCCATTGTAGGAAAGGAGAGTTGGCTAGATTATCAGTTCGAAGCCAAAGGACGGGCTTTAAAAAAAGGAAATATCGGTATTATTTTTCGGTGTAATGCTGACCGGAGCAAGTTTTATTATTTTGGCTTTGCCGGTGCCGGAAAACAGTTGGCCATTATCCGGTATGAAAACGGAGACTGGACCCGACAGGTGGAGGTCAGCCAGGAGATAGAGGTAAACCGAGACTACCTGTTTAAAGTGATCCTTACAGGAAATCAGGTGAGGGCCTTTCTCGATGGGGAAGAGATTTTTAATTATTTTGATATAAATTACCGGGCCGGGAAGGTAGGCCTCCACACCCGGGCCATTCCGGCGTCCTTCGATGAGGTTAAAGTCTTCAGGATTTCTACCTCCCTTATTCAATCAGGTATGGATGCCTACGAAGTAACCAATGCGGAATTTAAAAGATTTATAGAAGCCGGCGGTTATGAAAATCCAGATTACTGGTCTCCGATAGGCTGGAGGAGTATTCAAGAAAATCCCAGAAAATATCCGGCCCTTTGGGAACAGGGTGATTATAACCGACCGGAGGATCCTGTGGTCGGAGTAACCTGGTATGAAAGTGAGGCCTATTGCCAATGGGCGGGTAAGCGCCTGCCTACCGACAAGGAATGGTTTTCTGCCTGCGAACAGGGAGAGATTCAGAAAAGTAGGAATATCTGGGAATGGACCGCCACCCGGGAACTGGGTATGGGAATTCTTCGAGGCTTTGACGACCAGGCCCCACAACGGGCAGATTCCCACTTTACTTTACAGTGTGGAGCCAGAACCTACGGGATCGCTTCAGATGCCTCCTGGGGATTCCGATGTATCCGTAAATAGAAAGCATGAAATATAAAATCTGTGGAGAAGGTAAATACTTAAAGAAAAACACGCATCAACAAGCTCATCAGACCCGGCTTCACCTGCTGATGCGTTTTGCCGGAGCAGGAATACCCGGATAAAATTATCAGACAGGTCCCCGGCTTCCCGTAAAAAGTTGGATAAGTCCAACGATAATCGCCAACAAAAGCAGAATATGAACAAAAGCGCCGGCTACCTTAAAAACCAATCCCAGTATCCAAAAAATAAGCAATATAAGGGCAATCGTCCAAAGCATAAGAAACCTCCTTTCAATAATTTGATTTAAAAGTGCCTGCTCCCCTCATTCCCCTGTTAAAACATCGCCTAAACTGTAGGAGTAGCCCTTTGCGGCTGCCCTGTTAAAGGCGATCACCCCGAGGTCGCCTTGCAGTTATGCGACATTTCTATTCAAATGGGGTATGAGGCTTCTGATTTGATAAATAAGCAAACTTTAAGCCACTATAGGAAAAAACATAAAGAGATAGGAAATATCTCGATAATTCCCTAAAGGGTAAATTTTTAAGTTTGGTAAAAAGGGTCAAAATTTACCTCTTTCAAGGGTTTATTTCACAGGAGAGAGGAAAATTGCAATACCTTTATTTAACGACCCGGGGGCGGCGGACCGGCCTGCCCAGGGAAATTGAGATCTGGTTTACCGAGTTAAATGGGCGCTATTATATTATTGCCGAACGTAGAGAGAATGCCCAATGGGTGAAAAATATTCGGCAAGATGCCCGGGTAGTATTTCGGGTGGGAGAGCAGACTTACAAGGGTCATGCCCGCATAGTGGAAGCCGACCAGGAACCAAACCTCTGTGCCCGGGTCCGAAGGCTCTCAGAGGCAAAATATGGATGGGGAGATGGGCTTATCGTGGAGTTGACTCCGGAATCGGAGTAAAACATCTCCCTTCTAGGGAGCGCAGAGGTCTCGCCTGCCCAAGGCTACCCTATTTCAGATAGGGGAATAAACTGGCCAGAGAGGAGAAGAGGATCTTCTAGGTTCTAGATTGTTGAGCCGGCAGTATTATAGTAAAAGTACTTCCTTTTCCCGGTACACTGCGAGCCGTAATCTCCCCCTTGTGCCGCTTGACAATCTTCTGACAAATCGCCAACCCCATCCCCGTCCCCTCAAACTCATGACGACCCTGTAAACGTTGAAACGGCTTG